>NZ_JAJAYI010000038.1 GCF_026786305.1 Cryobacterium sp.
GGGGCGGGCCGCGGGCGCCCCCCCCCCCCCCCCCCCCCGGGTGGTGGGCCCGCGCCCGCCTCCACCCCCCGCGGGGGGGGGGGGCGCCCCCCCCCCCCCCCCCCCCCCCCCCCCGGGGGGCCCCCCCCCCGGGCGCGATGGTCTCGCGGGCGCCGACTACCGGCGGCAGCGCCGACCATGGAAACACGATCCACTTGTCAGTTTCGCGCCACGTGAAGTCGGGCACGTGCACGGTGCGCGGCTTGGTATACAGCGTCGCGGTGCGCACCTCCATCGCGGTCTCGCCGAGCAGGCGCAGCACGAGCGCGAGGGTGTGGCCGGAGTCTGAGACGTCATCGACGAGCAGCACCCGCTTGCCGGCAAGGGCCGGAGCGTCGAGCATCGGCGCCGACAGCACGGGCTCGGGCAGACGCTCGTCAATGCCGGTGTAGAACTCCACGTTGATGCTGCCGCAGTTCTTGGTGCCGAGCGCATATGACACAGCGCCGGCCAGCAGCAGGCCGCCGCGGGCGATAGCGATCACAACATCGGGATGAAAACCGCTGTCCCGCACTCGAGTTGCCAGCTCGCGGGATGCCGCGGCGAAGTCGGTCCACTGCAGAATTTCGCGGGCGATCTCGGGAGAAGTGGGCAAATCCTCGGCATCAGGTGTCATTCGTCAATGCTAGCCAGGTCTCAGCCGACCGTGTCCCGATACAGACACCACAGAATCACACCGCAGAAACAACCGGTGCAGGGCGGATACCGCGCTGCCAGCCGGCCGCGCGGCATCCGCCCTGCAGAAAACGCTACGGAACCTGGCGCTGGTCGACGCCGTTGTAGGCCGACAGCGGACGAATGAGCGCGTTGCTCTTCTTCTGCTCCATGATGTGCGCGGTCCACCCCGTGATGCGCGCCGCGACGAAGATCGGCGTGAAGGTGAGGGTGTCGAACCCCATCAGGTGGTAGGCCGGGCCCGACGGGTAATCGAGGTTCGGCAGAATCGCCTTGCGCGTCGTCATCGCCGTCTCGAGGGCTTCGTACAGTTCCAGCAGTTCCGGCTTCTGGTAGTGCTCGACCAGGGTGACGAGCGACGCACGCATCGTCGGAACCCGCGAGTCGCCGCTCTTGTAGACGCGGTGCCCGAAGCCCATGATCTTGCGTTTCTCGGTGAGCGCCTGGGCCAGCCACGGTTCGGCACGGTCGGCCGCGCCGGCGCCGAGGCCGATCTCGGTGAAGGTGTGCATGACGGCCTCGTTGGCGCCGCCGTGCAGCGCTCCCTTGAGCGCCCCGACCGCGCCGGTCACCGCCGAATACAGGTCGGCCAGGGTCGAGGTGATGACCCGCGCGGTGAAGGTCGACGCGTTGAAGGAGTGCTCCGCGTAGAGAATCATCGACACGTCGAAGGCGTTGACGACGACGAGCTCTGGCACCTCGCCGAAAGCCATGTGCAGAAAGTTCGCCGAATAGCCGAGGTCGTCGCGCGGTTCGACCAGTTCGAGGCCGTGCCGGCGACGCTGGTCGTAGCAGACGATCGCCGGCAACTGGGCGAACAGGCGAATCGACTTGGCCAGGTCGGATTGCGGCGACGGGTTCTCCGCGTCTGGATCGCTCGCGCCGACGATACTCACGGCGGTGCGCACAACATCCATCGGGTGCGCGGTCAGCGGCAGCTCGTCAATGATGCGCTTGATCACCGGGCTGAGGTGACGCAGCGAGCGCTCGAGCGCTTCGAAGTCGGCCAGCTGTTGTTCGTCGGGTAGTTCGCCATGCCAGAGCAGGTAGGCGACCTCTTCGAAGCTCTTCTTCGCAGCGAGTTCCTGCACGGGGTAGCCCCGGTAGAGCAGCGAGTTGGTCTCGGGGTTGACCTTGGAAACCGCGGTCGTGTCGACGATGACGCCGGTCAGACCTTTATAAATATGCGGAGTGACCGCAGGTTCTACAGTTTGGGTGTCAGACATTGTGCTCCTTCAGACCTGTGACGAACTCGGCGTCGAGATGTGCGGGTTCAGGGTGAAATCGAAGATACCCGAATCGAACTGGCTGTACGAGGCATAGTCGAGCAACTCGTATAGATCGGCCCGGTGCTGCATTTCGGGCAACATCGTCGTGAGCGAACCGTGTTCCGAAATCGCATCGAGTCCACGTGCGGCCGAGCCCATCGCGAGGCGCAGCAGGGATACCGGAAAGATCACGAGGTTCATGCCCACGTTCTCGAGTTGCGCCACGGTGTACAGCTCGCCCTTACCGAACTCGGTCATGTTCGCCAGAATCGGCACCGACACGGCTGCGCGAATCGTTTCGAACTCGGCGAGGCTGCCCATCGCCTCGGGAAAAATCGCGTCGGCCCCGGCATCCTGCAGTTGCTTGGCACGGGTCACAGCGGCATCCAACCCGTCAACGGCACGGATGTCTGTGCGCGCCATGACGAGAAAGTTCGGGTCTCGCCGCGCGTCGACGGCCGCGCGGATGCGCTTGATCGCGGTGTCGGCATCCACAACCTGCTTGCCGTCGAGGTGGCCGCAGCGTTTCGGGTTTATCTGGTCCTCGATGTGCATACCGGCCAGGCCAGCGTCTTCGAGGGTCTGAATCGTGCGCGCCACGTTCATCGGCTCGCCGAAACCGGTATCGGCGTCAACGATCGCCGGCAGGTCGGTCATGCGGGCGATCTGCTGCGACCGGCCGGCCACCTCGGTGAGAGTGGTCAGGCCGATGTCGGGCAGGCCGAGGTCGGCCGAGAGTACGGCGCCCGAAATGTAGACGCCCTCGAACCCCTTCTGCTGGATGAGCTTGGCCGAGAGCGGGTTGAACGCGCCGGGGTAGCGCAGAATCCTTCCGCTCGACAGGCCGGCCCGCAGGGCACGGCGCTTGTCGGCGGCTATCGTGCCGGCGTACAACATTAGAAAATTCCGTTCGGGGTGGCGATGGAGGCCAGCAGTCCCGGCTTGGCCACAATGGTCAGGCCGCCGAGGTCGGCGGACCTCAGCTCCGGCAGGCGCTGGGCCAGTGAGAGGAACCGTTCGATCTCGGATTTTTCCAGAACCGGAGCAGCCAGGGTGCGGAACTTGTCGATGTACTCCGCGCGGGCGAAGGGGCGAGCGCCGAGCGGATGCGCGTCGGCGACGGCGATCTCATCGACCAGGCGGGTTCCGTTGCTGAGTTCGATTTCCACGCGACCGCCGAAGGCCTTCTCGGCCGGGTCGAGGGAGTGGTAGCGACGCGTCCATTCCGTGTCTTCGGTCGTGGTGACGGTGTTCCACAGGGCGATGGTGTCGGGGCGGCCGGCACGCTCGGGGCTGTAGGAGTCGACGTGGTTCCAGGTGCCGTCCTGCAGTGCCACCGTGAAGATATAGGGAATGGAGTGGTCGAGGGTTTCGCGGCTCGCGGTGGGGTCGTACTTCTGCGGGTCGTTGGCGCCGGATCCGATCACGTAGTGCGTGTGGTGGCTGGTGTGGATGACAATGCTCGTGATCGCCCCGGCCACGAGCAGTTCCGGGTGCTCGTTGTGCAGTCGGCGGGCGAGGTCGATCCAGGCCTGCGCCTGGTACTCGGCCGAGTGCTCTTTGGTATAGCTGTCGAGAATGGCGCGCTTGATGCTGCCGGCGGCCGGCAGCGACACGTCATAGGAGCCGCCGGGGCCGTCGAGCAGCCAGGCGATGACACCGTCTTCGCCCTCATAGATCGGGGTGGGGCTGGTCTCGCCGCGCAGCGCGCGGTCAACGGCTTCGACGGCCATTTTGCCGGCGAATGCCGGGGCGTGGGCCTTCCAGGAGGAGATTTCGCCCTTGCGTGATTGGCGGGTGGCCGTCGTGGTGTGCAGTGCCTGGCCGACGGCCTGAAAGATGGTCTCCTCGTCGAGCCCGAGGAGGGTTCCGATGCCGGCAGCGACGGACGGGCCCAGGTGGGCGACGTGGTCGATCTTGTGCGCGTGCAGGCTGATTGATTTCACGAGGTCGATCTGAATCTCGTAGCCGGTGGCGATACCGCGAACCAGGTCGCTGCCGGTCAGGCCTCGCGAGGCGGCGAGGTGCTGGGCGACGGCCGTGATCGGCGGAATATTGTCGCCCGGGTGGGAGTATTCGGCGGCCAGGAAGGTGTCGTGGTAGTCGAGTTCACGTACGGCCACTCCGTTGGCCCACGCCGCCCACTCCGGGGAAACGCGGCGGGCCGGCGCGAGGCCGAACACGGTCGAGCCGTCGCCACCGTTGGAACGGGGGTGCGCAAGCGCCTGCGAGCGGGCGGCAATCACCGGGCGACGGGTCAGGCTGGCCGCGGCTACGGCGGCGTTGTCGATCACGCGGTTGATGACCATCTCGGTCACTTCCTCGGAGACCAGGGCGGGATCGGCGGCGACCTCGGCGATCTTCCAGGCCAGCTGGTCCTCGCGGGCCAGATTCTCGTCGCTCTTGTGAACTCGAACGTGGTGGAGCTGCACGGTGGATCCCTTCGTTAGCCGACCGGAGTGGCCGATTCCCCGTCGATCGCCGCGAGGACGCTCACGAGGCTTTGGTGAAGATGAATATGGGTGGCATGGGCTGCCAGCGACGGGTCGCCGGCAATGATGGCGTCGATAATCAGCAGGTGCTCGGCCGCTGCGGCATGAAGCCGCAACGGATTTCTTCGGGCAAGCCGGCGGCTGCGGGCCAAGTGCGTGCGTACGGCGCGCAGGGCGCCGACGAGAAAGGGGTTTGCGACGGCAAGGTCGACGGCGTCTTCGAGTTCATCGATCAGCACGTAATAGCGGTGCACGCCGATATCGCCCTGCTCCAGAAGGTCCGGCGCGGTACGGAACTTCTCGCGGAGTCTAATAAACGGTGCCAGGTCGCGCCGAGTCGCAGCGAGGCGAATGGCCTGCACTTCGAGCGCCTGGCGCAACTCGTACAGTTCGGAGATGCTGTCGACGGAGATGTCGGTCACTTCGAAGCCGCGCCCGCGGCGTCCGACGACGAGGCCGTCGGCGATCAATCGGGCAACCGCTTCTCTCAGCGGGGTGCGGGAAACGCCGATGCGCTCGGCTTGTTCAACTTCGAGCAGGGCAGCCCCCGGTGCGAGGAGGCCGTCGAGAATCTCCCCGCGCAGCTGACGGTACGCCCGCTCGCTTGCTCGAAGCGGAAGGTCTAACCCCAACATTGCGGTTTCTGTATACACAAGTGTGATTCTATTCCACAGTGCCGGGTTATATGCAATACTTCAACCACTCTTTGTATACAGAAGCACTTCGATGGAGAAGGTGGACATGAACGGCGAATCAGGTGGGGGCTACCAGGAGGCCTGGCGACGCAGCATTTCGTCGCCGGAGGACTTCTGGCTGGAGGCCGCCGCGGGCATCGACTGGATCACGCAGCCGACGAGCGCCCTGGCCGTCGACGGCACGGCGACCGGAAGCTGGTTTCCCGGGGGAACGCTCAACACGAGCTACAACGCCCTCGACCGTCACGTTCTGGCTGGGCGCGGTGCCCAGACCGCGTTGATCTACGACTCGGCCATGACCGGCACCCGGGTTCAGCTGAGTTACCTCGAGCTGCTCGGTCGCGTCGCTAAGTTCGCCGGCGCCCTGCGCGCCAACGGCGTCGGTACCGGCGACCGCGTCATCATCTACCTGCCGATGATTCCCGAAGCGGTCGTCGCCATGCTCGCCTGCGCACGCATCGGCGCGGTGCACTCGGTCGTGTTCGGCGGTTTCGCCGCGACGGAACTGGCTGTGCGCATCGACGACGCCCGCCCGAGTGTCATCGTCACAGCATCGGGCGGCCTCGAACCGGGCCGCTCTGTGGAATACCTGCCGCTGGTGGAGAAAGCACTGACGCTCAGCCAGGGCTCGGTGCACACCGTGATCGTGCGCAATCGGGACAGCGTTCCCGGTTCGGCCGCGGACTACCAGGACCGCTCCAAGACGGATGCCCTCTGGCTGGACTGGGCCGATGAAGAAGCCAAGGCCGCACCGGCCGACCCGGTGGCCGTGCGCTCCGACGACCCGCTGTACATTCTGTACACCTCCGGCACGACCGGTAAGCCCAAGGGCATCGTCCGCGACAACGGAGGCCACGCCGTCGCCCTGAACTGGTCGATGCGCAACGTCTACAACGTCGGGCCGGGCGACGTCTACTGGGCCGCCTCCGACGTCGGCTGGGTGGTCGGGCACTCCTATATCGTCTACGCGCCGCTGTTGGCCGGCGTGACCACGCTCATTTACGAGGGCAAACCCATTGGCACGCCGGATGCCGGCGCCTTCTGGCGCGTCGTCGACGAGTACAAGGTCAGGGTGCTGTTCACCGCGCCGACCGCCGTTCGGGCGATCCGCCGTGTCGACCCCGACCTGCTCGAACTGAAGCATCACGACGTGTCCAGCCTGACCAGCCTGTTCCTGGCCGGCGAACGCCTCGACCCCGAAACCTTCCACTGGGCCCAAAACGGGCTGCACTGCCCGGTCGTCGACCACTGGTGGCAGACCGAGACCGGCTGGGCGATCTGCGCCAACCTGCTCGGCATCGAAGAGTTGCCGACCAAACCGGGCTCGGCCACCGTTCCGGTTCCCGGGTATGACATCGCCATTCTGGATTCCCAGGGCAAGCCGATCGAGAAGGACGGCAAGGACGGCAACATCGCCATTCGGCTTCCGTTGCCACCCGGTACCCTGCTCGGGGTCTGGGGCAGTGAGGAACGGTTCGCCAGTTCCTACCTGACCGCGTTTCCCGGCTACTACGCCACCGGCGATTCCGGTCACTTCGATGCCGACGGCTATCTGTTCGTGATGGGCCGCACCGACGACGTCATCAACGTGGCCGGGCATCGGCTCTCGACCGGTTCGCTCGAAGAGGTACTCACGCTGCACCCGGCCGTCGCCGAGTGCGCGGTGCTCGGCGTGCACGACCCGCTCAAGGGTCAGCGTGCCGCCGGTTTCGTCACACTCAAAGCCGGCAGTAGTGTCGACCACGACGTTCTCGTCGCAGAACTCGTCGCCCTTGTCCGGGAGCATGTCGGCCCGGTCGCAGCGTTTCGCGACGTCACCGTACTCGACCGACTTCCCAAAACGCGGTCGGGTAAGATTCTTCGCAAAACCATTCGGCAAATCGTCGATGGTGAAGAATATTCCGTTCCCCCCACCATCGAAGACCCCACGGTTCTCGACGATCTGAAACGCGCGCTGTCAGCATCCGTTTCGTAACCCGGTCACGACCACTTCCCACCCACACCGTGCACCCACAATTTTTCTTGAAACCAAGATTTTTCGTCCCTGAGGCAAGGAGGCCCCATGAGTGAAGCAGTGCAAGACGCCCCACCGAAGTCCACCATCGATTACGAGGCATTTGAAAAGACTCCCCGTTTTCTCGAGTTGAAGCGCACCCGCAACAAGTTCGTCGTACCGATGGCCATTTTCTTTTTGGTCTGGTACTTCGCCTATGTGCTTGCTGCCGCGTACCTACCCGATTTCATGGCAACGCCGGTCTTCGGCCGCATCAATGTGGGCCTGCTGCTCGGCCTCGGCCAGTTCGTCACGACGTTCGCCATCACGATGACCTACGTGACCTTCGCAAACCGCAAGATTGACCCCCGCACCGAAGAACTTCGCCTTGAGCTCGAGCGGATGGAACAGCGATGAACGCACTGCACTCCCTGGCCACGCTGGTCAAACCGGTTGAAAACAACCCGGTCCTGAACATCTCGATCTTTCTCGCGTTCGTGGCGGTCACCCTGATCATCGTGATCCGTTCCGGGCGCAACAATAAGTCGGCCGCGGATTACTACACCGGTGGCCGCTCGTTCACCGGCCCGCAGAACGGGTTCGCCATCGCCGGCGACTACCTCTCGGCGGCATCGTTCCTCGGCATCGTCGGCGCGATCGCGATCAGCGGCTACGACGGGTTCATGTACTCGATCGGATTCCTCGTCGC
The DNA here is from genome assembly GCF_026786305.1 of Cryobacterium sp. Classification (GTDB taxonomy): domain Bacteria; phylum Actinomycetota; class Actinomycetes; order Actinomycetales; family Microbacteriaceae; genus Cryobacterium. Next base: position 7,872 of record NZ_JAJAYI010000038.1, read on the forward strand.
CTGGCTCGTGGCCCTGCTGCTCGTTGCAGAACTCATGCGCAACACCGGCAAGTTCACCATGGCCGACGTGCTCTCCTTCCGGTTGAAGCAGGGCCCCGTGCGCGTGGCGGCGGCCACGACGACCCTGGCCGTCTGCTTCTTCTACCTGCTCGCCCAGATGGCCGGAGCCGGCGGGCTCGTCTCTCTGCTCCTCGGCATCAACGACAAGCTCGGCCAGTCCATCGTGGTCACCATTGTCGGTGCGCTGATGATCGTCTACGTACTGGTCGGCGGCATGAAGGGCACTACATGGGTGCAGATCGTCAAGGCGTTCCTGCTCATCATCGGTGCACTCGCCATGAGCATCTGGGTTCTCGCCGTCAACGGCTTCGACCTGTCGGCGCTGCTGGACAGCGCGGTCGCCGCCTCGACGTCCGTTCCCGCCGACGCGATCCTTGCCCCGGGCCTGAAATACGGCACGAACCCGCTCGACTTCATCTCTCTCGCCCTCGCCCTGGTTCTTGGAACCGCCGGCCTGCCGCACGTGCTCATGCGTTTCTACACGGTTCCGACCGCGAAGGAAGCTCGTCGCTCGGTTGTCTGGGCCATCTGGCTCATCGGCGCGTTCTACATCTTCACCCTGGTGCTCGGCTTCGGTGCCGCGTCGCTCGTCGGTGCTGACACCGTTCTCGCCGCTCCCGGTGGAGTGAACTCGGCAGCCCCGCTGCTGGCGCTCGCCCTCGGTGGTCCGCTGCTGCTCGGCTTCATCTCGGCCATCGCCTTCGCAACGATCCTGGCCGTCGTGGCCGGCATCACCATCACGGCAGCGACGAGCTTCGCGCACGACATCTACGGATCCGTCATCAAGAAGGGCAAGGGAAACCCCGACGACGAGGTCAAGGTCGCACGTCGCACCGTCATTGTGATCGGTATTCTGGCCATCGCCGGTGGTATCGGTGTGCAGGGGCAGAACATCGCCTTCCTCGTGGCCCTGGCTTTCGCCGTCGCGGCGAGCGCCAACCTGCCGACCATTCTCTACTCCCTGTTCTGGCGTGGTTTCACCACCAGGGGCGCGGTCTGGAGCATGTACGGCGGACTCTCCTCGGCTGTTCTCCTGATCATCTTCTCGCCGGTGTTCTCGGGCACGGACACCTCCATGTTCGGTGCCGACGTGAACTTCGCGATCTTCCCGCTGAGCAACCCCGGCATCATCTCGATCCCGCTCGGGTTCTTCCTCGGCTGGCTCGGATCGGTCACCAGCACCGTGAAGGAGAGCCCGAAGCTCGCCGCCGAGATGTCGGTGCGTTCGCTCACCGGCCACGGCGCCGAAAAGGCCGTCGAGCACTAACCGCCGCCGCACATCCGGCAGCACAACCGGCAGTACAACCGGCAGTACAGCGAACGGGCCAGCCAGGATCTAATCCTGTCCGGCCCGTTTTCTGTTGCCGACCCGCTGGCACACTTGGCCAGCGACCGTGATCTCGAAAACTCCAGCAGATTCCGCGCTGCCGCCGAGCTCGTCGACAGCAATCTCGCAGAACGGTTCAACGCCTGGCACCGACCCGTGGATAGGCGCGCGCTGGCTGGTGACCGTTCCAGTGCCAAAGCGGCTCAATACGGATGCAGGAAGGCTCAGTTCCGAGCACGGCGACGGGCCAGTCGCGCCCATTTCACGCCGCGCGGGAGCTGCGCCAGTGCGCGGGAGGCATAACTCGCGCGCACCCGCGCAAGTCCCGCGTGACGCGTGGCGCGGGACTTCTGGCCAGGCCCCAACTCCCGCGCACCGGCGTAGCTCCCGCGCACCGGCGTAGCTCCCGCGCGACATCCAACCAAAACCTAGGCGAGGAGTGGGGGCGTCTGCCGACGAGGGGACGGCAAGGAAGGAGCAGCGGGAAAGGAGCTGCCCGAAAGAAGCGGCGGCGGCGGGTTGTCCGCGGGGTTGTGAGTTTTGAGGGTTTTTGGGGGGGGCCCCCCCCCCCGGTGGGGGGGGGGCCCCCCCCCCCCCACATTTTTGGGGGGGGGGGGGTGCCCCCCCCCCCCCCCCGGCCCGCCGCCACAC
>NZ_JAJAYI010000039.1 GCF_026786305.1 Cryobacterium sp.
TTCTTCGGTTTTTGTGGGTGGGGCCCGCCCCCCTGGCGCGGCGCCTCCCCGGCCCCCCTTTCCTGGGGCCCCCCCCCCCCAAGCGCCGGGGGCGCCCCCCCCCCCGCGCTGGTGGGCGTTGGTGCCCTAGTCTTCCTGCGGCGTGGCCGATTCGACCTCGTCGTCGGCGACCCAGAGTTCGTCGTCGGCGCGAAACGTCTGCCAGACGGCGTAGGCGACGCCTGCAGCGGCGACCACGGCGAGGCCGAGGGCGAAGTAGGTTCCCGCTCCCGCGCCCTTGGGCTCGACCACAACGGGCTTCTGCAAGCGGATGCGACCCAGTGCGGCTCGCACACGGGCGTCGCGGGCAACGTCGCCGACGGACATGACCGTGCCGATGGCGGCACCGATGCCGGGGAGTACGTCGTTGACGACGCGGCGGCGCACACCGTCGGCGGCTTCCTGTGTGGCATTCACGCTCGCGCGAACGTAGTGGTCATAGCCCTCGCGCACGCGCGGAGCCACTTCCTCGCGGGCGAGTATGCCGGCCTGGTGACTTGCTTGGCGAGCGAGAATGTTCGCTCGCTCCAATACTTCTTGTTGGTGGCTCCATAGTTCGTCTGCGCTTTTGCGCAGCCGAGTGAGTTCCTTGCGGCGCTTGCGTGACAGGCTCATCTGGACCCTCCATCGATGTCGTGTGGCGAATGTGTATCTATCTTGCCACTGAGTCCCCATCTTGCCACTACATCGCCGTGTTGCCAGCGAATGCACTGGGAGCGTGGCTCCGCAATCAGATTCGGTGGAGATTGCTGTGCAAGAATCGGATTATGTCTAAGCACACCGCTGTCGCCACCCTGAACACCACCCTCGGACCGATCAAGGTCAATCTTTTCGGCAATCACGCGCCGAAGACGGTCAAGAACTTCGTCGGCCTCGCTACCGGCGAACTCGAGTGGAAGCACCCCGCCACGGGCGTTGCCTCCACCACGCCGCTCTACGACGGCACCGTCTTTCACCGCATCATCAAAGACTTCATGATTCAGGCCGGCGACCCGCTCGGCCAGGGCACCGGTGGCCCCGGCTATCAGTTCGATGACGAAATCAGCCCTGACCTCGACTTCACCCAGCCCTACGTGCTCGCCATGGCGAACGCGGGAATCCAGGGCGGCCACGGCACGAACGGTTCGCAGTTCTTCATCACCGTTGTGCCGACCACCTGGCTCCAGGGCAAGCACACCATCTTCGGTGCCGTTGAAGACGACGACAGCCGCGCGATCGTTGCCAAGCTCGCCACGGTCGCCACCGATGGCCGCGACCGTCCCCTCGAGGACGTCATCATTCACAGCGTTTCCGTCGAGCCCGTCTAACCCGTACCCCTCCACAGAGAATGAGTGATCTGCCGACCTCGGCGGCGAATTATTGTTACCGCCATCCGGGGCGGCAGAGTTTCATTCTGTGTCAGCGTTGTGCACGCACTATCTGCACCGAGTGCCAGACCCAGGCCGCGGTCGGGGTCATCTGCCCCGAATGTATGCGTGAGCAGCGCAAGAACGCGCCTCGCACCAAACCGGCGATTCTCACCCGGCTGACCGGCAGTGGGCAGCCCACGGTGACGTATTCCATTATTGGAATAACCCTGGTCGTGTACCTGCTGCAATTTGTTTTCTCCAACCAGATCACGAAGCTGCTGTTGTACGCCGGTGTCTACTCCCAGCCGGGCAGTTTTGAGCCGTGGCGCATGCTATCGACCGCGCTCGTGCACGGTTCCATCTTTCATGTTCTCCTGAATATGTACACGCTGTGGATCTTCGGCCAACTCCTCGAACAGCTGCTGGGGCGCGGGCGTTACCTGGCGCTGTATGTATTGAGCGGACTGGCGGGTTCACTGGGGGTGCTATTTCTTGCGGATCCCTTCACCCCGGTGGTGGGGGCATCCGGTGCCATCTTCGGCCTGATGGGCGCGTTCCTCGTGATTCAGCGTCGTCTCGGCGGGAATGCCACGCAACTGCTTGTGCTGGTGGGCATCAACCTCGTGATCGGTTTCATCCCGGGGCTCAATATTGCCTGGCAGGCGCACGTCGGCGGAATCATCGGCGGCGCCGTGCTCGGTCTGATCTATGTGCAAACGCGACGCATTCGGCAGAAGTCATTACAGCTCGGCCTGATCGGCGCCTTCGCGGCGGTGCTGGTGCTCCTGAGCTTCACCCGTTTCTTCGTCAGCTAACGCACGCCACGCTCCCAACCTGTGTGGGAACACCATCTAGACTTCCCAACAGAGAGTCATACGAAGTTCCAATCAGCTCATCGCCTCGGTTCCGGTGAGGAAGCTACGGGAGACAGGGGAGGGACGCTCGTGCTGGATGTCAGTGTGCTGCGCTGGACGCTGACCATTGGACTGATTCTTGGTCTGCTCGCCCTGGACCTCGGGCTCGCCGCCGCTCGGCCCCACGCCGTGAAATTTCGCGAAGCCGCGGTGTCCTCTGTTCTATATATTGCCGTGGCCGTGGCCTTTGGTCTGGTGTTCATGGCCCAGGTCGGCACCGAACTCGGTGCTCAGTATTTCGCGGGCTACCTCGTCGAGAAAAGCCTGTCCATCGACAACCTCTTCGTCTTCGTCATCATCATGTCGACCTTCGCCGTTCCCGCGATCTACCAGCAGAAGGTTCTCATCTTCGGTATCGCACTCGCCCTGGTCTTTCGGGCGGTCTTCATCGCTGTGGGAGCAGCCCTGCTCCAGCTGTTCTCGTTCATGTTCCTGATCTTCGGACTGATCCTCGTCGTGACGGCCGTGCAACTCTTTCGGCACCGCAACGTCGACCCGAACGTTCAGGACAACCGGCTGGTTCGGGTGGCGCGCCGCGCTCTCACGGTGACTCCGGACTACGTCGGCGGGCGACTGTTCACGCGCATCGGCGGGCGCCGCGCTGTGACACCACTGTTCATCGTGCTGCTGGCCATTGGCAGCACCGACCTTTTGTTCGCACTGGACTCGATCCCGGCAATCTTTGGAATCACCGACGAACCGTACATTGTCTTCACCGCCAACGCCTTCGCTCTCCTGGGGCTGCGGGCGCTCTACTTCCTCGTCAAGGGGCTCCTGGACAGACTGGTGTACCTGTCCACGGGTCTGGCGCTCATCCTCGCCTTCATCGGCGCGAAACTGGTTCTGCATTGGGGTCACGGCCTTGATGACCGCGTGCCGGAGATCAGTACCAACCTCAGCCTCATCGTGATCGCAATCGTGCTGACCGTGACCACGATCGCCAGCCTGATCAAGACCCGGCTGGACCCCACCGCACGCGCGCACGCCGGCTCGCTGACGGCAAAGACTCCGCCCGAGTCCCCACCAACCCGTTCCAGCTCATCGGACCCCAGCCGGAACGAATGAGCTTCCCATACGACCGGGAAGAAGCGCGACTGTGGCTGTGGAACGTCCAACCTCACCAGCCGGCGCCGTGGCGACGCCCAGCCGCCCGGACGATGGCCTTCCGAATCTCCTCGACCCAGAGCACCGACGACCCGACCAGCACGGCCAGGCCCCATTGGGTCGCCGACAGTGACGTGGTGTCGAAGAGTCCTTGTAACACGTCGATCTGCACCACGAGAATCTGCAGGATGATCACGGCAACGAGGGCCACCCAGATGCTGCGGTTTGTGAAGGTCTGGGGCGAGAAGACGGAATGCGTATCCGAACGCACATTGAGCAGATTGAACACCTGGTAGAAGACGAAGGTGGTGAACGCGAGGGTGGTGGCGAAGTCCGGGTGGCTGGCGCTGTCCGGGAAGAGCGACGGTGCCTGGACCAGCACGGTCAGCGTTCCCGCGGCCATAATGAGGCCGAGCCCCAGAATCCGGAGCAGTCGTTCCCGGGTGAGCAGCCGCTCGTCCGGCGGGCGCGGCGGGCGGCTCATCGTTCCGGGTTCGGCCGGGTCCACACCGAGTGCCAGCGCGGGCGGTCCGTCCATGATGATGTTGACCCAGAGAATCTGCAGAGCCGTGAACGGTGCACCGGCGGCCCACCCGGTGATGCCCGCGACCAGGAAGATGATCACGAACCCCCACGCCGTGGTCAGCTGAAACCTGACAAACTTCAGGATGTTGGCATAGATGCCGCGTCCCTCCCTCACCGCGGCGACAATCGTTGCGAAGTTGTCGTCGGTGAGGATCATGTTGGCGGCGCCTTTTGAGACGTCCGTGCCCGTGATGCCCATGGCGATGCCGATGTCGGCCTGCTTCAGGGCCGGTGCGTCGTTCACGCCGTCGCCGGTCATGGCCACGACATTGCCGCCCGACTGCAAGGCCCTGACCACCCGGATCTTGTGGGCCGGGGTGACCCGGGCGAGAACCCCGTAGTCGGCGGCGCGGGCAGCGAGATCGTGGTCGTCGAGGTCGTCCAGTGTGGGACCGGCAGCGGACTCTCCAGGCAGGCCCAGATTGCGGGCGATGGCCGAGGCGGTCACGAGATGGTCTCCTGTGATCATGTGCACGCGGATGCCGGCGCCGAGCGCCACCGCGATGGCCGCGGCCGCCTCGACCCTGGGTGGGTCGACAATTCCGACGATGGCGTAGAGGGTCAGGCCAGTGACCAGCGACCGACCGGAGCCCTCGTCGGGAACGCTGCCGGGGTCAAGGGAACGTCCGGCGATCATGATCGTGCGAAGGCCGTCGCCGGCGAGCTCCTGAACCGCATCGTGGATCCGTTGCCGCAGCGTGTCGTCCAGCAGGCGGATGCCGTCGATGCCCAGCACCGAGTCGGTCAGGGGCATCAGAGCGCCCGGTGCGCCCTTGGCGAAGCAGCGCAGTTCGGGCGGGCGCGCGCCGGACGTTGGCGCCGCCATCCGGTGGAACGTGGCCATGAATTTGTACTCGGAATCGAAGGGGACCTCGGCCACTCGTGGGTGGGCCCGCCTCGCGCCGGCGACGTCGATGCCGCCCTTCTCGGCTAGCACTGCCAGTGCCCCTTCGGTGGGATCACCCACCAGCACGCCGTCGTTCAGTACGGCGTCGTTGCACAGGGCCATGGTCAGGAACGCCTCGGTGAGGTCGGGCATCCCACGGTCGTCGCCGGTGAGGATCCTGCCATCGGTGGAGTAGCCCTCGCCGGTGATGCGAAAATCTCGGCCATGGGTGTGCAACCGGCGGGCCGTCATCTCGTTCATGGTCAGCGTGCCGGTCTTGTCGGTGGCGATGTGGCTGACGCTGCCGAGAGTTTCCACCGCCGAGAGCTGTTTGATGATGGCGCCCTGGGCGGCCAGCCTCGAGGCACCCATCGCCAGGGTGAACGCGACGACCGCGGTGAGACCCTCCGGGATAGTCGCAACGGCCAGCGACACTGCCGTGATCAGGAGATCGGTCCAGGACTCCCCGCGCAGTAGGCCCAGAACGAAAACAATCGCCACCACGACCAGCGCCGCGATGGTGAGCACCTGGGCCAGCTGGTCGATCCTCCGCTGCAACGGCGTCTTGTCGTTCTTCACCTCGCTCAGCAGCGCCGCGATACCGCCGACCGCCGTGCCCATGCCGATGTCGGTGACCACCATGGTTGCCCGTCCCCGGGTGACGATGGTGTTCATGAAGAGCATGTTGTGGCGGTCGGCGAGCGGCAATCCGGAATCATCCAGCGCCGGGGTCGTCTTGCTGACCGGCTCGGATTCCCCGGTCAGGGTCGCCTCCGCCACCTGAAGGCCGGCATTGTCGATGAGGCGACCGTCGGCCGGAACGGAATCCCCGGCGTCGAGGAGCACGATGTCGCCCGGCACCAGGTCGGAACGCTGCACCTCGAGCTCGACGCCGTCGCGGCGAACGACGGCCTTGCCTTCTGACAGCTTCGCCAACGCCTGCAGGCTGCTCTCAGCCCGCCGTTCCTGCACATAGTTCAGGACAGTGTTCAA
>NZ_JAJAYI010000040.1 GCF_026786305.1 Cryobacterium sp.
GCCTATGACAAGTACGCGACACACCACGCGAGTTGCGAAACCAATGCGGCGCATCCGATCATGACCGAACGGGAGTTCTGGCGGGACCAGACTGACCGGCAGGACAAGAACCCGCAGGGGCGCTGCTGCTAGAGCGAGGGCCGCGCTGGCCTGGGGCGATGACGAGCGGGGGCGGGGTGCAGCGCCTCAGCGCGCTCCGCTCTCGCCTCAGCGGCCTGCCGCCATGGGGTCTCGTGCTGCTGATCTGGGCAGCATCACGGCTGCTCACCACGGCACTGCTCGGCACCCTGTTCGCCGTCGCCACTCGCGCCGGCTGGAACTTCGCGAGCTACCGGAGCGACCCGAATTTCTTCACCTTCTCGGGGTCGTGGGATAGCTCGTTCTACCGGCAGATCGCGCTCTCCGGCTACCCGGCTGTACTGCCGACCGATACCGCCGGCAACGTTGAGCCGAACGCTTGGGCCTTCCTGCCGGTCTTTCCGTGGCTCGTGCGCGTTGTCGCGGCGCTGACCGGCCTCGAATTCTACGTCGCCGGCATGCTCGTGGCGATCCTGTTCGGCGCCGGGGCCGCACTCGGGCTCTACCACCTGTTGGCCTCCCGAGTCGGCGCGAACTCGGCGCTGTGGGCGGTCACCCTGTTCTGTTTCGGGCCGCTGTCATTTATTCTGCAGGTGGCTTACGCCGAGAGCCTGTTTCTGTTCCTGGTTTTCACGAGCCTCGCGATGATGGTGTCGCGGCGTTACCTGCTGATGATTCCGTTCGCCGTGCTGGCCGCGTTCACCCGGCCGGGGGTGCTCGCGCTGTCGCTGGCGCTCCTCATTATTCTGGTACTGCGCTGGCGGGAACGCGGGCGATCCGCTCGCGCGGAACGATGGGCCATCTTAGCCGCAGGACTGGTCATTGCGGCGGCTGGCCTGTCTTGGCCGCTCGTGGCCGACGCTGTCACGGGAGTGCACGACGCCTACCTCATGACGGAGTTGTCCTGGTGGACCGGCTTCGTCGGCCGGGTCGAATTCGTGCCGCTCACGCCGTGGTTCCTGATGGCCGGAAAGTACCTTGGCGTGGTCGGAATCGTACTCGTACTCGCGCTCGCGTCGGGGTTTGGATGGTGGTTGTCGCGACGCTTGCTGCATCCGCTTCGGCCGGAAATCGTGGCGTATTCGGCAAGCTACGGCCTCTATCTCGTGGCCGTGTTTCTGCCGCAGCAGAGCCTGTTTCGGCTGCTACTGCCGCTCGCGCCGCTGCTCGGTGACCCGGCGATCTCCCGGTCGAAGGCGCTGCGTCGCAGCCTGCTCGGCGCGGGCATCGCCCTGCAGCCGGTGGCCATCGTGCTGCTCTGGTTCATCGGCTACCCGTGACCCCCACACCCGGGCTCAGACCCCGGGCTCAGACCCCGTAGATCGTGCCACGCTGCTCGGCGTAGCGCGCTCGCACGTCGACGGCCCAGTCGCGTGCGGCCGAGGGCTCGAGTTCGGTCGCGATCTCTCGCTTCCAGTGCGGAAAATTGCTGCCACCGTCGAGCGCCCACGCGGCCTGGCGCACGGGCACGCCCTGGCTGCGCAGCGAGTCGAGCGCGTCGGCGAGGCTGCAGACCACACCGAGAACGGATGCCTGGGCCAGGTTTTCGGGGTTCATGTTGGCCCGGCGCTTGCCGGTGAGCGAGCCGGTGGCACCCGGTAGATTCGGAGTGCGTTCGCCGTCGAGGTAGGGCAGCATGAGCAGCCCGTCGGCGTCGATCATGCGGGCCGTGGCCACGAGGGTGCGGGCACCGTTGATGGTTGCGATGAGGGCAAGCTGGCCGCCGGCGGCGTCGGCGAACACGGTGCCGCTCCTGCCGATCGAGACGACCACGTCACCTTCTTCGGCACCGAGAAATATCCCGTTCCCGACGCGTCACTGCGGTCGGTCGTGGCCTCGGCGGCCCGCCCGAGAATGTTCCAGGTGAGCCAGTCGTGCGGAAGCAGCACCCGCTCAACGCGCGCCGCGAGTTCCGGCCGGTTTTCGGGTAGCCAGGCCAACTTCGTGATGGTGAATGGAGCGACCGGTACGACACCGACCTCCCCGGCCCACATCGACGCGCCGTACTTCTCGGTGAGCGCGGCCGCCTGCGGGGCGCTGCGCACGTCATTCCAGAGCAGGGCGTCGTGCACGGGCGTGTCGGCATCGACACTCACGACCTTGCGACTCTGGGTCGATGGATCGACTCCGACAACAACAGGACGATTCAGTGCCAACGGCATCTCCTGTGAAATCCAGTTTCTGGGGCCAGCCTAATCGAGCGGGCTGGTTCGCTTTAATGAGCAGAGCGCTCACTAAGCTGCGTCTTGTAGTCGTCAAGGACAATTCCGTGCACCAGGCTCGCGGAGCTCACGACGCGACCGTTTCGAGTGAACCCACACGCAAAACGGGCACGCCGGCCAAAGGCCCGCAAACTGAGTGCTGCCGGGCCGGAACTCGCGATCGTCTGACTGCCGGTCAGGGCCGGGTCGTTTCGCCGCGATAAGCGCCGATCTTGACCGATTTGATTATGAATTATGCAAAATCAGACGGTATAGGGTTTCTACGTACCCCTCGCACGGAGGGTAGACAGCACCGGCCAATGGAGGCGTCATGTCCGCTCAGAATCCCAACTCTGTCTTGCGGCGAAAGCCCATCGACGATGTCGGCGATGAATCCAAGAAGAACGGACTGTTCAAAAGCCTTGGGCTCTGGCAGCTCACCGCGATCGGTGTCGGTGGCATCATCGGCATCGGCATCTTCACCCTTGCCGGCCTTGTCGCCAACGGCGGCCCCGACGGCGAGGGCGCCGGCCCGGCCGTGCTCATCTCGTTCCTCATCGCCGGTCTTGCCAGCGCAGCCGCCGCCCTGTCCTATGCCGAGTTCGCCGGAATGATCCCGCGTGCTGGGTCGGCCTACACGTACGGTTATGTCGCCCTCGGTGAAATCGTCGGCTGGTTCATCGGGTGGGACCTCTTGCTGGAATACATTGCCATTGTGGCCGTGGTTGCCATCGGCATCTCCGGCTATTTCACCGAATTCATGTCCGGCATTGGCGTGCAGGTGCCGATTTGGATGCAGGGCACGGCCGACGCCCTCGACGGCGGGGTGATCAACCTGCCGGCGATCATCGTCTGTCTGCTCGTGACATTCATCCTCAGCCGCGGCACTCAGACCTTCGGCCGCTTCGAACTGGTCGCCGTTGGCCTGAAGGTGCTGCTGATCCTGGGCATCATCGTGCTCGGCTTTTTCTACATCAACACGCAGAACTACATCCCGTTCCTACCCAATGGATTCGGCGCCGTCTTCACGGGCGCGGCCACGGTGTTCTTTGCGGTGTTCGGCTACGACGCCATGAGCACCGCGGCCGAGGAGGCCAAAGACGGCAAGAAGCACATGCCGAAGGCGATTCTGCTCTCCCTGGCCATTGCGATGGTGCTCTACGTGCTGGCCACCCTGGTGCTCACCGGCATGCAGAACTGGCAGGACATCGACCCGACGGCCGCGTTCGCCGTGGCCTTCCAATCGGTCGGCCTGCCGGTGATCGCCACTATCCTCTCGGCCTTTGCCGTTGTGTCCATTCTCACTGTGATGCTCACCTTTCTGCTCGGCGTCAGCCGGGTCTGGTTCTCGATGAGCCGTGACGGCCTGCTGCCCAAATGGTTCTCGGGCACCGACAAGAAGGGCACCCCGCAACGCGTCACGTGGATTGCGGGCATCGCCTCTGCGATTCTGGCGGGGATCTTCCCGATTCGGCTTATCGCCGACCTAACCAACATCGGTATCCTCGCCGCCTTCGTTGTGGTCTGCATTGCCGTCATCGTGTTGCGCCGCACGCGCCCCGATGTTCCACGCACCTTCAGGCTGCCGTTCATGCCGATCGTGCCTGCGTTCGGCGTGCTGGCATCTTTCTTTCTGATCACCCAACTGCACTGGGAAACGTGGCTGCGCTTCGTCATATGGCTCGTGATCGGCTTGGTGATTTACTTCGCCTACGGCCGCCGAAACTCCCTCATGAACCCGAAGAGCCCGCGCTACGTTGAGGTTCCGGCCGAAAAATAAGGCCGGGATCGCTGGCCCGCGAGCGGCTCGCCGACGGGAACGATCAGCCAGATAACGATCGACAGGACCACCACTGTCACGCAAACGCAGTTCGATCGTGAGATCGTCGAGCCAGGCGGCGTTTTCGGCCCGCGCGCGGCCTCATCTGAGAGGATGCGATAGGGCCGCCATGCGAGTCAACGCTGTCTGACACACCGCTGTCCACATCGCGGGTCACTGGCCACGATTCGGCCGGCCCGTTCTGCAATTGCCCGTTCTGCAATTGCCCGTTCTGCAATTGGTGGTGCACGGTGGTGGAGAAGAGTTGCCAGTCGGCGGCGATCTTGCAGCCGTAGGCCGCGCCGGGCGCGAGCGTGCGAGCACGCCGAGGCCGAGGGCGGCGCGCATCCAATCGACTGGCCAGGGTGTGAGTTGCATGACTACATGGTCTGACTGGTTAGTCAGACTGCCTACTCGAGTTCGGTGCCGCTCCGAGCCAGGGTGCCATCCACCAGTTTCACGATCATCGAGCAGTCCTTGCCGCCCTGGCCCTGGTCGATCAGCCGCTGGAACAGCTGCTGCACGTGCTTTCCGATCTCCAGCGGAGTGTCGGTGGCCGCCGCGGCCGCGACCGCGAGGCCCATGTCCTTGTGGGCGAGCTCGGCCGTGAACGTCGGCGTGAAGTCGCGATTCACGGCCGCCGACGGCACGACCCCCGCAATCGGATACCAGGTGCGCAGCGCCCAGCTGTCGCCCGATGAAACGGATGCGATATTCCAGAACACCCGCTTGTCCAGTCCCAGCCGCTCGGCCAGAACGGCACCCTCCGACGTTGCGGCCAGATTGATGAACAGCATGAGGTTGTTGCAGATCTTTGCCGCCTGACCGGTCGTCGCGCCACCGGTCGGAATGATGTTCGCGGCCATCGGCTGGATATACGCGGTGGCGGTGGTGACGGCATCCGCTTCACCGCCGATCATGAAGGTGAGGGTGCCGGCCTCGGCACCGGTGATTCCGCCCGAGACCGGGGCGTCAACGAAGCGAAAGCCTGCCGCGGCGGCGGCATCGTGCAGCGCTTGGGCCGATTCAATGTCGATCGTCGAGGAATCCACCAGCAGGGTCGACGTGTCGGCGTGGGCCAGCACGCCCTCGTCGCCGAAGTACACCGCACGGGCATGCTCGCCCTTGGGCAGCATCGTGAAGACGACGTCGGCACCCGCCACGGCCTCCGCAATACTCGTTGTGCGGGTGACGCCGACAGCCACCGCCGCGTCGAGGGCATCGGTGTTGAGGTCGAAGCCGCGCACGCTGTGCCCGGCCTTGACCAGATTTGCCGTCATGGGGCCGCCCATGTGGCCCAGCCCAATCCATCCGATGACCGCCATGGCATAGCTCCTTCGCGTCGGTGGCGGGCGTCTATGCCCGTCCCCTCCACGATGGCACAACTTGTCGGCTCCTAGTGCACGTACCCCAGCAGATCCTCCCCGACCGCGCGCATCCCGTTGAGCACCGCGAGCCGTGTCATCAGCTGGGTGTCGTCGAACAGCATCGAGACCGCGTAGGTCACGCCGGCCCGCGGACCGCGGAGAATACCCACCTCACTGCGCACACCCGCGGTCGTTCCCGTCTTGTTGACCATGAGCAGACCGTGGTCGCTCTCCCGGTGTGCGAGCGGATCCAGCCCGAACGCACTGGCCACGAGCGACAGGTCGGTGTTGAGCGACAGCCAGCCAATGACCCGCGCGCTCGTTTCAGCATCCACGATCTCACCGCGAGCAAGCGCCGTGAACAGCCAGGTGAGTTCCTTGGCGCTGCCCACCGACAGCTGCGGCGCGTCATCCGGGCCGCGTTTGTCGCGCACCAGGTCGAGCAGTGCGGTGCGGCTAAGGCCTAGTTGCTCGGTGCGGGCACGCACCGAGTGCAGCCCGACGGTGCGAATGAGCACGTTCGTCGCGAGGTTGTCACTCGTCGCGCCGACGAGGGCGGCAAGGTCGGCGACGCCGAGCCGGGCGATCTGCAGGTGCTGCCAGACGCCGGAATCACTCACGGCATCCGCACTCGAACGCTCGAGCATCGTGGCCAGACCGAATTCGGCGTCGTTCAAGCGCGCGGCAACCTCGATCAGCAGCAACACCTTGCCCACGCTGGCCGTCGGCATCGACACGTGGTCGTCGACCGAAAACAGTACCCGCCCGGTCGAAAGATCGGTTGCGCGGGCTGAGACCTGCACCCCGTTGAGAGCGAGTTCGCCCAGGGAGGCAAAGCCGCGGGCAAAGTTCTCGGGGGCGTCCGTTATACGGTGTTTGCCACCGGGCGCAGCGGCGTGGCGGGAACGAACGGAGCCGCCGCCATCCGCTTGGTTGGAAGCAGGATTCAGGTGACCACTCGTGCCGTCGGCGTCGCGACCGCGAAAGACCACTGTCGATCCTCTCTCCGGCGGCGACCCCGGGCCTGCCTCATCCCCGGCTCAGAGGAGCCTGCTCAAGACTAACCCTCGACGGGGAACAGAAGCGCTACCAGATGGTGACACGCTTCTCGGGGGCGAGCCAGAGGGCGTCCGCTTCGCCCACTTGGAACGCCTCGTAGAACGCGGGGATATTGCTGACGATCTGGTTGCAGCGATACTCGTTCGGCGAGTGCGGGTCGATAGCCAGCAAGCGGATGGCCTCAGCGTCGCGTAGCTTCATTTGCCAGGCCTGGGCCCAGGAGAGGAAGAAGCGCTTTTGCCCGGTGAGTCCGTCGATGACCGGGCTTTCTGCGCCGTTCAGCGAGAGCAGGTAGGCCTTCCAGGCGATGGAGAGCCCGCCCAGGTCGCCGATGTTCTCACCGATCGTGAGCGCACCGTTCACGGTGTTGCCCGGGATGGCCTGCGGTTCCAGGCCCTCGAATTGCGCGATGAGCGCGGTCGTGCGCAGCTCGAACGCGGACTTATCGTCGGCGGTCCACCAGTCGATGAGGCGGCCGTCGCCGTCGTACTTCGAGCCCTGGTCGTCGAATCCGTGGCCGATCTCGTGGCCGATGACCGCGCCGATCGCGCCGTAGTTGGCGGCCGGGTCGCGCGCGTCGTCGAAGAACGGAAACTGCAAAATGGCGGCCGGAAAGACGATTTCGTTGAACCCGGGGTTGTAGTAGGCGTTGATGGTCTGGGGCGTCATGAACCATTCGTCGCGGTCGAGCGGCTTGCCGATCTTGCCGAGCTCCCGTTGAAACTCGAACTCCCCCGCGGCTCTGACGTTGCTGATGAGGTCGCCGGCGGTGATTTCGAGGCTCGAATAATCGCGCCACGTCACCGGATAACCGATCTTCGGGGTGAACTTACTGAGCTTTTCGAGCGCGCGACCGCGGGTCTCCTCGGTCATCCAGTCGAGGGTGGTGATGCTGTTTTCGTAGGCCGCAACGAGGTTGGCCACGAGCACATCCATGCTCGCCTTGGCGCTCGGCTTGAAGTGGCGCTCCACGTAGATGCGGCCGACGGCCTCGCCGAGTGCGCCCTCGACAAGCGAGACGCCGCGCTTCCACCGGTCGCGCAGCTGCGGGGTGCCACTCAGGGTACGACCGTAGAAATCGAAGTTCGACTCGACGAAATCGCTCGACAGATATGCAGCACTCGAGCGGATGACCTGCCACCGCAGCCAGTCCTGCCACGATTCAAGGCGGTCGTCGGTGAGGGTGGCCGCGAGGCCGGCGATGTAGCTCGGTTCGCGCACGACGACCTCCTCGAGGGCGCCGGCCGGGGCGTCGAGGCCGTCGAGCCAGAGGTCGACGTCGGCACCGGCGGCGAGCGCGGAGACCTGGCCCCAGGTGCGCAGGTTGTAGGTCTTCTCGCTGTCGCGCGTGGCCACCTTGTCCCAGTGGTGCGAGGCGAGTTCGGTTTCGAGGTCGAGCACGCGCCCGGCGCGTGCGGCGGCGTCTGCGAAACCGGCGAGGGTGAACATCCGCTCAAGGAACTCGCGGTATTTGGTGCGAATTTCGGCGAACTTCTCTTCGCGGTAATAGGACTCGTCGGGGAGGCCGATGCCGCCCTGCGCGATGAAGACGAGGTAGCGTTCGGGGTTGCCCGGGTCGTTGTCGACGTAGAGGTGGAACGCTCCGGCGACTCCGCCGCGTTCGAGGCGTCCGAGGGTGGCGAGCAGTTCGGAGATGGTGGTGACGGCGTCGACCGCGGCCAGGTCGCTCGTGAGCGGGGTGGCGCCGAGCGCTTCGATGCGTTCTTCGTCGAGAAAGCTCGTATAGAGGTCGCCGAACTTGCGCTCGAGGCTACCCGTCGGCGCGGTCTGCGCTTCAACGATAATCTCGCGTACGGCCTTCTCGGCGTCTTCAGCGAGCATCATGAAGGAGCCCCAGCGGGCCTTGTCGGCGGGAATCTCGCTGCGTGCGATCCATTTGCCGTTCACGTGCCGAAAGAGGTCGTCTTGCGGGCGCACCTTTGAGTCAAGTTCGTTCTGGTTGATTCCGGATTCAGTCGCCAGCTCAGTCATGCCCCCAGCCTATTCGCTCGCCACGAGAATTCGCTCTGTAAACGGGTCGCGCGAACGCCGCGCGCGACGCCCGCGCGCATATCTTCTTCAATCCGTTCAGCCGCTCCAGCGCGGTCGACCGGGTGAGCGCGCCCGGTATGGGTGAGCGCGCCAGCTAGAGGTGGCGCGGCGACCCGCAGCTGGCGCGGCGACGGCGCAGGGCGACTCGCCGCCCACGCGGCGACGGCGCAGGGCGACTCGCCGCCCACGCGGCGACGGCGCACAAGGGGCCGCCGTAGAGTCGAACCATTAACATTCTGCGGGCACAGCCCATCGACCGGGACATTTTGCGGCTCGCCGTACCCGCACTCGGGGCCCTCGTGGCCGAGCCGATGTTTCTGCTGGCAGATTCGGCGATGGTCGGGCACCTCGGCACCACCCCGCTGGCCGGGCTCGGCCTGGCGAGCGCCGTGCTGCAGACCATCATCGGCCTCATGGTTTTTCTCGCCTACAGCACCACCCCGGCCGTGGCCCGCTGGCTCGGCGCCGGCGACACGAGAAGGGCGGTGTCGGTCGGCATCGACGGCCTCTGGCTCGCCGTGGGCCTGGGCGTCGTACTTGCTGCCGGCGGCCTGCTCGCCACTCCGGCGCTGGTCGGCGCGTTTGGCGCTGAGGCCGCGGTTACAGCGGATGCCGCCACCTACCTCGGCATCTCCATGTTCGGCCTGCCCGCCATGCTGCTGGTGTTCGCCGCCACCGGACTGCTGCGCGGCCTGCAAGACACCCGCACCCCGCTCTACGTGGCCGGGATCGGATTCGGCGCGAACGTCGCGCTCAACTACGTGTTCATCTACCTACTCGGCTGGGGAATCGCCGGGTCGGCTGTGGGCACCGTCGTTGCGCAGTGGGGCATGGTTGCGGTCTACCTCGTCGTGGTTGCCACACATGCCAGGCGCCACAGCGCTCCGCTGCGCCCGCACCGGGCCGGGCTGCTGCTCGGCGCCCGCAGCGGCGGCTGGTTGTTCCTGCGTACGCTCAGCCTGCGCGCCGCCATACTGCTCGCCGTGTTCACGGCCGCGCAGCAGGGCTCGCCCGAGCTCGCCGCCTTTCAGATCGCAATGACCCTGTTCGCGACGCTCGCCTTCGCCCTCGACGCCCTCGCGATCGCCGCCCAGGCCCTCGTCGGTCGCGGCCTCGGCGCCGGAGATGTCGAGGGAGTGCGCGCCGTGTTGCGCCGCTGCCTTGAGTGGGGCGTGCTCGCCGGCCTCGCACTCGCCGCCGTCGTGATCGGCACGAGCGGGGTGCTCGGGCACGCGTTCACCAGTGCCGAGGCTGTCACCTCGCTGCTGCCGCTGACGCTGATCGTGCTGGGGGCATCCGTTCCTCTCGGCGCGGTCGTGTTCGTGCTCGACGGCGTGCTCATCGGAGCCGGCGACGCCCGCTATCTCGCGCTGACCGGGCTGGTCAACCTCACCGTGTTCGTGCCGCTGGCCGCCGCGGTGCTGGTCTGGGCGCCGGCGGGCGAGGGCGGACTCGCCTGGCTGATGGCCGCGTTCGCCCTCGGCTACCTCGGCGCCCGCGCCGTGACCCTGAGCCTGCGCGCCCGCAGCGCGAAGTGGATGCTGATCGGCGCGCGTTGACTGTGCTGGTCGAGCCCGGTCACCCCTACTGATCGCCGATTCTGGCTGCTGGGCGGTTGCCGCTACCCGAGTGGGTAGGCGAGGGCGTTCTGGCGCACCCCGAGCGTCACGTGGGCGCCGAGCTGCGGCAGGGCGGGTGCGGCGATGCGAGCGCGCACCGGGGTCTTCGCTGTGTCAGCGAGGGCGAAGCTGACCAGGGCGTCGTGGCCGGCGTAGGCGATAGACGTGGCTACAGCCGGGGTTCCCCCCTCGGCCAGGGTCAGCCATTCCGGTCGCAGCAACACCCGGATGGGGGGGGGCGCGGGGGGGGGGGGCCCGGGGGCCCCGCCCCCCCCCCCCCCGCGCCCCCCGGGGGCCGGGGCGCCGGGCCCGGCGGCCCCCCCCCC
>NZ_JAJAYI010000041.1 GCF_026786305.1 Cryobacterium sp.
GGGGGTGCGACGTAAACGATAGAGGGCGAGCGCGGCGACGATGACGCAGGTGGCGACGACGATGATGACGGGGGAGCGGGTGAGCACCAGGCAGATGCCGGCCAGCCACATCGAGCCGATGCCGAGTGCGCGCGGAATGGATCGGGCGCGCAGCTCGACGTAGAAGGTGACGGCGGCGATAAGGGCGAGGAGTCCAAAGACGTTGCGTGAGCCGAAGATGCCCTGAATTGGGCCGAGTCGGTCGATGTCGCCGACGACGCCAAGAAACGCGATCGGCAGGTCGAGCAGCAGCCCCGACAGCACTTCGAGCACGATGGAGAGCCCGAGGAGCACCCGCAGCACGTCGCCGGTGGCGCGCACCACCTGAAAGGTGTCGCGTACGAGCGCCACATAGATGGCGAGGAATCCGACGGTGACCTGGTAGCTGACGCCGATGATGGTCTCGGAGACGTAGCCGCTCCACACCCCGGAGAGCGCGCACCAGGCCACGAACACGATGATCGAGATGGGCAGCAGGCCGTGCCACTCGACAATGGGGCGGCGGGCGAGCAGCGAGAGCACGGCGAGCACGACGAGGCCACCGAGCACACCGATGAGGCCGGGCCAGCCCATGACGCTGCGTAGCAGGTGGGTGCCAAATGCCGTGGCCAGAATGACAAGCGTGAGCGAGGCCGCGAATTTCGGCGACGCGAGCGCGCGGCGCAGGGCTTCGGGCAGGGTGGGCATCCTCTAATTTACCGCGCTGGGGTTAGGGCATCGGTCGGGGCGCGTGCTGCTGCCGCTTGGTGACGACGGCGAACACGATGAGAATCACCCAGCCGCTCTCGATGAGCAAGCGGCTTTCGGCCACGCTCTGGGCGATCAGCGCGGCGAGCAGCAGCAGCGGCAGTAACGCCGAGACGGCGAACGGCTCGGTATCTTTGACGCCGAGACGCGGGCGATCCACGGCGAGAAACCAGGCTCGCCACAGGGTGGAGAAGACGAGGGCGGCGAACAGAATGACGCCGACGATGCCGAGCTGCAGCCACACGTCGAGCCACGCGTTGTGTGCCTGCAGGTAGGTGACGCCCTTGCGCACAGCGAGGTCGTTGAACGGTTCCACCCACGGCACCCAGTAGCTCACCCAGCCCCAGCCGAACACCGGGCGTTCAAGGGCGAGCTGGGTGACGCTGGCCCAAATGTCGAAGCGGCCGGTGAGATCGTCGCTGCGGCCGAGCAGACTGAACAGCTGCGAGGAGAACAACGCGAGGGACGCAGCGACCGCGAGAACGGATGCCGCCGCCACGACATACAACGGCCGCCGGTGCTGGTCGTGCACCCGGCGCGCCCAGAGCGCGAACAACAGGGCGGCCACGACCGCGACGAGCGACACGGCGACCGTGGCGGATCGGGTGAGTAGCAACATGCCCACGGCCAGCGCCAGCCAGACCAGGCCTGCGCCGCGCTTGACGGTGTGGGCTCTCAGTTGCACGGTGAAGACGATGATGGCGAGCAGGGCTACGAACCCGAGCAGGTTGCGGTTGGCGACAATGCCCTCAATGGGGCCGCCGGCCAGCAGCAGGCCGCGCGACCAGTAGAAGGCGTTCGGCACGTCGGTTGTGCCGTAGTCGACGAAGAACGGCAGCACGGCATGCTGAATGATGACGGCCACGAACAGCTCGAATGAGAGCGAGAGGGCGAGCACCCAGCGCAGGGCGCCGGCCAGGGTGCGCAGGAGCTCTGGCCAGGTGAGGGTGACGGCCAGGAACAGGGCGGCGAGGGTCGTGATGAGCTGCAGGGTGATGCCGAGAGCAGATGCCCCCGGGTAATACGACCACACGATCGACAGGGTGGCGAGCAGCAGGAACGCGGTGATGGTCTTGGGAAACTTACGCCAGTTCAGGGTGGGGGCCAGAGCTGCAGTGTACGTGTGGCCGAGGGCAATGTCGCGATCGCTGGGGCTGCTCGGCTGCTCGGCCGGGTGCGCGGCAGCCCGGGCGGCGGCGTTGCGGGCATGGGTGCGCTGGGTGCTGAGGCCGATCACACTGCCGACGACCACGATCACGGCGATGGCGCCGAAGCCCCACCAGCCGCCGAGATTGCGCCAGAACTGGCCGGCCAGAACGGTGAACCAGACGAAGGTGGCGAAGAGTCGAATGACGAGGCGACTCTGCACGGCGGACATGGTTTCAGGTTACCGGTTCCCGCGCGGCCGGTATCGGTGGCCGAGCCGGTCGAGACCACGCGCGTGCAAGGTGGTCTCGACAAGCTCGACCGGCGGGGAGGGAATCTCACTCGGCGTGGCACTCGGCAGATGGGCGAGGCGGCGGCGGGTCTTCGTGCCCGGGCGGTCTCCTCGGGAGTGATCTCGGGTCCCATCGACGGGGCGAGCGGATACGCGGCGGGTCGGCTGATCGAGGAGGCGGTTACGGCGTCGGCGCCGTCGGCGCGAGGTGGGGCGGGGTCTGGATGTTGTATTCGTGGCGGAGGGCGCTCAGGGCGGCGCGGTAGCCGCACATGCCGTGCACGCCGGGGCCGGGCGCGGTCGATGACGAGCACAGGTAGACGCCCGTGAGCGGAGTGCGCCACGGGTCGCCCGACAGCACCGGGCGGCGCACGAGCTGGGCGAGGCTGATCGCTCCGGCCGCGATATCGCCGCCAATGTGGTTGGGATTGTGGTTCTGCATCTGCGCGGCGCTCTGGCCGGCGGAGGCGAGAATGGTGTCGCGAAACCCCGGGGCGAAGCGTTCGATCTGCCGGGTGATCTGCTCGGTCTGGTCGTGGGTGGATCCGGCCGGCACGTGCGTGTAGGCCCAGAGCACGTGTTTGCCGGCGGGAGCGCGGGTGGCGTCGAGAATGCTCGGCTGCGCGGCGAGCACGTAGGGGGAGTCGGCATGCCGCCCCCGGGCCACGGCGTTTTCGGCGCGCGCCTGGTCGGCGCGGGTGCCACCCACGTGCAGGGTCGGCGCTCGCCGCAGGTCCGCGGCCGCCCACGGCACCGGTTCACAGAGCGCGAAGTCCGCCTTGGCGACCGCGTTGCCGTAGCGAAACGTGCTCAGCGTCGTCGTGTAGCGGGCGGGCAGGGTGCCAGCCGCGAGGTCGACGAGGGCGCGCGGTGTCACGTCGAGCAGCACGATGCGGGCCGGCGGCAGCTGCCTGAGGCTGGTGATATCGGCATCCGTCACGATCTCGCCGCCGTGCTCGAGCAGGTCGTCGGCGAGGGCCCGCACGATGGCGCCGCTTCCGCCGATCGGAATCGGCCAGCCCCCGGCGTGCGCGTGCGCGGCGAGGGTGAGCCCGGCTCCGGCGGTCGACGGGCTCGGCAGCCGCCCGATCGAGTGCGCGAACGTGCCGGTGAGCAGCGCCGGTGCAATCTCGCCGGTGAAGCGCCAGTTCCAGGCCGGGCCGCCCTGCTCCAGCGTGCGCAGCCCGAACCGGGCCAGCGTGAGCGGATGCCGCGGCACACGCAGTAGCGCATCCCCGGTGAGCTCGGCCACGTCTCTGATGCTGTCGACGAGGGGCCCGAGCAGACGTAGCCAGGCCGGGCCGTCGCGGCCAAGGCCGGCCGCGGTGCGCTCAATATCGTGCCAGGCCACGCCTGCGCGGCCGCCGGGCAGCGGATGCCCGTAGGAGATTTCGGGAACGCGCAGCTCGATGCGGTCGGCCAGACCGAACTTCGTGAAGAACTCGGATGCGAGGGCCAGCGGATGCACGGCCGAGCCCACATCGTGGTGAAACCCGGGCAGGGTGAGCTCGGCGGTCGCCGCCCCGCCGCCGATACTCGGGTTGCGCTCGTAGACGCGCACCGTGAGACCAGCGCGGGCGAGCGTAACGGCGGCGGCCAGGCCGTTCGGGCCGGATCCGACGACGATGGCGTCGAGCCCCTGGTCGGTGGTCACCGCGAGGCCGGGCCGGAGTCGGTGCGTCGAGGTCTCATTCCGACACCGTATCCCGCGCCGGGGCTGTGGGCATCCGCTTGTGTCGATAATGCCGGTAAATATGCGACACGCCGGGTCGAACGGATGCCGTACCCGGCGTGTCGCAAATTGTGCCGGTTTTGCAGACGGCGGCTCGCGGCGCCCGGTCAGACGAACGCGGCATGGCCGGTGATCTTCCGGCCGACGATGAGGGTGTTCATCTCCTGGGTGCCCTCGTAGGAGTAGATGGCCTCGGCGTCGGCGAAATGCCGGGCCACGTTGTACTCGAGGGTGACGCCGTTGCCGCCGAACAGCTCGCGGCACCAGGCCACACTCTCTCGCATGCGACTCGTCGTGTAGGCCTTGGCGAGCGCGGAGTGCTCGTCGCGCTGCACTCCCTCGTCGTCCAGTTGCGACACCCGCACGACCATGCCGAGGCTCGCGGTGATGTTGCCGAGGCTTTTCACCAACAAATCCTGCACGAGCTGGTGTCCACCGATGGCCTTACCGAACTGTTCGCGAGACTTCGAATAGGCCACGGCCGCGTCGTAGGCGCCGATCGCGTTGCCGACGGCCGCCCACGACACCTCGGCGCGCGTGGCCCGCAGCACTTTGGCGGTGTCCTTGAACGAGTTGGCGTTCTGCAGGCGCAGGCTCTCGGGCACGACCACGTTGGTCAGCGTGATGTCGGCGTTCTGCACCGCACGCAGGCTGATCTTGCCCTCGATCTTGGTGGCTGCGTAGCCGGCGGTGTCGGTGGGAACGATGAAGCCCTTCACCTGGTTGTCGGCGGTGTCCTTGGCCCAGACGATGGTCACATCGCTGAAGGTGGCGTTGCCGATCCAACGTTTGGCGCCGTTCAGTGTCCAGCTGTCGCCGCTACGGGTGGCGGTTGTGCGGAGACCCTGCGCGCTGTCGGAGCCGGAGAGTGGCTCGGTCAGGCCGAACGCTCCGATGATCTCGCCGGAAGCGAGGCGCGGAATCCACTCAGCGCGTTGCTCGGCCGAGCCGGTGGCGGCAAGCGTGCCGGCCGACAGCCCGTTCTGCACGCCGACGAAGGTCGCTACGGATGCGTCCACTCGCGCCAGCTCCAGCGCCACGAATCCACGGAACACCGCCGAATTCGTAAACGGCTTCGTTTCGTCCCAGCCGAAGGAGTACATGCCGAGCTCGGCGAGCGGCTTGATGATCTGGGTGGGGAATTCGGCGCGGTCCC
This sequence comes from Cryobacterium sp., assembly GCF_026786305.1. Classification (GTDB taxonomy): domain Bacteria; phylum Actinomycetota; class Actinomycetes; order Actinomycetales; family Microbacteriaceae; genus Cryobacterium. The sequence continues at coordinate 5,113 of NZ_JAJAYI010000041.1, forward strand.
AGCAGCCGTTTGCGATGGGCCGCACCTCCTGCTCGAGGTAGGCGCGCAGCTGGACGATGGCCGACTGCTCGGGCGCGCTGAGGAGGTTTTCGTAGCCGAAGAAGTCGCTGCCGAGTAGCTCAAAGGTCATGGAGGCTCCGTTGCAAGAAAGGCGGTCGACACGCGACCGCGACTGGTCGCCAGCCTAGGGTCGTTGGCTGAATGCCCGAAGTCGGTTGGTAGTTTGGTCTAAACAGCTGGAGAAGGAGCCGAACATGTTTGTGGGCATCACCAACACGCCGCGCAATTACGCTTGGGGGTCCACGCACGCCATCGCCGACCTGCTGGGCCGGGCGCCGTCGGGTGTACCCGAGGCCGAACTATGGTTGGGGGCTCACGTCGGCTCGTCGTCGATCATCGAGGATGCATCGCTCGTCGGCGGGGCTGCCAACCTCGCCGAATGGGTCGCGGCGGCGCCGGAGGTGGCGCTCGGTGTCGACTTGGCGAAGCGGGAAACGGATGCTGCCGGCTCGGCGGCGGGCTCGCCCGCTTCGGCGGCCCCGGCTGACTTCGCCGCACCCCGCCTACCGTTTCTGCTGAAGATCTTGGCCGCCGCCCGCCCGCTGTCGCTGCAGGCGCACCCCACCACGGAGCAGGCCCGGGCCGGATTCGAGCTGGAGAACGAAGCCGGAATCGCCGTCGACGCCGGCAACCGCAACTACCGCGACCCGTTCCACAAGCCCGAGCTCATTTTTGCGCTCAGCGACACGTTCGAAGCGCTCTGCGGGTTTCGCCCGCTCAATGAGGTGCGCGGAATCCTCGCAGAGCTGCGGCTGCTCGACCTCTCGACCGACAACCCGCAGGCCGCCGCCATCGACTCGCTCGAGAACCACCTGGCCCTGGGCCTGCGCGACACCGTCGACTGGCTGTTGCGTGACGGCCGCGGTGGCGACTCCGGCGAGGTGAAATGGCTGGTCGAACGGGTGGTCGCGCTCGCCCAGCACGCCGAGTCCCTGGCCGCTGGGGGAGCAACCATCGGGTATGCGCGCGAACTGGCAACGGTGCGCGCGCTCGCCGCCGCGTACCCGGGCGACCCCGGAATCGTGCTCGCCCTGCTGCTGAACCGGGTCTCGCTGAAACGCGGTGAGGTGTTGTATCTGCCGGCCGGCAACATCCACGCCTATTTGTCGGGGCTCGGCGTGGAACTCATGGCCGCCTCCGACAACGTGCTGCGCGGCGGCCTGACGCCCAAGCACATCGACATCGAAGAGCTGCTCGGGGTGCTCGACTTCAGTGCCGCGCCGGCGCCGTACCTCGCGCCGGTCGAGGAGGCCCCTGGGGTGTCGCGGTACCGCCCCGGCGTGCCCGACTTCGAGCTCGTGCACATCGAAGCGGATGCCGACGCGGTGTCGGCCACCCCCGTTCCGATGCGACAGATCACCCTCGCCGGGCCGGCCATTGCCATTTGCACGATCGGCGGGTTTCTCGTGGCCGGAGGCCTGTCGTCGCGGCCGCTCAAGCGTGGCCAGGCCGTGTACGTCACGCCCGACGAGGGAACCCTGACCTTCGCCGGCACCGGCGAGGTCTTTCTGGCCACCGTCGGGGCGTAGCTGGCGTTCGCACTCTCGCGATTCGCGGGACTTGCGCCAGTGCGCGCGAAGCGCAACTGGGGCGCACTGGCGCAGCTCCCGCGCAACTCGTGGCGCGGGAGTTATGGCCCGGCCGGGAGTCCCGCGCACTGGCGCACCTCCCGCGTAGCGTTCGATACTGTGGAACGACGGCATGAATGGTTGCCGCACGACCGAGTGGGGCAACATGAAGTGGCTGGTCACAGGAGGAGCGGGCTACATCGGCTCGCACATCGTTCGGGCATTTCTGGCCGAGAACATCGACATCGTCGTGATCGATGACCTATCGACCGGGCACGAAAGCTTCGTGCCGGCCCCCGTTCCGCTCATTCGAGGCAACATTCTTGACGGCAGCCTGCTCGTGCACACCATGAAAGAGCATCACATCGATGGCGTCGTGCACGTGGCCGGATTCAAGTACGCCGGCGTTTCGGTGCAGCGACCGCTGCACACCTACGAGCAAAACGTCACGGCCACGGCCACGCTGCTCGCCGCCATGGACGCGACCGAGATCGACCGCATCGTGTTCTCGTCGAGCGCCGCCGTCTACGGCACCCCACACACCGATCTGGTCACCGAAGCCACCGAGAAGAGCCCGGAGTCGCCCTACGGCGAGTCCAAGCTGATCGGCGAGTGGCTGTTGCGTGACCAGGCGGTCGCGACCGGCCTGCGCCACACGTCGCTGCGCTACTTCAATGTTGTCGGCTCCGGCGACCTCAGTCTGAGTGACACCAGCCCGCACAACCTCTTTCCGCTGGTCTTCGCCGCGCTGCTCGACGGTCGCACGCCGCGCATCAATGGCGACGACTACGCCACCCCCGACGGAACCTGCATTCGCGATTACATTCACGTGGCCGACCTCGCGATCTCGCACGTGGCTGCGGCCCGCCGCCTCGACGCCGGGGAAGCGATCGAACCGGTCTACAACCTCGGCAGCGGCGACGGCGTCTCGGTTGGCGAGATCATGGCGACCGTGCGCCGGGTCACGGGCATCGACTTCGCTCCCGAGATCGGCCCGCGCCGCGCCGGAGACCCCGATCGCATCGTCGCCTCGGGCGCACTCGCCGCCCGCGATCTGCGCTGGAGCATGCGCCACAGTCTCGAGCAGATGGTGCAGAGCGCCTGGGACTCGTCGCGCACCGCCGCGAACTGAGCGCAGCGACACGCCGCCATCGATGAGATCGTGCTACCTTCGCAACATTGCACGCATCAAATCGCACCCCCCGAGCGGGGTTTTTTGACTCTTGGGCGCGTCGCAACCCTCCAGCCCGTATTGAGGGTTTACGATTCGCGACTTGACGTTAGCGAATTACACCGGTGTAATTAGGGCAGGCACTAATTGTGCGCAAACGAACGCTGGGAGACGATATGGCCATGCTCGACTATCGTTCCGGAGTACCAGAGGACTGGTTCGTTGACCCCGTCACCCTCGGTGTTCCGGGAGTACGACACGACCTCGGCGACGAGAACCTTCTGGCCTGGCAGGCCGACTCGCTCTGCGCGCAGACCGACCCCGAAGCATTCTTTCCCGAAAAGGGCGGCTCGACCCGCGACGCGAAGAAGATCTGCTCCGGCTGCGAGGTACGCAACCAGTGCCTCGAATACGCGCTCAGCAATGACGAGCGGTTCGGCATCTGGGGCGGGCTCTCCGAGCGAGAACGCCGCAAACTGCGCAAGCGCGCGTAGTTCTCCACGCAGGCTCGGCGTGCTGCGTGCTGCGTCCTGCTACAGCGTGTTTTGTGTCCGAACCGCTTGTCGGCCGTTTCGCTTGGCGCGACGCTTTCTGCGAGCGGATGCTGCGGCATCCGCCTGGCCAATGCGGGCCCGATATTTGTGGCGCGCCCTCTCGCCTGAGGGCCCCCGGGGGATACCGACCTAGGCTGGTGCTGTTATGCAACCGAGAGTCACCGCCATCCTTGTCGCCCGAAACGGCGCGAAACACCTTGAACGAACTCTCAAGGCGCTGTCGCTGCAGACCCGTAAACCCGACATTGTCATCACCGTGGACTGCGGCTCGAGCGATGCGACAGCGAAGATGCTCGCCGAATTCGGGCCGGCGCAGTTCATTGCCGCCGACGCGGACCTGAACTTCGGGCAGGCCATCAACGCCGCCGTGCAGGTGACGCCGCTGCCCACCCACGACCGCGAGTTGCTCTGGTTGCTTGCTCAGGACAGCGCGCCCGAGCCGACCGCCCTCGAGGTGCTCGTTGACGCGCTCGAGATCGCCCCGTCGGTAGCCGTCGCCGGACCGAAGGTCATGGAATGGATCGCCGGCGAATACATTCACAACTTTGGCGAGTCGATGACACCTCTCGGCGCCACCGTCACGCTGGTCGAAAGTGAACTGGACCAGGGACAGCACGATGGCCTGAGCGACGTGCTTGCCGTCAGTGCCGGCGGCATGCTGGTGCGCCACACAGTGTGGGAGCAGTTGGGCGGGTTCGACCCGGCGCTGCCGACCGTCGACGATTCGCTCGACTTCTGCGTGCGCGTGCGGCTGGCCGGGTATCGGGTGTCGGTCGTTCCGGGCGCCCGCGTCGCGTCGGCCGGTGACGGCGTCGCCGGGCCGAACCAATCGTCGCGGGGGCGCCTACGCCGCCGCCGGGTGCGGGCCGAACGTTCGGCGCAACTGCACCGCCGTCTGGTCTATGCGCCGGCCGGAGCCCTTGTTGTGCACTGGTTGTCGCTGCTGCCGCTGGCTTTCATGCGCTCGCTCGGCCAACTGTTGCGCAAGGAACCCGGCGCGATCGTGGGCGAATTCTCGGCCGCGTTCGGCGCAGCGTTCAACGGAATGCGCGTCGGCAACGCCCGTCGCTCGTTCGCGAAGACCCGCACGCTCGGCTGGGATGCCATCTCGACACTGCGGGTTCCCTCGGCCGAAGTACGCCGACGTTACTCGCTCAAGCGGGAGGCCAGCCTGTTCGGCCTGCACGGCGAACGTCCCGAAATTCGATTCTTCTCCGGCGGTGGCGCCTGGACCATGTTCGCCGCGGCCGTCGTGGGCATCATCATGATGGTGCCGTTGCTCGGAGCCGACACCCTCACCGGCGGCGGGCTGCTGCCGCTCTCACCGAGCCTGCCCGAGCTCTGGGCAAGCGTCGGCTACGGCTGGCGTGACCTCGGACTCGGCTTCGTCGGCGCCGCCGACCCGTTCGCCGCGGTGGTCGCTGTGCTCGGCTCGATCGCGTTCTGGTCGCCGTCGTTCGCGCTCGTGCTGGTCTACGCCCTCGCCTTTCCACTCGCCGCCGTCGGCGCATGGATGGCCGCGACCCGTCTGACCGACCGCGGCAGCCTGCGCGCGCTGGCCGCCGCCCTCTGGGTGCTGGCCCCGACATTCCTGATCGCCCTCGCCGACGGTCGCCCGGCCGCGATTCTCGTGCACCTGCTGCTGCCGTGGCTGTTTTTCGCTTGGTTTGCGGCCGCGCGCACGTGGTCGGCGAGTGCCTCGGCCGCCTTGCTGTTCGCGGCGGTCGTCGCCTGCGCGCCCTCGCTCGCCCCGGCCCTGTTCATGGTCTGGCTGCTCAGCGTAGCCCTCGCGGGCCGTCGGGTGATGCGCTTCATCGGTATTTTGTTGCCGGCGCTCGCGCTGGCGCTTCCGCTCCTTGCTGACCAGGGCCTGCGCGGCAGCTGGCTGAACCTCGTCGCCGACCCGGGCCTCCCCCTGCCGAGCGGCCACGCCCCCACCCTGCAACTACTGCTTGGACTGCCCGGCACCGACGGGTGGGCCGGCGTGCTCGACCGGTTCGGGGTTGTCGGCCTCGACCCGCAGCTGTTCGTGCCTATCCTGCTCGCGCCCCTGGCCGTGATCGCCCTGCTGGCGTTGCTGCTACCCGGCGCGCGCCTCGCGAGCGGTGCCTGGGTCGTGGCCCTGCTCGGATTCGGCACCGCCCTCGCCGCCAACTCGCTCGTGCTCGCCGCGTTCGGCGCCGCACCGGTGCGTGTCTGGTCGGGGTCCGGGCTCAGCCTGTACTGGCTCGGCCTGGTCGGTGCCCTCGTGATCGGCCTGCGCTCCCTGCACCGGTTCGCGTCGGCGCCCGGCGTGGTCGCCGCCCTCGCCCTGGCCGTGGTTGTGCTGCCGCTCGTCGCCGCGCTGCACCTCGGCACCGCCGCCGTGCGGGAGGGAACCGGGCAGACCCAACCGGCCTTCGTCGCCGCGGAAGCCCAGATCGACCCCCGGGTCGGAACGCTGCAGCTCGTTCCGCAAGCCGACGGCGGTCTGCTCGCCTCGATCGAGCGCGGAGCCGGCGCCACCCTGAACCAGCAATCCACCCTGGACAGCACCGACCAGACGCTCAGCGCCCGCGAGAAAGCGCTCGCGGAGCTCGCGGGCAATCTGGCCTCGCGCAGCGGACTCGACACCAGCGCGGACCTGGCCGAGTTCGGCATCCGCTTTATTGTCTTGCAGCCGGCGGGCAGTAGTGTTGAGGCCGCCGACACCGCGTTGCGCACCGAAACCGCCCTCGACGGCAATGCCGCGCTGGCCCCGGTCGGCGACACAGAGTTCGGCCGCCTGTGGCAGTTCGGCGAAACGGATGCTGCCGCCTCGACCCCCGTGCCGGCTCAGGCGGGCGGCGTCTTCGGCCTGGTGACTCTGCTGATCGCCCTCGCCGTCGTGGGCAGCACGGTACTGCTGTCACTGCCGATCGGGGCTGGCCGTGAAGCCGTTCGCCAGGCCAACCGCGATGCCATTCGCCGGGCGGCTCGGGCCGATGCCAAGCAGAAGTCGAAGCGTGTGCGCCGGACGAAGGGCGCTGTCGCCTCGTCAGATGGTGATGAGGGTCTGGAACCGCCGGTCGGCACCGACCTCGAAGCCGACCTCGAAGCCGACCTCGGCATCGACCGGGAAACCGGTGTCGGCACCGCACTGGAATCGGACGATGGGTTCTCTGATGATGCCGCCGAGCCCGTGGAGGACACCCATGCCCGATAGAAGCCAACTCGCCCGCATTGGCGGCCGGGCCGGTCGCGGTGTGCTCGGCCTCGTCGGCATCGCCGTCGTCGTTGCGACCCTCGGCGCGGCCACCCTGGTGACGCTGCCGACCATTGAACGCGAACCGCAATCCAAGGAGATCTCGCCGTCGCCGAGCGAGCAGCAGCGGGTGTGCCCGGGGCCGCTGTTGACCCTCGCCGAGGATTCGACACAGGCGCAGGCGGCGTCCAGTGTGGGGGCGGCCTCCGCCGTGTATGGCTCGGTTGAGGCCACCTCACTGGCGCAGATTCGGCCGCAGGTGACCGAGATCACCGCGGTCGACGACTCGAACAGCCGGCAGCCGCCGCTGCTGCTGACCGTTCCCGTGCAGGAGGGTGCCACCGTGCCGCCGCTCGTGGCCGGCAGCCAGTCGCAGGTTGCCACCACCGACACCATCGGGGGGCTCGCCGTCGCCGCCTGCGCCGAAGCGGTCAGCGACAGCTGGATCGTCGGCGGGTCAACCGACATCGGACGCACCAGCCTGCTGCTGCTGAGCAACCCGACCACCGTGCTCGCGACCGTCAACGTGACCGTCTCCGGCGAGAGCGGACCGATCGACGCGCCCGGCGCCTCCGGCATTCTGGTACAGCCGGGCGAGCAGCGGGTCATCTCGCTCGCCGGCCTCGCCCCGAACGTGAAGTCGCCCGTTCTGCACGTTGAGTCGCGCGGCGGGCAGGTGGCTGCGTCACTGGAGCAGAGCAGCATCCGAGGGATTGAACCGGGCGGAGTCGAGATCATCGGTACCACCGCGACCCCCGCCACCAACCAGATCATCGCCGGGGTGCGCGTCATGGCGGCCGTCACCGACGAGACCGTGACGACGGGCGAGGGTTTCGACGCTGCCACCCCGTCGATTCGCGTGTTCGTGCCGGGCGATGCGGCGGCGACCGTTCAGATCGGTGTGACGAGCGCCGACGGAACCGCCGCGGGAACGTCGACCCAGGTCGACGTCGAGCCCGGGATCGCCACTGAGATTCCGCTGTCGCCGCTGGCCTCGGGCAGCTTCTCGGTGCAGCTGCGCTCCGACGAGCCGATCATCGCCTCCGCCCGCACCGCCACCGACAGCGCCGGCGGCAAGGACTTCGGCTGGTTCTCAGCGTCGGCACCGCTTGCGGGCGACTTCGCGGTGGCGGTGGCGCCTGGTCCGTCGCCGACGCTGCACCTCGTCAACGGCGGGGCAGCGGATGCCTCCCTCATTCTCACCCCCGACAGTGGCACCCCGGTCGATCTGCAGATCGACGCCGGGGCCAGTGCCGTGGTGCCGCTGTCGAGCGGAGCCCGCTACGTCGTGAGCGGCGGCGAACAGCTCTGGGCGCTCGTGGATTACTTCGGCGACGGCGTGCTCTCGTCGTTTGCCCTGAACCCGCCCGGGCCCCTGGCCTCGTCAATCCGCGTCTACACGCACTAGGTCTTTCTGCGTTCCGGGCCCGGGCCCAGAACGCGGGCCCACGTTCTGACCTGGGCCCGGGGAGCGGGCCAGGCCCGGACCGCGCGCGCCGGGCATCCGCTTTCGTGCGGCTGGGCGGCGGGCTTGCGCGGGTACGCAGGTTTCGATGGCACACTGAACACTCGACTTGTAACCCGCTGGGAGCCGATTATGACACCTGAACCGACTGCCGACCCTCTGGGCGACCCTCTGGGCGACCCGACCGCGCGCGCGGAGATTGCCGTGATCGGCGGCTCCGGACTCTACGAACTCATCGACCCGTCCGGTGCGGTGACGCACCGGGTGCAGACGCCGTACGGAACCACTCCGGTCACGATCGGTCTGCGCGCCGGTCGCCGCGTCGCGTTTCTGCCCCGTCACGGGAGCGCACACAGCGTCGCGCCGCACCTGATCAACTACCGCGCCAACATCTGGGCACTCGCCTCGATCGGCGTGCGCGCGATCATCTCCTCGTCGGCCGTCGGTGGAGTCACGCCGGAGTATCCGCCGGGTCTGCTCGTGGTCACCGACCAGTTCATCGACCGCACGACTGGCCGGTCCGACACGTTCTACGACCGGGAGTCGGTGCAGCACCTCTCCGCCGCCGACCCGTTCGACCCGCTGCTGCGCGGCTACGCGATCAGCGCCCTCAACACCCTCAACGAGAATTTCGCGCCGACCGGAACCGTCGTCGTCATCCAGGGCCCGCGGTTCTCGACCCGGGCGGAGTCGGTCTGGTTCCGTTCGATCGGCGCCCACATCGTGAACATGACCGCGTACCCCGAGATCGTGTTGGCCGGCGAGCTCAACATGGCCACGGTCAACCTCTCGTTCGTGACCGACGCCGACGCCGGGTTGGCGCCCGTGCCTTCCAGTGTCGCCACGACCAGCGAAACGGATGCCGTCACCGCCTCGGTCGTGTTCCGTCGCCTCCGCGAGGCCCAGCCGCGTATTCTGGCCGCGATCGACGGTATCCTGCGGGCCTTGCCGATTGACTTCACCCCGCGGGAGCTCATTGATCCGGCCCAGGTTGACGCCGTGCTCGCGCGTGCCGTGCACTCTGACCCGATGGAGGAACCGGCGTGATGACCGGTCGGTTCCCGCGATACCCCGGGGCGTCCGCGTCCGCGCCTGCCGACGGGCAACCGGCTGCCCACGCCGGCCGCGCCGGCCGGGACAGCGCATGACCGGCGAATTCCTGCTCATCACCGGGGGAGCCGGCTTCATCGGATCCGCGATCGTCGACGCCGCTCTCGCCCGCGGCTACAGGGTGCGGGTACTGGACTCGCTGCGCGCCGACGTGCACGGCCCTGCACCGTTGCCCGAAACCGGGTTAGCACGTCGGCCCACGTTCCGGGCCCCAAACACTATGCCTGCGGGGCTGGACCCCCGAGTCGAGTTCGTGCACGCTGACGTGACCGACCCTGCCGTCGTCGCCCGAGCCCTCGTCGACATCGACGTGGTGTGCCACCAAGCTGCCAAGGTCGGACTCGGAGTCGATTTCGCCGACGCCCCCGATTACGTGCACAGCAACGAGGTCGGCACCGCCGTGCTGCTGGCAGCGATGGCCGAGCAGGGCATCCGTCGTCTGGTTCTGGCTTCATCCATGGTCGTCTACGGTGAGGGCAGCTATCGCGGCCCGAACGGATTCACCCGGCCCGGACCGCGCCTGGCGAGTGACCTCGACGCCGGACGGTTCGACCCGCTCGACCCGGCGACCGGGCAGGAGCTCGAGCCCGTTCTGGTGAGCGAAACGGATCCGCTCGACCCGCGCAACGTCTACGCGAGCAGCAAGCTCGGCCAAGAGTATCTCGCCACGGCCTGGGCCCGGTCGACCGGCGGGCGCGTCGCCGCCCTGCGATACCACAACGTCTACGGCCCCGGCATGCCGCAGAACACACCGTATGCGGGAGTCGCCTCGCTGTTTCGCTCGGCGATCGAGCGCGGTGAGGCCCCGCGGGTCTACGAGGACGGCCGGCAGCGCCGCGACTTCGTGCATGTACGTGATGTGGCCGCGGCCAACATAGCCGCGCTGGACTTCACCGCGCCGGGTGCCGCTTCGTCGCCGGCCGATTCCGGCGTATTTCGTCCGTTCAACGTCGGCAGCGGAATCGTGCACACCATCGGCGACATGGCGACCGCCCTCGCCGCTGCTGCAGGAGGCCCGGCTCCGGTCGTGACCGGACAGTATCGTCTCGGTGACGTGCGGCACATCACGGCGTCGTCGGAGCGCTTGCGCCTGGAACTAGGCTGGTCGGCCCAGGTCTCCTTCGAAGACGGCATGCTCGAGTTCGCCACTGCCCCCCTCCGGGCCGCTGTGCACCCCTGACCCGTCGCACCCCTGACCCGTCGCACCCTGTCATCCCGCCACCCGCGGCCCCATCAGCCGAGCGGATGCTGCGGTAACAGCAGCTCAAACCGGCATCCGTTCTCCACATTGGTCACGGTCACCTGCCCAGCGTGAGCCCGCGCGATTCCCGCGACGATCGCGAGCCCCAACCCGGCGCCGCCGCTGCGACCGGCGCCGGTACTCCAAGCGGACGCCGTACGCGGCTCGCTCGCCCGCCAGCCGGCCTCGAACACCCGGCCGAGATCCCGCTCGGGGATGCCTCCGGCCGCATCGACGACCGAGATCACCGCACGCCCGTCGACGTGCCGAGTGACCGAGACGACGATGGCGCTCTCGGCCGCGGAATGCTGGATGGCGTTCATGACCAGGTTGCCGACCGCGCGGGCGAGCTCGCGGGCATCCGCTTGCAGGGTGAGACCCCGCTCACCCTCGAACCGCAGATGGAGCGATTTAGCGAGCGCGACCGGCGCGAGATCGGCGATCGTGTCGCTGATCAGGTCGTACAGGGCAACCCGTTCGAAGGTGAGTTGCAGCGCCCCGGAGTGGATCTTGGACAGCTCAAACAGGTCATCGACCATGCCGCTGAGCCGGTCGACCTGTCCGCGAATCTGCACGTAGTAGCGCTCGGGGTCGGGCGCCATGCCGTCTTCGAGGGCCTCGGCCATGGCCCGAATGCCGGCGAGGGGCGTGCGCAGGTCGTGGGAGATCCACGCCACGATTTCACGGCGCGACGTCTCGATGCGCTCCTCGCGATCGCGGGACTCGGACAGCCGTTCGGCCGTCGCGGCCAACTCTCCGGCGAGCGAGGCGAACTCCGTGCTCGTATGCCGATCCGGGGATATAACGGATTCGCCCCGACCGATGCTCGCCGCCGCCGCCCGAAAATACTGGTTGTCGCGCACCAGTGAGCGTCCCAAAACCGAGGCCATGACGAGCGATACGATTCCGGCGACAACGGCAACCGAGTAGAACACGGTCAGGTCGTGCGCCGACAGGTACATGAGTGAGGCCACCGCGGATGTTCCGCTGACGACCGACGCGACGGTCGCGAACGCGACGACGACGACCTGCATGGCGAGCGACCCCCGCGACAGCAGACGCAACGCGAGCAGTGCGAGCGCGCCCACGAGAATCGCGCAGCCGAACGCGATACCGGCGACGGTCGCCAACACGTCCGTGGTCATCGTGCGTCCCTCCTCAAACGGATGCCGCCCCGCGCGCCGACCCAGACCGCACCGGTGTGTGCCCCCACGACCCGAGCCTCCGCGACCCCACTCATTCCGCGCCCCCCGACGCTTCGTCCGCAGCGCCAGCAGCAGCACCCTCGCCGGCCCCGAGCGGCACCGGATCGAACCGGTACCCGACACCCCAGACCGTGGTCACGAGCACCGGATGCGCCGGATCGGCCTCGATCTTCTCCCGCAACCGCCGCACGTGCACGGTCACCGTGGACAGATCGCCGAATTCCCAGCCCCAGACCGAGCGCAGCAGTTCCTCGCGGGTGAGCACCTTCGACGGCCGCCAGATCAGATAGGCGAGCAGGTCGAACTCCCGTGCGGTGAGCACGAGCGGTTTGCCGCGCAGCCGAATCTCGTGCGCGGTCAGGTTGAGGGAGAATTCGCCGACGTCAAGATTTCCCTCCGGAATCGACTCGGTCCCGCTGCGCCGCAGCACCGACTGCACCCGCAGGACGAGCTCCCGCGGCGAGAACGGCTTCACCAGATAATCGTCGGCGCCGATTTCGAGGCCCTCGATGCGGTGCTCCTCCTCGCCGAGCGCGGTCAGCATGATCACCGGCAGCGCTCCCCAAGTCACGCGGATACGGCGGCACACCTCGATGCCATCGAGCAGCGGAAGCATGCGGTCGAGCACCACCAGGTCGGGCTGCACGGCCTCCGCCTGGCGCAAGCCGGCGAGCCCGTCGACGGCCTCGTCCACGACGAATCCGGCGGCCCGCAGGTATCGCGCGACCACTTCGGACACCATCGGGTCGTCCTCGATGACGAGCACACGACGGCCGGCGAGGGCATCCGCTCGGGGCGGCGCAAAATATTGGGAGGGGGACACCCCCTCAGACTAGGCGCGCGACCGCTGCACCGCACGGGGCGCTCGCAGCGATCTGTCCGAAGGCCCAGCCGATGCCGTGCGTCGCCCCGCCGCGTGCGTCGCCCCGCCGAGGTCCAGCGTGCAACGCGCAGCTCCCGCCGCGCGGCAGTAGGTCGCCTCGCCCGCCTCGCCCGCCTCGCCCGCCTCGCCCGCCTCGCCCGCCTCGTTCGCCCGGTCACGGGCATCCGCTTGCCGCAGTACCCGCCACTCGCACCGGCTCCCCAGCATCCGTCTGTGGTTCGTAACTTCTTTCACCCCGAAGGCCCAGACACCCCCCCTAGGGTCGAACAATGATGAACATTCGGGTGGACGTGGTGTTGCCCTGCCTGAATGAGGCGCAGGCGCTGCCATGGATTCTCGAACGCATGCCCGCCGGCTACCGCGCGATCGTCGTCGACAACGGGTCGACCGACGGATCCGCCGACCTCGCCCGCATCCTCGGCGCGCACGTCGTGTACGAAAGCCGCCGCGGCTTCGGTGCCGCCGCCCACGCCGGGCTCCTGGCCGCAACCGCCCCGATCGTGGCTTTCTGCGACGCCGACGCCTCGATGGACCCCCGCGACCTGCCGCTCGTCGTCGGCCCGATCAGCGCCGACGAGGCCGATCTCGTGCTCGGACGCCGCCGCCCGACCACCCGCAACGCCTGGCCTCCGCATGCCCGTTTGGCAAATACCTATCTTTCCTGGCGACTGCGCCGAATAACAGGTGTGAACATCCATGACCTCGGCCCCATGCGGGCGGCTCGCCGCGACCATCTCCTCGCCCTCGACCTGCATGACCGCCGCAGCGGGTACCCGCTCGAAATGTTTCTCGACGCGGCCGCGGCCAACTGGCGCATCCGCGAAGTCGATACCGGCTACGCGCCGCGCGTCGGCCGCAGCAAGGTGACCGGAACCGTGCGCGGCACCCTCACCGCCATCCGGGACATGTCCGCGCTGCTGCGCACGGACCGCCTCGGCCGCAGCGAAGCCCGCTCATGACCGCGATCGTCGTCATCGCCAAGGAGTGCCTGCCCGGCAAGGTCAAGACCCGCCTGCACCCGCCGCTCTCGCTCGAGCAGGCCGCTTTCCTCGCCGCAGCCAGCCTCGCCGACACCCTCGCTGTCGCCGGGTCACTTCCCGCAACGCGTCGCATTCTGGCCTTCGACGGTGTGACGGCGCCGGCGGAGGCCTTTGGTTGGGAGGTTCTGCCGCAGACCGGCGGCGGCCTCGACGAGCGCCTCGCCGCCATTTTCGACCACCTCGATGAGCCGACCCTGCTGCTCGGCATGGACACCCCGCAGGTCAGCGCCGAGCTGCTTGCGCCCGTATTCCTCGACTGGAATACACACCTCCGTTCGAACACACACCCCTATTCGGGTACACCCCCCGATTCGCCGCCACCCCCCGATTCGTCGCCACCCACGGATGCGTGGTTCGGCCCCGCCGACGACGGTGGCTTCTGGGCGCTCGCACTGAAAAACCCGACCGGAGCGCTGCTCCGCGGCATCCCGATGAGTCGCGCAGACACCGGTGCCCATCAGCTGCAGCGCCTCGACGAGGCCGGCCTCAGCGTGCGCCTGCTGCCCTCGCTCACCGACATCGACACCATAGCGGATGCCCACACCGTCGCCCTGGCCGCCCCGCACACGCGCTTCGCGCGCGCTTTCAACCGGGTGCGGACAGCCGCTCAGCTCGATACTGCCGATCTGTATGCTGCCGATCTGAATACTGCCGATGATCTTCCCCCGAAAGGGGCAGGCTCATGACCATCGCGTCACCCCGCGTGTGGGATCAGCCAGCCGACCGCACACCGACTGATCGTGCACCCGCCGATCGTGCACCCGCCGACGGCGCAACGGCCGACCACCGTGGCCTCCCGACCACGTTCGGTGCCGGCGGTTCGGAACCGTACGCTCAGGCGTTGCAGGGCGAGGACAACGTGCTGTACCTGCACGGCCACCGAACCGATGCCGACCCGGGTGCCGCGGCGCGCGTCAGCACCATGCACGCCGGTCGCTGGAGTGCCGGAGCGGACGCGATTGACCGTGCCCTGGTCGCCGGGGTCGCCGGACCGGTGCTCGACATCGGCTGCGGACCGGGCCGAATGATTCAGGCCGCGCTCGACGAAGGACTCGACGCCTTCGGCGTGGACGTCTCGCCGACCGCTGTGCGGATCGCACTCATTGCCGGACTCGCTGTGCTGCAGCGCTCCGTGTTCGACTACATTCCGCTCGAGGGGACCTGGGCGACCCTGCTGCTCGTCGATGGCAACATCGGCATCGGCGGCGACCCCGACGCCCTGCTCGACCGCTGCGTGTCGCTGCTCGCCGCCGACGGCGTGCTCGTCGTCGAGGTGCATCGCGATCCCGAGCACGACCTCGCCTACGAGGGCACCCTGCACGACGCCGCCGGACACACGAGCGACGCCTTTCCGTGGGCCGAAATCGGGGTCAGCGCCCTGCGCCGCCGGGCCGCGAACGTCGGACTCGTGCAGGTCGCCGAATGGACCCGAGGCGGCCGCTCCTTCGCCCGCTTCGCTCGGGCCTAGTCACTCCCGACCGCGATCGCCCCTACGCCCAGCGTCAGTGCCCGGAGTCGTCGGGGAATACCGTGACCGGGTGTCGCGCTCGCACAAACGCCCAGACCGACAGCCCCACGGTCAGCGCGGCGAGCACGAGCCAGAATATCCCCAGATTGAGCCCGTAATTGAGCGGCAACACTGTCGGGTTCGGCGGTGCGAAGTTCTTCGCAACGATCGTCGGCACCGCGATGAGCGACACGATCGACCCGACGAGGATGCCGCCCTGCACGATCGCAATGACCGTTCCGCTCACCCGGCGTCCGGCCCGCCGCAGTGCGATGCCGAGCGCGAACACGATCGGCGACAGAATCGCATCGTGCAGCACGATCGCCGCCGCGATCCACAGCGCCACCCCGGGAAGCCGACTCAGCCGCACCGAATCGAACATTTCGAACACGCCCCACGCCAGCAGCAGCACACCGCCACCCACCAGCACCAAGCGGATGCTGCGCATCCGTCTGCTGGTCGACGCCGCGATCCCCGCCGGCGGGGAATTCAGTCCTGTCCCGACGCCCTCGGTCGATCGGGAACCCGGGGCGGCGTGTCCTGCTGCACCCCGATCACCTCGTACTCCCGGTACACCGGTCACCCCAACGCGCACTCCGGCAGCTTCGTCACCGGTCCCGTTCGCATCCGCTCTCATGATTCGATCGCCTCGATTCGTCTCAGCCATTTGGTCTGCAGCACGCCGGGGCGCCCGGGAGCGATCATGCGCGCCGGATACCCGTGCTCGAGGTCGAGCGTCTCGCCGTTCAGTTCGAGCGCGACGAGGGTGAGCGGGTCGCGCACATACTCCCGGCCCATCTGCGTCTTGCTGAAGCTGCCACGTTCTTCCAGGCTGATCAGGCGAAACGAGGTACTCGGATCGGCGTTCATCAGGTCGGCGAGGTCGCGCAACCGCACGCCGCGCCAGTGGGCCATCTGACTCCAGCCCTCAACGCACGCGATCGGCAGGGTCACCGCGGTCTGCGGCAGGGCGAGCAGCTCGGCCCGGGTGAAGGCGCGTTCGGTTCCGGAGACGGCAACGGTGAGGGTCCAGCCCGCAGCCATCGCGGACTCCGCTACCTTCGCCTGCTCGCTCGTCCGGTTCACCGGAACGCCCTGCGGCCCGACTCCCTTCTTACGCGGCCCGAACAGGTTCACCGTGTTCAGCGGAGTGAAGGTCTGCCCGGCGGTGAGGCCCACAACGGCCGTTGTGGCGACGCCGACCGTGGTGAGAAATCCACGCCGACTGAGGCGGCTCGCCGTGCGCGGCGTGTTGTCGATGAAGTTGAGCACACGACCGGTCATGCCCCCGGGGCGGGTCTCGCCCCACAGGCGCACGGCCTCGGCATTCTCGGCCCGGTCAGCCGACACCGCGTCGACAAGATGATCGTTGTCTGCCTCAGTGGGCGCCGTGTTCCAGTACCGGGCGATCACCGGTAGTTTGACCCCGATGTGAATGATCAGCAACCCGATCAGTATCCAACCAAGCGCAAAGTGCACCTGCCGAAATGGAAACGGCCACGGATACCACTGGTAGGTGTTGAGCAGCCCGATCGTGATCTGCACCATCGAGGCACCGACGAACAGGGCGATCGAGGCGCGCTCCACCAGGTGAACAAGGCCGCGCACCGGCGGAAACGAGAACAGCTCGGGAAAAACAATGTAGAGCTTGGCCAGCAGAAGCGGAAAACAGGCGATGCCGGCGATAATGTGCGTGCCCTGGGTGACCTGGTAGAGAAACTCTGGCCGGGTCGCGAAGCGCATCCCATCGAGTGGTTCCTGCAGAAAATGGCTATACAGGCCGGTGCCGAAGCAAATCAGAAAGGCCGCGCCGAGCAGCCGACCGATCACGGTCGCCATGCGCGGATTGCGCACCGGTGACGCCAGCGCTCGCTGGGCCTCATACATCAATCGCCGCATGCTTCTAGTGCATCATCTGAGCGCCTGCCTTGACCCCGCTGATTCCTTACGGTCCGCACACGTCCCACCCGTTGGTCGAGCCGGTCAGTGACCATCGCATCCGGTTGGTTGAAATCTCGGCAAGCTCTGTCCACGGTTTGTCGTGACCATTGTTGATATCAAAACGTTTTCTTGTATTTCCTCACTCAGACTCGTGCCGAGAATGAAAAAGAAGCACGATGAAGCTACTGGTCGCGGCGGAGACAATCCCGCTCGAACAGAACAGAACAGATCAGAACAGAACAGAACAGAACAGAACAGAACAGAACAGAACAGAACAGAACAGAACAGAAGAGAACAGAACAGAACAGAACAGAACAGGGCGGCGCGACGGCACAGTTCAGGCCGGTCGAATGAGTGCATTGCCGGTGGGCCGGTGGGCCGGTGGGCCGGTGAGCCGGTGCGCCTGTTGCACGGT
The DNA here is from genome assembly GCF_026786305.1 of Cryobacterium sp. Lineage (GTDB taxonomy): Bacteria > Actinomycetota > Actinomycetes > Actinomycetales > Microbacteriaceae > Cryobacterium. The sequence goes on from NZ_JAJAYI010000041.1 coordinate 22,495, forward strand.
GCGGCCCGTCGACGCGGTGGTCGACGAATTGATCGGCCTCTGTGCCTGCCTGCAGGCACGCTCGTCGGTCGTTGCCTCGACTCGCTCCTGCTGCTCGCTGCACCCGACGGGTGGGACTGATGGAATTCATCCGCTGGCGGGCACCTGGTCTCGACACTCAACCAAGGAGTCTTACGGTCCGCAGGTTTCTCGCGCCGCGCGGCCGGGAGAGAGCGCGGCCGAGCGCCCGTGGGTGAGGATGGACTGGTGCGAATCATTCTGGTTTCAGGGCTCCTCGTGCTCAGCGCTGCCCTCACGGCGTTCAGCGTGCTGGCCCTCGACCTGTTCGAACCGGGCCGCGACAGGGTGCAACTCGTGCTCGTCACGAGTGCGCTCTGGCTGCTGTTCGGCCTGGCCTGGTGGCTGCTGCGCCGCATCAACGGCACGGCGGTCGTCGCGCTGGTCCTCGCTGGCTCCGCCCTGATCGGCGGCGCTGCGATGGTCGGCCCGCCCAACACGAGTACCGACTCGGCCCGCTACGCCTGGGATGGCATCGTGCAAAACAATGGCATCAGCCCCTACGCTTTCACCCCAGCGGATGACCGCCTCGATTCCCTCAGGCCAGACTGGCTGTTCCCGGCGCCACAGACCACTGCCGCCGGCACGGAGGCCTGCGTCGGCGAACGCATCGTCCGCGCTCATAAGACCGAGTCCGACGAGCTGCTCTGCTCGGCGCTCAACCGCACGGCGGTGCCCACGATCTACCCGCCGGCCAGCGAAATCTTCTTCGCCGTCGTGCGTTTTCTCACCGGCCCCGAGCCGACCTACTGGCCGTTGCAGCTCGCCGGGCTGCTTATGAGCCTCGGCACGACGGTCATGCTGCTGGTCGGCATGCGCCGCCGCGGCCTCGACCTGCGCAACGCGGCGCTCTGGGCCTGGTGCCCGCTCGTGGCGACCGAGGCGATCACCAACTCCCACGTGGATATGCTCGGCGTCATCTTCGTCGTCGCGGCCGTGTTCCTCGTCTCGACCAAGAAGGTGTGGCGCGGCGGTGCCCTGCTCGGAATCGCGATCGGCACCAAGCTCATCCCGGTGTTGGCGGCGCCGGCGCTGCTCAAGCGGGGCGGGTGGCGCATGGTCAGCGCATCCGTTCTGAGTTTTGCACTGCTGTACGTGCCCTATGTGCTGGCCACCGGCATCGGGGTGCTCGGCTACCTCCCCGGTTACCTGAGCGAGGAGGGGTACCAGGATGGATCTCGGTTCGCGCTGGTGTCTCTCGTCGCGCCGGGGGCATCCGCTATTATCGTCGCCGGCCTGATCCTGAGCGTCGTCGCCGTGCTCGTGATCGTCAAAACCGACCAGAACCGGCCCTGGGTCGGTCAACTTGTCATGATCGGCGCGACCCTGCTCGTGCTCAGCCCCCGCTACCCCTGGTATGCGCTGCTGCTGCTGCCGTTCGTGGCGCTCAGCGGCCGCTGGGAATGGCTGCTCGTGCCGATGGCGCTCACCCTGCGGCTACTCGTGCCGAGCGTGCCGCTCACCCAGGCGTCGATCGCGATCGCAGTCGTTGTGATCGTCGCGGTATCCCTGCACCGCGCCGGCCCCGGCGCCGTTAAACGGATGCTGGCCGGCATCCGCTGGCCGACCCCGGCCAGCGCGAAGTAGACGGGTTGGTGATCGTGGAACGCTTTACAGCTCAGGGCGCTCCGTAAATCACGACGTGCTGCGAGCTGAACCACGCGCAGCGATCGATCAAACCCGCGTGCCGCGGTTCGCGGCCGCCGCGTGTAGAGTCGGCGCCGATAGCGCTACCGTCCAACTTCTCGCCGGCGACCATGAGGCGTGCGGGCACGCACAAATCGGGGCCCGCCGTGTGGCGAGCCCCGATTTGTGCTGCGAAGTCCGATTGGTGCTGCGAAGACCGATTTGTGCTGCGAAGACTCTGTAGGGAGAGTCGGTTACCTACTTGGTCGCGGCGGTGATGGTCGCGACACCAACGAGCATCTGGTCAGCGACGGCGTCGGTGCTGAACGTGGAGTTCAGCAGGCCGGCGGCGACGGAGGAGATGTGAACCGTGGTGCCGGTGAGGATGGCGTTGTCGCCGTCCATCTTGAGCGGCTCAAGGGTTCCACCGTAGAGATTGAACAGCAGGGCCTGGGTCGCAGCGGACTTGCCGTTGACCGAGACGTCACCGAAGAGCTCCGAGGTGCCCGGGTCGATGGTGAAGTTGGTCAGCTCGACGACGATGTCGCCGGCGGTCAGCGAGAAGCCGGAACCCTCGTGCTTGATGGAGCCCTGAACGAAGGGGCGGTAGCTCTCGGCCGGGTCGTAGTAGTCCACGTTGCCGCCGGTGATCGGAAAGTGCAGGCTGCCGTCTGCGAGGGTGGCCGTTCCGACGGTGCCGGCGGTGAGGCCGAGGCTCGTGAGGGCGGCACCGAAGTCGGCGTCGAGCAGCACGGCGGTGTCAACGCCGGAGAGGCTGGGGATGGAGGCGAGCGGCGTCGGCGTGGCCTCGGCCGAACTGGACGAGGTCGACGGGGGCGCCGGGGTCGTGGTAGTGCCGGTCGCGGAGCAGCCCGCGAGGCCGGCAACGAGAATTCCAGCAGCAGCGAAACCGACGGTGACCTGAGTGAATGAACGCATGGGGTGAATCCTTTTCTGTAGATGGTGCAGGTGGTGTTGGGGTCTGCATGGTGTTCGGTTCCACCCCCGAAAAGGTTTGGAATCACCTCAATCCGTTACCGTTCTGTTACTACATACAGCAAACGTACAGACACGCGGGCGCGCCACCGGACCCCCTCGGGTGCCCGTGATCCCAGTCACAGCGCGGGAGTGCCGAGCCTCAGCCGAGTGGATGCCCACCCCGCCGCCCCGCCCGCCCCGCGCCGTGTGGTCGTCGCGGTTCGCGCCGACGAGACCGGGAGGGGGCGGAGCTGCCGGTGGCGGTGGTCTAGAAGTGGCGGAAGCGATCCGGCGCGAGATCCCAGGGATCTTTGCCGAGCAGTTCAGCGACGCCGCGAAAAACGCAGCTCTCGATCATCATGCGCTGGTGCATCTCATCGTTTTCGTGCAGGCGCGACAGACGCTGGATCGGCAGCCGATAGAACACCACACGATTCGTCTTCGGCGTCACCATCCAGCGTTCGACACCGACGCCGGGCACGACCGACCGCGGTCCGGAGGCCACCTCGAACACGGATTTGCCCAGTTCTTCGGGCCAGACGCCGCGCAGGTACTCGATCGTCGAGGCAATCGTCATGTCGAACAGATCGATGCGGGTGCGCAGCGGCGGCAGAAACGGGCCGGTCGCCGAACTGCGGATGCCGCGGCCGTGCCGGTCACGCCCGCGGCCGCGTACGGTCGGTTCGGGCGCTGCGGAACGACGGGATCGGGACATGCTGCCATCCTACGGTGGGCTGGCAGCCGGTACCCTTATGAGCAATGACATTCCGCCCGTGTTCTCGTGTTGCCTGCCTCGAACCCTCGGTGGCCACGCTCACCTTTGACTATGGGGAGTCCCTCGCCGTGCTCGGCCCGCTCTCCAGCCGCAAGGAACCGCACAGCTTTGACCTGTGCTCCCGGCACGGGGCGCGCCCGCGCGCGCCCCCACGCGGGGGCGCGCTTGGGGCCCCCCCCCGGGGCGCCCGCCCCCCCCCCCCCCACAAGAAAC
>NZ_JAJAYI010000042.1 GCF_026786305.1 Cryobacterium sp.
CCCGCTGGTGCGAAATCCACCACATCATCCCCTGGCAAAACAATGGGCCGACCAACATCGACAACGGCACCCTGCTCTGCTGGTACCACCACCACACCATCAACAGCAACGGCTGGAAAATCCGCATAACCAACGGAAGACCCCAACTCCTCGGCCCCCTCCTCTGGGACCCCACCCAAACCTGGCGACCCGCCCACACCCACCGCGCGAATACGCCCAGCTCAAAACCCCACTGGCGCACCTAACAGCAGTGTGCCCGCAGACATGTGCCCACGGACGGGCGGAACTACACCTGCATGGAGAGTTGGAGTCGGGCGACAATGCTAGGGTCCCTCTTTGACATACGAACGTGCTCGCTGCAAGACGACTGACGCCCGGGGCAACGCTCTGGGCCGGGGACCGACAACTCGCCGTGCGTGCGTGCGTGCGTACGTGCGTGCAATGGAGAGTGGCACACCTAGTCTGAGGTGCATGGACGTGCTTCTCGACCTCTGGCAACGCATGACGACACCGCACGTCGCGCTGGCGCCACTCACCGCGTGGCTGACCGTTGCAGCAGCCGCCGCGATCGTACTGTTTTCGCCGGTGTGGCGGCTGGGGCGGCACGCCATCACGATCGTGCACGAGGGCGGGCACGGAATCGTCGCAGTGCTGAGCGGGCGCAAACTCGGCGGCATCCGCTTGCACTCAGACACGTCGGGGCTCACCGTGAGCCGCGGGCGCCCGACCGGGCCGGGCATGATATTCACACTGTTGGCCGGGTATCCGGCCTCGGCGCTCCTCGGACTCGGTGCCGCCTGGCTGCTCAGCCGCGGTTACGACGTGGGCCTCCTCTGGCTGCTACTCGCCGCGCTGGCACTGTTGCTCGTGCAGATTCGCAACTGGTTCGGACTCTGGTCGGTGGCCTTAACCGGTGCCGTGGTCTTCGGGGTCTCCTGGTTCGGGTCGGTGCAGGTGCAGGGAATGTTCGCGCTGCTGGTCACGGCTTTTCTGCTGCTCGGTGCCGTGCGCACGACCCTCGAACTGCAGCAATCACGCTCGCGGCGCGGCGGCTCGTCGTCGGATGCCGACCAGCTTGCCAGCCTCACGCATATTCCGGGTATCTTCTGGGTGGCCGTCTTTCTCGCCGCGCAACTATTCTGTGTGGCGTTGGGCGCGCAACTGCTGGGATTGGTGTGATCGGCCAAGTCTGAGTGCCGCACGCAGCCAACCGTGGCAGGGTGAACACATGACAAAAATTGCGATCATCGGCGGACACGGAAAAGTTGCCCTCCACCTGGCCCGTGCGCTTGCGGCTGTCGGTCACGAGGTCAACTCCCTGATTCGTAATCCTGAGCACTCCGCCGACGTCACGGCGACCGGTGCCACGCCGGTTCTCGCGGATGTCGAGAATATGTCCACTGAGCAGATCGCCACCGCACTGGCCGGACACGACGCCGTCGTCTGGTCAGCCGGAGCCGGCGGAGGCGGAGCCGACCGCACCTATGCGGTGGACCGGGATGCGGCCATCCGCTCGATGAACGCCGCAGCGCAGGCCGGCATCTACCGCTATGTGATGGTGTCGTACCTGGGGTCACGTGTTGATCACGGCGCCTCCCCCGACGACGGCATGTTCGCCTACTACGAAGCTAAAGCGGCCGCAGACGCCTATCTGCGGGCCACTTCTTTGAACTGGACCATTCTCGGACCGAGTGCATTGACCCTCGACGCCGCAACCGGCTCCATCGCTGTGGGCTCCAGTGTGGCGCGCGGCGACACCTCACGGGAGAACGTCGCTCTCGTGGCCGCCGCCGTTCTGGCCAGCGACAACACAGTGGGAAAGTTCATCGAGTTCACCGACGGCGACGTGCCGATCGACATGGCAATCGCGGCTATTCACTGAGCCAAACGTGCAGCTAGTTGCCGCGACCGAACCAGGTCGTGACTCCGGGCGAGTAGAGCACGGAATCCGGAACACGCTGGGCGAGGCCGGCGAAACCGGCAGCGGCCAACAGCGTGTCGTCTATACTCACGAGCTCGGCGGAATACAGCGGCCATGGCTCGTGGTGATTGCGCAAGTGCACTGTGCGACCACGGATGCTCGTGAACAGTGCCCAGCGCGCGGTCAGAAAATCTGCCAGCGGGTCGTTGACCACCAAGACGGAACCCGCGTGCGCCACGATGTCGGTGTACCTGGTGCGATCCGTGTGGCGGGTGGAGGTGTATCGGTACTGTCCGGAATCGACCGTGAGCCGCGTGCGGGACCAGACGTAGGGCAGCGAGAACAGTGTGCGGGCGGCCAGTACTGCCGCGAGACGACTGGCCTCCAGCGACACGAACACAACACCGCGACGGCCGTCGGAGTCAACGGCATAGAGGCGCACGTTCACCTCGACGAAGGTACCGAAATATGGTACCGGGGGGCTACCCAGGATGGTCGCGCGATCGAGCACAAATGGAATCAAACCGACCCAACTTGAACCGTCATACTCATCGGGAACCAAGCCATTGGGCAGGAGCGGCGCAACCAGCGCAGCATCCACTCGCCAATGCAGAAACACCAGGTGCGACCACCTCTGGCTGGCCGAGGCTCGACCAGCAAGGGGCGGTGCTATCGCCGAAATGGGATAGGCCTCGGCGTTTTTCACGGCATCCTCTCGCGGAGCTATTTTCGCTGACTGATAACACGGTACTCGCTCTGCCACGCCCAACGCCTGTTGATCGACCGGGAATGCGAGCGGCCAGGCGTATCCGCTCAGCAATCGCGGAGGCGGCCTGTGTAAACATGAAGAAGGAGATGACATCGTCACCGATACCTGTGTTCATGCGAGGCGCGGCCAGACCACTTGCGACTAGAAGAATTGAGGAAGACGGATGACGGGCTCAACCGTTCTCGACCTCTTACTGATTCTGATCTTGTTTGTAGCCCTGGTGAACGGCTACCGCAGCGGACTGTTACAGAGCCTCACCGGCATCGTCGGCGCGGTGCTTGGCGGAATCGCCGCCTTCTTCGTGGTTCCTCTGGTCGGCGGTTGGATCCCTGCAGCCGAGTGGCGCACTCCAGCCACCATCGCCGCGGCAGTTCTGCTCGTGCTGCTGGGACATTCGCTCGGAGCAGCGTTTGGACGAATGACCGGTGGACACAAGCGTCGTTCCCCGCTCGGCACTCTGAATCGCGTGCTGGGTGCAGCTTTTGCGGCCGTCGCCTCTGCACTCGTGGCATCGATGGTCGCGTTCAGTATCGGTGCCCTCGGCATTCCGTTCCTCTCCCCCGCGATAGCGTCGTCGAACGTCGTGTCCGGAATTGATGCCCTGACCCCGGACCCGGTCAAGGCGCTCATGGCCGAGCTGCGTTCAGTGGCCGTGCAGCAGGGGCTGCCGCGCATCGTCGACGCTTTCAGTGGACCGACCCCGGATGCCGCTGAGGCCGACACCAGCAGCCCCGCCCTGGCCGTTGCAGCGCAGTCGGTGGTGCGCATTACCGGAACGGCCTATGCCTGCGGGCAGAGCCAGTCCGGCAGCGGCTTCGTCGTCTCCGACGGTCGCGTCATCACGAATGCCCACGTCGTGGCCGGTGTGAGTCAGCCGGTCATTGAAACACCGGCGGGTCAAGCCCTGGCTGGGAAAATCGTGTACTTCGACGCGGTCGACGACCTCGCCGTCATTTCGGTGCCCGGCCTGGCCGCCGCTCCGCTCACCGTCGGGCAGCAACTTGCTGCTGGCAGGGGCGCCGTCGCGGACGGGTATCCGTTCGGCGGACCGTATGTGTCCGATCCTGCCCAGGTCATCTCGATCAGCACCATCAGCGTCGCCGACATCTACGGCCAGGATCCGACACCACGTCAGGTGTATACCGTGGCGTCTGACGTGCAGCAGGGCGAATCTGGCGGACCGCTGCTGAGCGAATCCGGCTTGGTGGTCGGTGTCATCTTTGCCAAGGCGTCCAACACCGAGAACGTCGGCTATGCACTCGCGCTCGACGAGGTGCAGCCGGTCATCAGCCAGGCGTCCAGTCTTTCGGCCCCGGTCTCCTCCGGAACCTGCATTCGCGGCTGAGCCGAGCACCACGGCCAGCACGGTGACCGCCAACGTGCCGCATCCAGTTCGTGCGGTCCTGCCGAGATTCGAGACCGAGCCGGTCGAAATGCTCCTCGCCGAACCTAACGGTGCCACGCTCCGGCACAATCACTCCAACGAGGGAGTGCAGCAGCGTCGATTTTTGCGAAGCCAGACGGCCCCGTGATCCCGAGCACCTCGCCGCGGTGAATGTCTAGATCTATGCCGCCCAGAGCATCCGTTTGCCCGAAGCTCTTGTGCAGGTCTCTGGCACGAATGAGTGGTTGGTTCAGAGGCTCAGTTCCTGCTTGAGCTGGTCGAGTCGGGCGCTCGTGAGGTCCATCCAGCGCAGGTCGGCTTCGATGTGGAAAAGGGCGTGGTCGCAGATGAGCACGTGCAACAGGTCGGCGCCGGTCTTGGAGCGGGTCAGCTCGCGCATGCGCGACATGTGCTCGGCTCGCTGACGGTCGAGCAGGCTGCCCGCGTCGGTGTCAACGAGCAGGGCGAGCACAATCTTGGCGAACAGATTGCTCTGCAGCGTCTCCGACGGTACGTCGGGGGTGAACATCCAACTCTGTAAGCGGATGCAGCCGGCTGGCGTTATTGCGTATTTCTTGCGGTCGGGCCCTC
>NZ_JAJAYI010000043.1 GCF_026786305.1 Cryobacterium sp.
GACCAGTGCTCCTTCAGTCGGGTCACCGACCAGTACGCCGTCGTTCACTCCGGCATCGTTGCACAGGGCCATGGTCAGGAACGCCTCGGTGAGGTCGGGCAGCGGACGGTCGTCGCCGGTGAGGATCCTGCCCGTGGTGGAGTAGCCCTCGCCGGTGACGCGAAAATCGCGGCCATAGGTCTGCAACCGGCGGGCCGTCATCTCGTTCATGGTCAGCGTGCCGGTCTTGTCGGTGGCGATGTGGCTGACGCTGCCGAGCGTTTCCACCGCCGAGAGCTGCTTGATGATGGCGCCCTGGGCGGCCAGCCTCGAGGCGCCCATCGCCAGGGTGAACGCGACGACCGCGGTGAGGCCCTCCGGGATGGTCGCAACGGCCAGCGAGACGGCTGTGATCAGGAGCTCGGTCCAGGACTCCCCGCGGACGAGGCCCAGTACGAAAACGATCGCGACCACGACCAGCGCCGCGATGGTGAGCACCTGGGCCAGCTGGTCGATCCTCCGCTGCAACGGCGTTTTGTTGTTCTTCACCTCGCTCAGCAGGGCCGCGATGCCGCCGACCGCCGTGCCCATGCCGGTGGCGGTGACCACCATGGTCGCCCGGCCACGGGTGACCATGGTGTTCATGAAGAGCATGTTGTTGCGGTCGGCGAGCGGCAATCCGGAATCATCCAGCGCCGGTGTCGTCTTGCCCACCGGCTCGGATTCCCCGGTCAGGGTCGCCTCGGCCACCTGCAGGCCGGCAGTGTCGATGAGGCGGCCGTCGGCCGGAACGGAGTCCCCGGCGTCGAGGAGCACGATGTCACCCGGCACCAGGTCGGAACGCTGCACCTCAAGCTCGGTGCCGTCGCGGCGCACGACGGCCTTGCCTTCCGACAGCGTCTGCAGCGCCTGCAGGCTGCTTTCAGCCCGCCGCTCCTGCACATAGTTCAGGACGGTGTTCAGGATGATCACGGCCAGGATCACGATCGGTGTCTCCAGCTCCCGGGAGACGACGGCGCTCACGATCGCGGCCACCAGCAGCACGATCGTCATCTTCTCGGTGAGAAGGTGCGCGATCTTGCGCCAGGTCGGCACTCGGTTTGGCTCGACCAGCAGATTCGGTCCGTGGAGCCTCCTGCGGTCAGCGACGGCGGATGCCGCGAGCCCGGTCCGGGAGTCTACGCCCTGCGCCGCCGTGGTTTCAGCGACCGACAGAGTGTGCCAGGCGGCGTGCTCGGTGGCTGGCGTTGGCTGTGGGTGGGTGGGCATCCGTTCAGGTCAGCGCCCCGGTCGCCGGCGCGTCACGAGCACCGGGCAGACCGCGAGCCGGGCGCACTGGTCGCTGACCGAGCCGAGCAGCAGGCCGGCCAGGCTGCCGCGACCGCGGGAACCCACCACGAGCATGCGCGCCTCCCGCGAGACCTCGATCAGGCTCCGGGCGGGCCCGGAATGCACGGCGCGGTAGTCGACGCTCACCGTCGGGAAGGCACGCCCCGACAGAGCGGTGTCCTCGATCAGCGCGGCCCGAACCGCATCCGAGTATTCTGCGAAGGACGAGACGTAGCCGAACTCCCAGTTCGCCGGCCTGGGGGCGGTGTCGATCGACCAGGCTCGCACGACAACCACCGGTATATGCAGCTGATCGGCTAGCCCGAGCGCTGTGGTGAGCGCGTAGTCCGCATCGGACGAGCCGTCGTGGCCGACCACGATGCTGCCTGCAGGCGCTGGGGCCTCCACGGTACCCGTTGGTGTGGTGCCTTCGGTGCTCACGACTGACTCTCCGAGTTGGATGACGAGTGTGGCGGTACGAGCAGAACACTCCCCAGATTAGTGAACTCCAGTTCATGTGTGCAATGTCTGGGGCGAGATCGGCGGTGCGGGTTTACCTCCAGCCGCCAGCCATGACGCACTGGGCCAGCTTAACCGGCCCGAAAGCGAGGGTCAGAGGCGTTGGAATGAGCACCGCGAGACGTGAACCTCCGTGGCATCAGATTGTGTGTAGTAACCCAATCGAGACCGGAGACAACCAGTTTATAACGCACGCCACGCACACAACCTGTGGAGGAACAACATGCAGCGCGCTCGCACCCACCAGCGTGAGTGACCAGCGGGAAGAGTTATCCACAGGTCTATCCACATGGGGATAATTACACCCGTGTCATTACCCGTGTTAGTGCCTGCTGGTTACCGGGCGGTAACGGCTCGATGATCTCTGGATGGCCCGTTCGTGCCAGTTTGGGGTCGCGGTTTCAGCGCCAGCGCGTGGTCATCAGAAAGCCGATGAAGGCGATTCCGAACCCGACCAGAATGTTCATGGCGCCAAGACCGGCGATCGGCAACTGGCTGCCACTGACGTAGAACACGATGATCCAGGCCAGGCCGAGCAGCATGAAACCGAACATGACCGGCTTGAACCAGACGGCGTTGGGCGTGTCCTCGTTCGAGCGGGCAACTTCGGTGCGGGCGGGCCGGGTGCGGGGATTCTTACGTGCCATGCTGCGATCTTAGCGTCTCCGCTTGTTTTAGTGGATTTTACGCGGGGGCTGGCGGCCACTCAGGTCAGTAGACTCGGACTATGTGTCCACAGGCAGACGACCCCACAGTGCCGGTGCCCTATGGGTCCGTGCACGATAGTGCGGAGGCGGCGTTGAATGACGCGGCTGCCAACGAGGCTGTGCTCGCAGACCCTGTGGCAACCGGAGTGGGTTCCAAGCGCCCACGCCGGGCGAAATCGGGCAAGGTCACCATCGTCGGCGTGCTGGGCGAACTGCTGATTACCGCGGGTGCTCTCGTGTTGCTCTTTCTGGGCTGGCAGGTCTGGTGGAATGACATGATCATGGCCAACTCGCAATCCAGTGCGGCGAGCCAGATCAGCCAAGACTGGATCAGCCAAGACCGGATCACCCAGGACACGTCGTCGCCCGAACCCTTGCCGACCGTTGATCAGACCGAACCGAGCGCCGCACCGGCACCCGTCGACTACGGTGTGCCCGTTGTCGGTGTCGTTCCCGCCAATGCCACGGCCTTCGCCGTGTTGTATGTTCCCCGTTTCGGTGCCGACTACCATCGCAGTATCGCCGAGGGCACCGGCCATGACGTGCTGAACAGTAATCGTCTCGGCATCGGGCACTATTCCGGAACCCAGATGCCCGGCGAGATCGGAAACTTCGCCGTCGCCGCCCACCGCAGCGCGTTCGGCGGGGGTATGCACCTGATCAACGAACTTCAGCTCGGCGACGCCATCTACGTGCAAACCGCCGACGGCTACTACACCTACCGGTACCGCGACACCGAGTATGTGGCGCCGTCGCAGGTGCAGGTGGTGGCATCCGTTCCGAACAATCCAGACGGAACCGCGGTCGACCGCATCATCACCCTGACCAGTTGCAACCCGCTCTATTCCACCGCGGAACGCATCATCGCCTACGGTGTACTCGAATCGTGGCAGCCACTCGCGGCCGGCGCTCCCGCCGAGCTCGCACCGATCATCGCAGCCCAGGGCTAGGAGGCTCCCATGTACGCAGCACTCTGGCGTGTTCTCCCCGGACCCATCTGGGTGCGCATCATTCTCGTGCTGATCCTGATGGCGGCCGTACTCGCCGTACTGGCCAGCTGGGTCTACCCGTGGATCGACGGCATTCTCAACAGCCAGGAAGCGACGGTCAGCGGCCCGTGACCCGTATTCTCGTTATCGACAACTACGACAGCTTTGTCTACACCCTCAACGGGTACCTGATGGAACTCGGCGCGGACACCGACGTCGTGCGCAATGACTCGTTCGAAAAAACGGATGCGCCCGCCCGCATCGCGGACTACGACGGCGTCCTGGTCTCCCCGGGTCCGGGCAAGCCGTCAGATGCCGGTGTCTCCATTGCCGTTGTCGAGGCGGCACTCGCCGGCCACCTACCCCTGTTCGGCGTGTGCCTGGGGCACCAGGCCATCGCTGAGGCCTTTGGGGCCACGGTGACCAATGCCGAAGAACTCATGCACGGCAAGACGTCGCTCATCACCCACGATGGCAGCGACTTCTACGACGGTGTACCGCAACCGTTCACGGCCACCCGATATCACTCACTCGCCGTCGTCGCGTCGACCGTTCCGACTGACCTCATCGTGACGTCGCGCACGCAGGGCGGCGTCATCATGGGGCTGCGGCACGCATCCGCTCCCATTCTCGGTGTGCAGTTTCACCCGGAGTCGGTGCTGACCGAGGGCGGCTACCGCATGCTCGGCAACTGGCTGGCCCTGACTGGCCTGACGGGTGCACAGGAGACCGCGAAGACCTTGCACCCTCTGCTGCGGCTCACCTAACACCTCCGGGCGCAGGTCCGACGTTCCACGCATCGGGCCCGGAAAGTGGAACGGAAGGCTAGGAGCCGGCGCAGTAGGTGAGGGTGATCTCGGAGCGCTGCGGCACGTCGCCGGGCGCGAGCGACTGGGCCCTGATCGGGGAACCGGACTTCTGGGCGCAGGTGTAGTCCGCCTTGGAAACGGGCGCGAGGCTCTCACTGCTGACCAGGTCGATCGCGGCGATAAGGGATTGGCCGGTGAGGTCCCCCAGGGTGACGAGACCGCTCGACACCACGTAGTTGACGGTGACTCCGGTGAACTCGGAGGCTGCTGCCGCCGGATCGGTGCGCATGACGACATCGACCGCCACGGTCGGAGAGTTCTCGGCAGTGACCGACCCGGAAACGAAACCGAGCGTTTCGATCGCGGCCTGGGCATCCGCTATGGGCTGATTGGTGACATCGGGAACCACGACGGGCACCGGACCGGTCGACACGAAGACCTTGATCACGTCGGAGGGATTGACGATGGTCTCGGCCGGAGGGTCGGTGCGAATGACCTGGTCAGCCGGCACGGTTGTGCTCGACTCTTCGGCACGCGTGGCCGCGAGATCCAGGTCGAGGAGCGTGTTTTGGGCCTCGTCATAGGTCTGGCCGGTGAGCGCGGGCACCTGGCGGGAGCTGTCGGGCAGTTCCACCGAGGGTTGCAGGTTCGCGACCCAGATCATGACCGCCACCACGATGACGACGACGCAGACGATGCCGGCCCAGACCCAGATCACCGGGGGGCGCCGCTGCGTGCGCACCATCGTCTGATCCTCGGAGAGCTGTTTGAGCGCGAGGGCCGACCCGGTTATGGCCGTGGGCGCAGCTCCGAATAGGCCGGCTCCGACTTCTTCGCCGGCTCGGTGGATGGGCATCTGGCCGGATCCGGCGGTCTCGACATCATTTCGAAACTCGACGGCGCTCTGGTACCGGGCAAACCGATCCTTGGCCAGGGCGTGCAGCACGACGGAGTCGAGGGCCGGCGACACTTTGGGGTTGAGCGCGGATGGCTTGACCGGCGTTTCGCTGACATGCTGGTAGGCAACGGCGACGGGCGTGTCGCCGCGAAACGGCGGGCGCCCGGTGAGCATTTCGAACAGGACGACACCGGTCGAGTACAGGTCGGTGCGCGCATCGACGGATTCGCCCTTGGCCTGCTCGGGGGAGAAATAGGCGGCTGTGCCCAGAATTGCCGTGGTCTGGGCGACGGTCGTGGCCGAGTCGGAGATGGCACGGGCGATGCCGAAGTCCATCACCTTCACTTGGCCGGACTTCGTGATCATGATATTGCCGGGCTTGATGTCGCGGTGTACGACGCCGGCCCGGTGTGAATATTCAAGGGCGGTCAGAACCCCGTCGATGATGCGCACGGCCTCGGCGGCCTCGATCGGGCCTTCGCGAATAATGTCCTTGAGTAGCCGGCCGTCGACGTGTTCCATGACGATGAACGGAATCTGCGAGTCGTGGCCGGCCTCGTCGGTGGCGGTCTCTTCGCCGGCATCGAACACCCGCACGATCGTCGGGTGGGCCATGCGCGCGGCGGCCTGCGCCTCCTGGCGGAAGCGGGTACGAAACGCCGGGTCGGCCGCGAGGGTCGACTTCAGCAGTTTGATCGCTACCGTCCGGCCGAGCCGGGAATCGGTGCCGATGTGCACGTCGGACATGCCGCCACGGCCGAGCAGGGCACCGACGCGATAGCGACCCGCGATCAAACGGCCAGAGTCAGGCACGAACGCACTCCCCCACAATCAGACACCGTGTTCGGGTTGGACACAGTGAGAGCTACATTACCGCACGGCATTGTTGAGCTACCCGACAACGGCGGCAGGCGTAACCACGACGGTGTCCGACGACGGTGAGAAATCCGAGGTGACCTGGCCGCAGAAGTAGCTGAACTTCACCGTGAAGTCAGCGTTCCCGGCCGTGACGGTCGTCGTCAGGACGGCCGCCGAGGTGAGGCCATCGGCGGCCACGGTTGCGCCGCCACCCTCCGCAACGACCTTGTAGCCGGACAGCGTCTGGCCTGTGGGACACGTTTGCGCGCTCCAGGAAACGGTGACCGTGCCGTCTTCAGCCACCGTGGCCGGCGGCGCGGTCGGCGCCGACGTTGGCGTACTCGGCGTCGCAACCGGTCCATAAACGGTGAGGGTCACCGTCGCACCGGCCGGAACCGGGCCGGTGGGGTTGACCCGGTAGACCTTGTCGACGTTGTCGCTGGTCTCGGCCGCATTGCCCGTGACAATGTCAGAGACAAAGCCCATCTCGACGAGCTTTGCGGCCGCCTCGGCACTGGGCCGTCCGGTGAAGTCGGCGGGGTTGACTGACGCGTTGGTGGGGGTCGGTGACGGTGTCGGGCTTGGCGTTGGCGTTGAAGTTGGTGATGGAGTCGGCGTGGCCGACGGGGTCGCCGAGGTCTGTACCGGTGCCGGGGTGTCGTTATTCCGGGCGAATAGGGCGATGAGCGTGCCGGTCAGTCCGATCACGAGCAGGGCGACGAGCACGATGAGCGGCCAGGTCCACTTGCTGCGTTTCTCCCTCTCCCGCTCAGCAGCGGATGCCCGTGTGATCGGGGCGCCGGTGGCCGGGAGGATGGTCGTGGCCTGGTCAGAGCCCGCACCGGGCATGAGCATGGTGGCGCTGGTGGCCGTGAGACCCCCCAGAACCGACGGCACGGCCACGGCAGCGGCGGCCACGTCACCGCGACGCAGGGCGGATGCCGCGCGCGCCAGGTGGGCTGCCGACGCCGGCCGGTCGGCCGGGTTCTTGGCCAGGCAGGCGAAGACCAGGTTGCGCACCGGCTCAGACACGGTCACCGGCAGGTCGGGCGCGATCTCGTTGATCTGCGCCATCGCGATGGCGACCTGCGACTCGCCCGTGAACGGACGGCGGCCGGCGAGGGACTCGTACGCGACGATGCCGATGGAATAGATGTCGGTGGTCGGTGACGCCGGATGGCCGCTGGCCTGTTCGGGCGAGAGGTATTGCACGGTGCCCATGACCTGGCCGGTCGCGGTGAGCGGCACCTGGTCGGCGATGCGGGCGATACCGAAGTCCGTGATCTTGACCCGGCCCTCGGGCGTGATCAGCAGGTTGCCGGGCTTGATGTCGCGGTGCACGAGACCGGCGGCGTGGGCGGCGTGCAGCGCGGCTGAGGTCTGCGCGACAATGTCGAGCACCTTGTCGGTCGGCAGCACGTGCTCGCGCTCGAGAATGGTCGACAGGGCTTCGCCGGGAACGAGTTCCATGACCAGGAAGGCGCTGCCGTCTTCTTCGCCGTAGTCGAAAACATTCGCGATGCCCTCGTGGTTGACGAGTGCGGCATGACGGGCTTCGGCGCGGAAACGCTCGAGAAAGCCGGGGTCGCCGAGGTACTCGTCCTTCAAAATTTTGATGGCGACGCTTCGTCCGATGACGAGGTCGGTGGACTTCCACACCTCGCCCATGCCGCCAATCGCAATGCGCGACTGCAGCTCGTATCGTCCCCCGAAGGTGAGCCCTGCTGTGGGTCTCATTTGTTCAGCACCGCCTCTAGTACTTTCTGTGCGACAGGTGCGGCAAGAAGGTTGCCGAACCCGGTTTGTCCCATTCCCCCGCCGTTCTCCACGAGAACGGTAATGGCATACTGCGGATCGTTCGCCGGTGCGAAACCGGTGAACCACAAAGTGAATGGATCGGTTGACCCGTTCTGCGCCGTGCCGGTTTTTCCCGCCACGTCAACCCCGTCTATTCTTGCATTGCTTGCCGCGCCATCCTGAACGCCGTTGATCATCATCCCGGTGAGTGTCGCGGCTGTTTCCGCGCTCATCACTCGCCCGAGTTCGACCGGTTTGAAGGTTTCGATGGCGCTGAGGTTGGGTGCGAGAATCTCCTGCACCAGGTTGGGCGCCATGACGACGCCGCCGTTGGCGATGGCACCGCTGACCATGGCCATCTGCAGGGGAGTCACCCGAACGTCGAACTGGCCGAACGCCGACTGTGCGGTCTGCGGATCGTCGAGCCCGCGCGGGTACGTGCTCTTGGTGACGTTTATCGGAATGCCGTAGTTACTGTTGAAGCCGAATTTCTCGGCGGTTTCCCGAATGGCCGTGTCGCCGAGTTCGACGCCGAGTTCAGCGAACGGGATGTTGCAGGACAGTCGCAGTGCGGTGGCGAGGGTGACCGTTTCGCCGGCGCCGCAGGTTCCTCGGCTGGAGTTTTCGATTTGGCTGGTCGTGCCGGGTGCCGTGTAGACGGCCACGTTGGGAAAAGAGCTCTCCGGGGTGTACTTGCCCGACTCGAGTGCCGCCGTGGTGACGACGAGCTTGAACACCGATCCGGGAGGGTTGAGCGCATTAAGCGCCCGGTTGATCAACGGGTCGTTCTGGTCGGCCAGGAGGCCGTCGTAGCTCGCGGTGACCTCGGCGTTGTTGTGTACCGTGAGCAGATTCGGGTTGAAGCTCGGCTTGGACACCATGGCCAGGATGCGCCCGGTCGCCGGCTCGGTGACAACCACCGATCCGGTGAAGTCGCCGAGGGCATCCCAGGCGGCCTGCTGGGCGACCGGGTCGATGGTCACCTCGACGGCGGCACCCTTCGGGTCCTGACCGGTGACGAGGGCGCTGATCTTGTCGAAGAACTGCGAGTTGGAGTTGCCCGTGAGCTCGGCATTGAGGGCGAATTCAAGGCCGGTCGGTTCACCATTGTTCGGGAAGTACCCGGTGATCGGCGCATAGAGATCGGGGTTGGTGTAGGTGCGCAGAAACTTGAAGTCGTCGTCGGCCGGCATCGACTGCGCGATCGGCTCGCCGGCGACGAGGATGGCTCCACGCTCGACCTGGTAGCTGTCGAACAGCGTGCGGGTGTTGCGCGGGTCGGCCGACAGGTTGTCGGCCTGGAATGCCTGCACGATCGAGGTGGAGCTGAGCAGGGCGACGAACATCAGCATCACGACGATGCTGACGCGCTTGAGTTCGCGGTTCACTAGACCACCAGCCTGGGTTGATTGCGCACGGTGTCGGAGAGCCGCAGCAGCAGGGCCGCGATGATCCAGTTGGCCACGAGCGAGGAACCGCCGGCGGCCAGGAACGGGGTGGTCAGGCCGGTGAGGGGGATGACCCGGGTGACGCCGCCGATGACGATGAAACACTGCAGGGCTACGACGAAGGCGAGGCCGACGGCGAGGAGCTTGCCGAAGTCATCCTGGCCGGCGAAGCCGATGCGGAAGCCGCGGGCCACGAACAACAAGTACAGGGCCAGGATGGCGAAGATGCCGGCGAGCCCGAGCTCCTCGCCAAGGCTCGCGATGATGTAGTCGCTCTGCGGAACCGGGGTGAGTTCCGGGCGTCCCTGGCCCCAGCCGGTGCCGAGCAGACCGCCCTTGGCCAGCCCGAACAGGCCCTGCACCAACTGGAAGCTGCCTCCGCGCGCTTCGTAGACATCCGGATTCAATGCGTCGAGCCAGTTGGTGAAACGGCCGTTGACGTAGTCGAGGGTCTGGCTGGCCAGCAGGGCGCCGCCGAGGAACAGGCCCATGCCCATGATGACCCAGCTGAGGCGGCCGGTGGCGAGGTAGAGCATGACCAGGAACAGGCCGAAGTAGAGCAGGGCGGTGCCGAGGTCGCGCTGAAAGATGATGACCGACATTGACAGGGCCCAGACCACGAGGATCGGGCCCAGGTCGCGAAAGCGGGGGAAGCGCGCGCCGAGGAACTTCTTACCGACCATGGAGAGACTGTCGCGGTTGCGCACGAGGTAGCCGGCGAAGAACACGGCGAGGGCGATTTTGGCGATCTCACCGGGCTGGAAGGTACCGAAACTACCCACCCCGATCCAGACCCGGGCGCCGCTGATCTCCCGGCCCAGGCCGGGAACGAGCGGTAGAAAGAGCAAAATCACACCGACGAGGCCGGCGATGTAGGTGTAGCGAAACAGCACGCGGTGGTTACGGATGACCACGAGCACGACGATGGCGCTGAAAATGGCCAGGGCGCTCCACACTGTTTGGCGCACGGCGGCGCTGTCCCACCCGCCCTGCTGGTCTGCGATATCGATGCGGTAGATCATGGCGATGCCGACGCCGTTGAGTACGGTGGCGATGGGCAAAATGAACGGGTCGGCGTCTCGGGCGACGAACCGCAGCACGACGTGCAGGCTGATCACCAGAACCGACAGCCCAGTGCCGAGCAGCACGAGGGTCGGGTCGAGTTCGCCGAGGGCGCCCAGTTGCACGAGTACGACCGCGCTCGCGTTGATGAAGCAGGCGATCAGCAGCAGGAACAGTTCGAGGTTACGCAGTTTCTGCGGCAGGTGCAGGCGACGCACCGGCTCGGTGGCCGGCGACTGGCGTGCCTTCTGAGCGGATGCCCTACTCAACGATCGCACCCTTCAGTCGCTCGAGAATAGCCATGGCGTCTGCGAGGGAGCCGGCGCTGATCGTCTGTTCCACCTGCTGGCGGTCGTAGACGCGCAGATCAGAGAGGTTGAGATCGGTGTCTTCGTAGACGCTGGAGAGTTTGATCGGGCCGATGTCCTGCTGAACGCCCTGGTAGATGGCGACGGTGGAACCGTCGACACCCACGAAGTAGCGGGTCTGGGTCCACTGGTAGCCCAGGATCGTGGTCGAGACGATGCTCAGCACCAGCAGAATGACACCGACCAGCCAGGTGGCCTTGCGGCGGCGCGCGCGGCGGGCATCCTCCTCGATCAGTTCGGAGAGGTAATCCTGGGAATCGGGCTCGAAGTGGGTTTCACGCACCGGGTGCAGGCGCAGGGCCGGGATGCGCAGGGCGCGGTTGCGGCCGGGTTCCTCACCGAAGGCGAGCGGATTCGCGGCGGAACCAACGATGACCGGGCTGTCGGTGCGGGCGATATTTTCGCCGATGTCAACGATGACCACGGTGACGTTGTCGGGGGCGCCGCCGTCGAGGCTTTCCTTGACCAGCAGATCGGCGACGTCCTGCGCACTCGCACCGCTCGCGAGGGCGGAGGCCATGGCGGTGTGCGAGACGACGCCGGTGAGACCGTCGGAGCAGAGCAACCAGCGGTCGCCGGCGATCGTGGCCAGAATGGAGGTGTCGATTTCGGGGCTCGCCTCGACGTCGCCGAGCACGCGCATGAGCACCGAGCGGCGCGGGTGCACCATGGCTTCGGCCTCGGTGATGCGCCCGCTGTCGACCAGACGCTGCACGAAGGTGTGGTCGATGGTGATCTGGGAGAGTTCGCTGTCGCGGAGCAGGTAGATGCGCGAGTCGCCGATATGGGCGATCGCGACCTCGTTCTCGAGTACGACGAGGGCGCTGACGGTCGTGCCCATGCCGGTCAGTTCGGCGTGTTCGAACACCGTCTCGGCCAACTGGGCGTTGGCGCCGATGAGAGCGGCCTGCAGGGCGAATTCGGCGTCCTGGGCGCTCGCATAGGGCTTGTCGGCCTCGATGATGCGTTTCGTCGCGATCGACGACGCGACGTCGCCGCCGGCGTGGCCGCCCATGCCGTCGGCGACGACAAACAGGGTGCGCCCGGCGTAACCGGAGTCCTGATTGTTGGAGCGAATCTTGCCGACGTGAGACGCGGCTGCGCTGTGACTGACCGTCGCCATCACCTACCGCCGAAGCTCGAAGCTGGTGGCGCCGATCTTCACGGTGGCGTTCAGGGGGATTTTCGTCGGCACGGTGACGCGGGAGCCGGCCAAAAAGGTGCCGTTGGTGGAATCCAGGTCCTGCAGCATCCACTCGTCGTTCCAGAGCATGAGGCGAGCGTGGTGCGTGGAGGTGTAATCATCGCGGATGACCAGGCTGGAATCGCTCGAGCGTCCGATCGTGATGGTTTCAGTGCTGAGCGGAAACTCGGTGCCGGCCTTCGGGCCGCTCGTGATGACCAGGCGGGTGGTGTTCTGGCTCGTAGCCATTCCAGCGTGGGCGGCCGGGCTGGCGCGCGCGACCGGCGCCGTGAAGGCCTCGGCGGCCGCCGCCGGGATGGGGGCCGGGGCTGCCGCGCACGCGGCGGCGGGGAGGGGCGCGGCGGCGGCATCCGCTTTCATCTTGCGCACGCGTTGGCCGAACAGGTCGCTGCGCAGGGCGTAGACGATACCGAAGATGAACATCCAGAGCAGGAGGAGAAAGCCAATGCGCAGCACCAGCAGGGTCAATTCGCTGACGTTCATGCGTTGGGCCCCCAGAATCCGCCCATGTCGTGGCGTTCGGTGGCCGGGTCGACCGGCGCCGCGGCACGCGGGGCCGCGCGGGAGTCCTGTGAGGCCTGGGCGAGCACGTGGAACACGATGCGGGTGCGGCCGATGGTGACAACCGAGTCTGGCTCGAGGATGGCCTGGGTGACCGGGGCGCCGTTGAGCTGCGAGCCGTTGGTCGAGCCGAGGTCGCGCACCTGGGCGCGGGCGCCGTCCCAGAGAATTTCAACGTGGCGGCGCGAGGTGCCGGTGTCGTCAACGGTGATGTCGGCGTCGGAGCCGCGACCAATCACGGTGCGGGCCTTGACGAGCTTGTGCCGGGTGCCGTTGATGTCGAGCACCGGAGTCCAGGCGACGGCGCCTGTGACCGAGCTGGAGTCGATCTGCACCATGCCCTCACTGAGGCTGCGGTCGTCTTTCAGTGTGATCGTGATGCCGCCGGTGAACTGGTAACGCTGCTCGGTGCCGTGTTTTTGCACCAGGGCGGTGAGCTCGTCGATGAGGGTGATGCCGAGCGCGCTCATGCGAACGTAGTCGGTGTGGGACATGCGCACGGTGAAGCGATTGGGCGCGAGTATGCGATCCCGCGCTACTACAGCGGCCTTAGTGTCAAGCTCACGACGCAGCGCGGAGGTGATTTCCACCGGCTGCAAGCCTGATCGAAAGGTCTTGGCGAACGCTCCGTTGACGGCGCGCTCCAATCCCTTTTCAAAGTTATCCAGTATGCCCACAGGTCTCCCGATCCGGTCCGTTTGGCTATGAGCATGTTACTTGTCTCGGGTGACAACCCACATTGAGGGCGCAAACGGCACGAACAGTCATACTACCCGCGGAGGGTCAAAGACCGAATTCGGCGCCCATTATGGGCATTCCACGGGACTTTTTTGGGATGAGTACTGCCCGCGCGCCGGCCGAGGGCGGCATCCGCTGTCGGCGCGCCAACTACCGGTGAACGCGCCAGTTATAGGGGGCGCGGCCACCGGTAGCGGGCGCGCTCACGCCGGATACGGCCCGCCCGGCCGCCCGACGCCTCGTCGAATGGCGCTGACCCCCCTCACAGTGTTAGCATTCCTAAGTTCGCGCGAGTGGCGGAATTGGCAGACGCGCTGGCTTCAGGTGCCAGTGTTCGAAAGGACGTAGGGGTTCAAGTCCCCTCTCGCGCACTGCGGATTGCAAGCGGTTAGCCGCACAATCCATGCGAACAATTGGGGCCTTCGAGAAATCGGAGGCCCTGTGTCACTCATGGGCCGAGCCCGGAGCACTGACTCGCACGACCGACTTGCCGGTGGCGCGGCCTTCGCTCTGCCGGAGGTGGCCCTCGATCGCCTGGTTCCAGTGGAGAATGTTCGGTCGAGGTATGACCAGACCGTGCGCGGTCAGGTCGAGCGCCTTGGTGATGAGCATCAGCGTTGCGGCCGCGTTGGAGCGGCTCAGGCTAAGGATGCTGAAGCCGATGATGGCGTTGTTCCGTGATCGGAGTGCGCTCAGTGGTGGGGAGGCCGGGTCGGCGTCACCTGCTGCGGCCCCGTAGGTGACGAGCCGCCCGCCCGGCGCCAGGTGCAGCAGTGCCTCCGCAGCGACGTCGCCGCCGACTGACTCAAAGATGACATCGAAGGGGCCGCCGGCCACGGCCGCCGCCTCGTCAAAGAACCGGATGCTGCGCTCCACGGCAACCACACCGGCACCGACGCTCTTGGCGGTCGAACCCAGGCCGCCCACGATGATGCGCGGGTCGTGGCCGGACAGCACAACCGTGAGGGCTCCTCCCACGCCACCGGCAACGCTTGTGATCAGAATCGATTCGGCCGGTGCCGCACAGGATCGCTGAACGAGACCGACCGCGGTGGCCCAGGTCAGTGGAATCGTCGTTGCGGCGGCCAGGTCAATGCCGTCGGGCACGAGCGCGGTGAGCGCCGCGTCGGCGACGGCCCGTTCGGCGAGTCCGCCGCCAGTGGGAGTGAAACTGAGAACCGAGTCACCCACCGCGAATGCAGTGACGTCATCTCCGAGTCTGACGACGCGACCGGCGACTTCCATGCCGGGCACGAAGGGCCACCCGGTCGAATACCCGGCCACGCCGCGACGCGCGAGCACATCGGTGAAGTTGAGTCCGGCGTACTCCACCTCGATCAGGAGTTGGCCGGGACCGGGGGTGGGTTCAGCGCGCTCGGCGAACCGAACGACATCGGCGCCTCCCGGTTGGGTTATCTCCAGTACCTTCATGACCGAATCCTATATTGATGAGAACAGGCGCGGTCCGGGCGGGAAATGTGACCCACCGCGTCCTTGATCGACACCCGGGCGGGGCGGGCCAGTAGCCTTTTGTGGACGCTGCGGGACTTCGCCCGGGCGAGAACGGATCACGATGACGACGGGTGCCTCTCGGCGCAGGGCCTTCTGGCTGCGTACGCTGCGGCCGGTGTGGATTGTGCCGATCCTGCTCATTGCGCTGGCCCTCGTTGTTCTCGCGGCGAACGGGATTCGCGCCCTTCCCTGGGTCGAGTCCTTCAGTCGTAGTTACCCCGGCGTCTCGACCCATCCGACCGCCACCCCGATCGGAATACCGGCCTGGCTGGCCTGGCAACACGGGCTCAACGCCTTCTTTATTCTGTTTGTCATTCGCACCGGATGGCAGGTGCGCACCTCCAAACGCCCGACCATTTTCTGGACGCGCAGGAACGCCGGGCTGTACCGCACCAGGAATCCCCCGATTCGCATCACCCTCGACCTGTGGCAACACATCGTTTTCGACACCCTCTGGGTCGTCAACGGCGTCGTGTTTTACGTTTTGCTGTTCGCGACCGGTCAATGGCTACGACTCGTACCCACCAGCTGGGATGTTTTTCCCAATGCGGCGTCGGCCGGCCTGCAGTATGCCTCGCTCAACTGGCCGACCGACACCGGCTGGGTGTACTACAACGCGCTGCAGTTGCTCAGCTACTTCGTGGTCGTCTTCATAGCGGCACCGATCGCGCTCGTGACCGGCCTGCGCCTGTCACCGGGTCTGTCCGCACGGTTTCGGCGGCTCGACCACGTCTTTCCGCTGCCCGTGGCGCGCACGCTGCACTGTGCGCTGCTGATCTTTTTCGTGGCGTTCATCGTCGTGCACGTGACTCTCGTGCTCACGACCGGCGCCCGAGCCAACCTCAACCACATGTATGCGGCACGCAATGACGACGGCTGGACCGGGGTGTGGATTTTCGTCGGCTCGATCCTGTTCACGGCCGCTATCTGGGTGGGGGCACGTCCGCTCGTCGTTCGCGCCATTGCGGCTCGCAGCGGACGCATCATTCACACCAAGCGCTAAACGCCCGGTGGGGCCGCACTCGTCGCCGCGAGAACGTCTCGGCTGAGCAGGGCCGCCCCGGCGACCGCTGCGGGCATGACGATGACGGCCGCGCCCGGAATGAGGAAGAGCACGTAGGTGAGCACACCGAAACCGAGGCTGCGGGATCGACGTGCGCGCAGCATCCGTCGTCGCTGGGTGAGGGTGAAACCGCGCGCATCGAAGGCGAAGCCGGTGAGTTCGAGGGTGAGGATCCAGCCGCCCAACAGCGCCCCGAGAACGAGCGCGATCAGCTGTCCGAGCCCGGGAACCAGGCCGCAGAGCAGCACTACGATCGCGACCAGCACGGCGAGGCTGACCAGCCGCAGGGCGTCGGCCACGGAATGCAGAATGCCGCGCAGCAGGCCGCGCTGTGCTTCGACGGGCGCGTCGCCGAGGTTGGTCTCGACCGCGCGCCAGATGCGCTCGTAGAAAGGATCGCCGACCAGCAGCGTCACCGCCACAAAGGTGTACGCCAATAAGAGGAGGCCGGCGGCCGCGACCGCCGCGCCGGCCACGACCCGCACACTCGTGCGCCACGGCTCGCCCCAGCCGCTCGCGAACGGACTGATCGTGACGACGATCGACTCGAGGTTGACGAGGAGCACCACGATGCCGGCGACATAGACACTGCCGACGATGAGGGCCGGTAGGGCACCGAGCAGCATGAGGCGCGGCGAGGTGATCCACATTCTGAGGCCGTGAACAAGAATGCCGGCCCCGGCGAAGAACTCGCGGGTGGCGGTGGGGTTGGCAGTCGAGTCGGGCGGCACCCCCAAACCCTAACCCGCTCGCGTGAACGCGGCCACGGCTCCCCGAGAAGTCGGTGACCCGTGTCGTTCAGGCCATCTGCGGAAAACCGAGGTCGATCTGTGAGCTGGCCGGGTCGGGCCAGCGGGTGGTGACGACCTTGGCGCGGGTGTAAAAACGGATGCTGTCGGGCCCGTACATATGCGCGTCGCCGAAGAGCGAGTTCTTCCAGCCGCCGAACGAGAATGACCCGACCGGCACCGGAATCGGCACGTTGATGCCGACCATGCCGGCCTCGATCTCGAACTCGAACTGCCGGGCGGCCCCGCCGTCGCGGGTGAACAGGGCGACACCGTTGCCGAATTCGTGCTCGTTGACGAGCTTCACGGCCTCGTCGAAGGTGTCCACGCGCACGACCGAGAGCACCGGGCCGAAGATTTCGTCGTCGTAGACCTTCATACCGGGGATGACATGGTCGATCAGGCTGACGCCGAGAAAGAAGCCGTCGCTGTCGAAGTTCTGCGCCCGGCCGTCGACGACCATCGTGGCGCCGGCTGCCTGGGCTCCGGCCAGGTAGGACGCGACCCGATCGCGGTGTTCGCCGGTGATGAGTGGGCCCATCTGCGAGGTCGGATCGGTGCCGGGACCGACGATGAGCGTTTTCATGCGCTTCTCGATCGCAGCGACGAGGTCGTCGGCGATGCCGCCGACGGCCACGAGCACGCTCACAGCCATGCAGCGCTCCCCGGCGGATCCGTAGGCGGCGTTGATCGCGGCATCCGCTGCCATATCAAGGTCAGCATCGGGCAGTACCACCATGTGGTTTTTGGCGCCGCCGAGCGCCTGCACCCGCTTGCCGTTCGCGGCCGCCCGGTTGTAGATGGACTTCGCGATCGGGGTGGACCCGACGAAGCTGATCGCCTTCACCTCGGGGTTGTCGAGCAGCTCGTCGACGGCCTCCTTGTCGCCCTGAACCACGTTGAGCACGCCGGCGGGCAGTCCGGCCTCGGTGAAGATTTCGGCGATGAAGATGGCCGACGACGGGTCCTTCTCGCTCGGCTTGAGCAGCACGGTGTTGCCGCAGGCGAGGGCGCTGCCAATCATCCACAGCGGCACCATGGCCGGAAAGTTGAAGGGGGTGACGCAGGCGACGACGCCGACGCTCTGGCGCACCGAGTGCACGTCGATGCCGTGGGAGACCTGCTGCGAGAAATCGCCCTTGAGCATGTGGGCGAGGCCGGTGGCGAATTCGATGTTCTCAAGCCCGCGGGTGATCTCGCCGGCCGCGTCGGAGAGTACCTTGCCGTGCTCGCTCGTGAGGATCGCGGCGAGCTCATTCGTGCGCTCCGCGAGCAGTTCGCGCACCTTGAAGAAGATGGCCGTGCGCTTGGCCAGGCTGCTGGCCCGCCACTCGGGAAGGGCGGCCGCGGCTGATTCGATGGCGTCGATCACGACCGCGCGGGATGCCAGTACGACCTGTTTCTCCTGCACGCCGGTAGCCGGATCGAACACGGGGCCGAATCGTTCGGCCGACTCGACGCGCTGGCCGTTGATGTAGTGGGGAATTGTTTGCATGGAAGTGCTCTTTCTGATGGTTGAGCGGGTTCAGGCGTGCGACTGCAGGGTGCCGTCGACGAGTTTGACGATCATGGAGCAGTCCTTGCCGCCCTCGCCCTCGTCGATCAGCCGCTGGAACAGCCCGGCGACGTGCTCGCCGATTTCCAGCGGGGTGTTGGTCGCCCGGGCCGCGGCGATGGCCAGGCCGATATCTTTGCTCGCGAGCGCGGTGGTGAAGGTCGGGGCGAAATCCCGGTTGGCCGCGGCCGTCTCGACGACATCCTTGACCGGATACCAGGTGCGCAGCGCCCAGCTGTCGCCCGATGAAACGGATGCGATATTCCAGAACACCCGCTTGTCCAGTCCCAGCCGCTCGGCCAGAACGGCGCCCTCGGCGGTCGCGGCGAGGTTGATGAACAGCATCAGGTTGTTGCAGATCTTTGCCGCCTGGCCGGTCGTGGCGCCACCGGTCGGAATGATGTTCGCGGCCATCGGCTGGATATACGCGGTGGCGGTGGTGACGGCATCCGCTTCACCGCCGATCATGAAGGTGAGGGTGCCGGCCGTGGCGCCGCTCATGCCTCCCGAGACAGGCGCGTCGACGAAGCGAAAGCCGGCTGCCGCTGCGGCATCGTGCAGGGCCTGGGCCGTGTCGATGTCGATCGTCGAGGAATCCACCAGCAGGGTGGTCGTGTCGGCGTGGGCCAGCACGCCCTCGTTACCAAAGTACACCGCACGGGCATGCTCGCCCCTGGGCAGCATCGTAAAGACCACGTCGGCACCAGCGACAGCGTCGGCAATGCTGAGGGCGGCAGTGACTCCGGCCGTGACGGCCGTGGCGACGGCATCCGGATTCAGATCGAACCCGCGCACCTCATGGCCGGCGGCCACCATATTTGCTGACATGGGTCCACCCATGTTGCCCAACCCGATCCATGCGACTACTGCCATGACGAAGCTCCTTTGCCTGTGTGCTGCTCCCAGCCTCGCAGCCGGATAGAGTGCAATCAAGGCAATATTTCACAGGGGGTATGTGCGCAGATGCACATTCTCGAAAGGACGGATCAGTGAGTTCACACCAGCTTCCGAGCCCGAATGACCTGCTCGTGCTGCTCACCGTGGCCAGGCTGGGCCGGTTCAATGCGGTCGCCGAGGCGCTCGGCACCACCCATACGACCATTTCGCGGCGCATCCTCTCGCTCGACCAGGAGCTGGGTGGCCGCACGCTCGAGCGCAGCCCGCACGGCTGGGAACTCACCGAGCTGGGTCGGCACGCCGTCGACGCGGCCGAAGCGATCGAAGACAGGCTCGGGGCCCTCACCACGGCGATCAGCCAGACCGACCCGCTGTCGGGGCTGTTCCGCATCAGCACGATCGACGGGTTCGGGGCCGAGATCGTGACGCCGGCGCTCGTGAAGCTGCAGCAGGGCCATCCGCTCATTAATATCGAAATGTTCAGCGCCACCCGCAAGGTGAGCCAGAATCGATCGGGCGTTGACCTCGAGATCGTGGCCGGGCGCAACGACGTCAACAATGCCCAGGCGATGTTTCTCACCAACTATTTCTTGCGGCTGTATGCCAGCCGCGAGTACCTGCGCAGCCGGGGTATACCCGAGTCCCTCGATGACATCCAGTCGCACAGTTTTGTCTCCTATGTCGAGAGCGCACTGCTCGTGACCGACCTCGGCTACCGGTCGTCGCAGTTACCGGAGCCCGCCACGACATTTCAGTCGACCAGCCTGTTCGCCCAACTGGAGGCGGTGCAGGCGGGCGCTGGAATCGGACTCCTGCCGAACTTTCTCGTGCACGATCGGCCGGAATTCGTTCCGGTGCTGCCCGACGACTTTCAGCGCCAGTTGCCGATCTGGGCGGTCGTGCGGGCCGAATCGTTGCGCTCTCCCGTGGTACGCGCCGCGATCGAGGCGATCACCCTCGAGATCGCGCATCGCCCGAATGCGTTCTCCGACTGATGCACCGCGTGAGTCTCGCAACCTGATCGGGCCGAAAGCGTGGCACGGCACGACAACGGCGGCCCGATAAGGAGATCGGGCCGCCGTTGCACGGGCTATCGGCGGGACGCCCCGCCGAGGTCGGAGACCTGGGCGGCATGATCCGCCGTAGCTGCGGCATCCGCTGCGGCATCCGCTGCGTCAATGTCGTGCAGTGACAGGCCGCGCGTTTCTTTGAGGGTCAGCACGACGAGGGCCGTCACAAGGCAGGCTGCCGCGAGGTAGATGGCCACCGGCACCGAGGAATCGAAGGTGGAGAGCAGGCTGACGGCGATGATCGGGGCGATCGAACCGGCGATGACCGAGGTGACCTGGTAGCCGAGCGAGACGCCGGAGTAGCGCATGCGGGTGGGGAACATTTCGGCCATGATGGCCGGCTGGCCGGCATACATCAGAGCGTGGAACAGCAGGCCCATCATGATCGCGATGATGATGATGAAATCGTTCGCGGTGTCCATCATGGGGAAGGCGAAGAAGCCCCAGGTGCCGGCCAGCACGGCGCCCGCGAAGTACACCGGGCGGCGCCCGACTCGATCGGAGAGACGGCCGACGAACGGAATGACAGTGAAGTGGAGGGCGTGGGCGACGAGCAGGAGCAGCAGAACGCGGGAGGTGTCCATCTCCACGATGATCTTCAGGTAGGTGATCGAGAAGACCACGACGAGGTAGTACAGAATGTTTTCGGCGAAACGCAATCCCATCGCGGTGAATACTCCGCGCGGGTAGCGACGGAAGACCTCGACGATGCCGTAACGCTTGTCGCCGGCGATGACCTCTTTTTGCGCCTTGAGAAAGATGGGGGCATCGCTGACCTTGGTGCGGATGTAGTAGCCGACGAGCACGATGACGGCGGAGAGCCAGAACGCGACGCGCCAGCCCCAGCTCAGGAAAGCCTCATCGGAGAGGGTGCTGGAGAGCACGAAGAGTACGGCGGTAGCGAGCAGGTTTCCACCGGGCACGGCGGCCTGGGGCCAGCTGGCCCAGAATCCGCGCGACTTCTCTGGGCTGTGCTCGGCGACGAGCAGCACGGCACCGCCCCATTCGCCGCCGACCGCGAAGCCCTGAATGAAGCGCAGGAGTACGAGGAGAACCGGTGCTAGGTAGCCGATCTGCTGGAATGTCGGCAGGCAGCCCATCAGGAATGTGGCGACGCCGACAAGTACGAGGCTGAACTGGAGCAGGCGTTTGCGACCGAATTTGTCACCGAAGTGTCCAAAAACGATGCCGCCGATGGGGCGAGCCAGGAACCCGACCGCATAGGTTGCGAACGCCGCGATGATGCCCTCGAGTTCGCTGCCCGCGTTCGGAAAGAACAGGGTGCCGAACACCAGGGTGGCCGCCGATGCGTAGAGAAAGAATTCGTACCATTCGACGACCGTGCCGGCCATGGAGGCCGCGACGACCTTCTTCAGGCCGGATGATTGCACGTCATTTCCCGTGTCGGATCTCTTCGTGCTCATGGGATTCCCCCTCGTGTCCTCATTGACACAACGTGCCTGGCAGTCGCGGCTCACATCGCAACTGCGCGCGGCGGCACATCGTCTGGCTGGTCTCAGCCTGTGGGCTGAGACCAAGACTGTCAAAGACCTTTCCCGCAGGGGGGCCGTGCAGAAATGCACATGCGGTCCTGGGACGTGACCGCGGCACGGGTATTCTCGAAGGACAACAGTGAGGTGGATCAACAGTGACGCATGCGCATCCGCTGCACGTCGACCTGGAAGTGGCCTGCCTGTGCTGCCTCGCGCCGCAGCCCTTTCACTTCACGTCGCTGAGCGACCAGGTGGTCTGCACGCTCTGCGTGCACCACCTCTCAGCCGAAAAGAGCGAGCGCCGCGACCTCGAGCATGTGCGGTTGTGGGCCGCGAGGTGGGCGGCCGCCGAAACCGCTCACCAGGGGTACATCACAGAGACGGATGCCTTACTCGTCGCCCGAGATACAGACCTGACCGCACTGCGCGACCAGGTCGTTGAGCTCAGTGCGCTCGTTGCCGGCCAGTTCTCGGCGGGGATCGACGGGGTGCGTGGCCTGCTGCAGAACAACCTGGTCAAGCGCGCCGAACGCAACACGGAGCTTGCCCACCGCCAGATCGATTGGGCGATGGCTGGCCTGTGGCGCATGGACGCGCTGCACCATGACGACCCGGCCCGGCCCACGAAGTGCTCCTGCGGCCGTACGGCCGGCACCTGCGCAGAGAGCGCCGCGATCGACTCGCTCCGGCAGGCGCTCCGCGACTGGGAGAAGAAGAACGTCGTGCTGCTGCAGGGCGGCCGACGGCACGGACTGCCCAGCGATCACCCTGCGGTGCTGGCCCAACGCATGCGCTGAAGGCCAGATGAGTGAGTCCTCATCGCCCAACACCCGCTCGGCATCGCTTCGGTGGCGCAAATGGATCCGCTACGCCAGCAAGCATCTGACGGGAATGTTCCCCACCCCTCCGCGGCAATGCGGTTGGGACTATGGGGTCAGCCAGGCTGCCGGGCCCCTCGCCGCCGGATCTGGCACAACCGGCTCCTCGGAATACCCCACAGACGATCCCTCATCGCCTCCGACCATCAGGACTCACTCAGCGAGGCGAGGCGACGCGCCAGGTACGGTGCGCTGCGGCTGGTGGGGTGGGCGGCCACGGTGGTGGGGGTGCCGGCCGCGACAATGCGACCGCCGTCGTCACCACCGGAGGGGCCGAGGTCGATCACCCAGTCGGCGGCGGCCACCACGTCCATTTCGTGTTCGACCACAACCACGGTATTGCCGGCGTCGACCAGGCGCCCGAGCTGCAGCATGAGCAGCTCGACATCGGCCGGGTGCAGCCCCGTTGTCGGCTCGTCGAGCAGGTACAGTGTGTGACCGCGGCGGGCGCGTTGCAGTTCGGTCGCGAGTTTAATGCGCTGCGCCTCCCCGCCGGAGAGTTCGGTGGCCGGCTGCCCCAGGCGCAGATACCCCAGGCCCACCTCGCGCAGGGTCTCGAGGCTGCGTGCCGCCACGGCCACGTCGGTGAGAAAGACCAGAGCGGCATCTACGGTGAGACCGAGCACGTCGGCGATGCTCTTGCCGCGGTAGGTCACCTCGAGAGTTTCGGGGTTGTAGCGCGATCCCCCGCAGTCGGGGCAGGGCGCGTAGCTGCCCGGCAGAAAGAGCAGTCCGACGGCCACGAATCCCTCACCGAGGCAGGTCTCGCAGCGGCCGCCGGCAACGTTGAACGAGAACCGTGAGGCGGTGAAGCCGCGGGCACGAGCCTCGTCGGTGGCGGCAAAGGTGGCTCGCACGGCGTCGAACAGGCCGGTGTAGGTGGCGAGGTTGGAGCGCGGCGTGCGCCCGATCGGCTTTTGATCCACCTGCACCAGCCGATCGACGGCCTCGAGCCCGGTCACCGCGGCCACCGGCATCCGCTCGGCAAATTCGACGTCGGTGTCGGGGTCGCCGAGATCACGGAGGGGCGCGTCGTCGGGGTCAGGGTGCAGGTGCTGCCCGACCGCTTCAGCGAGTACCTGGCTGACCAGGGTTGACTTGCCCGAGCCGCTCACGCCGGTGACCGCCGTGAGCACGCCGAGTGGAATCTGCGCGTCGAGACCCTGTAGGTTGTGCCGACTGATATCGGTCAGGCCCAGCCAGCCGAGCGGATGTCGCAGCTCTGCCCGCGCCACCGGCTCGCGGTCATCCGCAAACAGATACTGCCGCGTCACGGAATCGCTCACTTCGGCCAGGCCGGCGGTCGGCCCGCTGTAGAGCACCTCACCGCCGCCCTCGCCGGCCCGGGGTCCGACGTCGACGACCCAGTCGGCGCGCCCGACGACGTCCATATTGTGTTCGACCACGAAGACCGAATTGCCCGACAACTTGAGCTGTTCGAGCACGAGCAGCAGGGGCTCGGCGTCGGCCGGGTGCAGGCCGGCCGAGGGCTCGTCGAGCACGTAGATGACGCCGAACAGCCCCGAGCGCAGTTGCGTGGCGATGCGCAGCCGTTGCATCTCTCCCGGGGAGAGCGTGGGGGTCGACCGGCCGAGGGCCAGGTAGCCGAGGCCCAGCTCGAGCAGCACGTCGATGCGGCGCAGCAGGTCGCCGGCCAGGGTGACGGACACCTCCGACGAAGCCGGAGTGCCGCCGACTGCTGCGATCGGGCGCAGGATATCGGCCAGGGCCGTCATGGGCAGCGCATTAAGCGCGGCGATCGAGTGCCCGGCCACCGTGACGGCGAGGGCTTCGGGCTTCAGCCCGCTTCCGGCGCAGTCCGGGCAGGGGCCGGTGTCGACGTAGCGCAGTACCCGCTGCCGCACGTTCGGGCTCTTGCTGTCGGCGAGCGTGTGCAGCACGAAACTCTTGGCGCTCCAGAATCGGCCCTGGTAGGGCTTGGCGATGCGGTCGCGTTGCGGCACGACCTCCACCACCGGCTGCTCCTCGGTGAACAGAATCCAGTCGCGGTCGGCGCGGGACAGGTCCTGCCAGGGCCGGTCGATGTCGTAACCGAGTACGGCGACGATGTCGCGCAGGTTCTTGCCCTGCCAGGCACCGGGCCAGGCGGCGATGGCGCCGTCGCGAATGCTCAGCGTGGCATCGAGCACCATCGACGCCTCGCTGACGGTGTGCGCCATGCCCAGGCCGTGGCAGCGCGGGCAGGCCCCCATCGCGGTGTTCGGCGAGAAGGAGTCGGATTCGAGGCGGCCGGCCGCATCCGCTGGATATATGCCGGCACGGGAATACATCATGCGTAGCGAGTTGGAGAGGGTCGTGACCGTGCCAACGCTCGAACGGGAACTGGGCGTTCCCCGGCGTTGCTGGAGGGCAACGGCCGGGGGCAGCCCGGTGATCTCGTCGACGTGCGGGGTGTGCCCCTGCGCAATCAGCCGGCGGGCGTAGGGCGCAACCGACTCGAAGAAGCGTCGCTGCGCCTCGGCGAAGATGGTGCCAAAGGCGAGGGATGACTTTCCGGAGCCCGAGACCCCGGTGAACGCGACGATGGCATCCCGGGGCACGTCGACGTTCACATCGCGCAGGTTGTTCTCGCGGGCGCCGCGCACCCGCACGAACGCGTCGGGGGCGAAAGTGGGCACAGCAGGGTCCGAAGGTTGCACAGTCATCCAAATAATCCTAGTTCGCTCCCCTGATTTTCGTTGGTCGAGTGTGTCGAGAGCACATTATGGTCTCGTCGAGCCAGACCAACGCGTGGCCGCGGGGGTCGAACTCAGTGGAAGGCGCTGACCCCGGTCAGATCGCGACCGATGAGCAGCGACTGGATGCTTTCGGTGCCCTCGTAGGTGTGGATCGATTCGATATCGGCGAGGTGTCGAATGACATGGTTCTCGAGCAGGATGCCGTTGCCGCCGAGCATGTCGCGCGCGATGGACGCGAGATTGCGTGCTGCACGGGTGTTGTGGAACTTGGCCAGGCTGGCCTGGATGGGGCGGAGCGTACCGGCCGCGTCGAGCCCGGCCAGGTGAATGCAGTGCAGCTGCATCGAGGTGAGCTCGGAGAGCATGAGCGTGAGGCGCTCCTGCACGATCTGGAATCCGGCGATCGGCTTGCCGAACTGCACCCGCTGCTGCGAGTAGTTAAGGGCGGCTTCAAACACTGCCGTCGCGTGGCCGAGCGCTGACCAGGCGACGCCGAGCCGGGTGGCGAACAAGACCTGGGCGGTGTCCTTGAAGGTGCGGGCGCCGGGCAGCACGGCATCGAGCGGCACGCGTACGTTGTCGAGGGTGATGCGAGCCTGGTGCACGGCGCGCAACGAGCCCTTGCCGAGCATCGTCTCGCCGTGGTAGCCGGGCAGGGACTGGTCGACCAGAAAGCCGCGTACGTTGCCGTCGTCGTCGCGGGCCCAGACCACGGTGACGTCGCCGACCGAGCCGTTGCCGATCCACTTCTTCTCGCCGTTGATGACCCATTCGTCGCCGTCGCGGTGCGCGGTGGTTTCCAGGCCCACCGAGTCCGATCCGTGGTCGGGTTCGGTCAGGGCGAAGGCACCGAGCTTCTCGGCGCGAGCCAGCGGAACCAGCCAGGTGGCTTTCTGCTCGTCGCTTCCGAACATGGCAATGCTGCGCAGGGCGAGTCCGCCCTGCACGGCCACCACGGTGCCCATTGAGCCGTCACCTCGGGAGATTTCCATGTTCACCAGGCCGGCGGCGAGCGGAGACATCGGGGTGAGCCCCGGACCCTCGACACCATCGGTGAGCAGGTCGAGCTCACCCAGGCGGCGTGCCAGGTGCAGAGGGTATTCGGCCTTGTCCCAGGCCTCGCTCAGTTCGTCGAGCGTCTCCACCGCAAAGGTGCGCGCTCGTGCCCAGAACGCCCGGTCGGCGGCTGGAACATTGGCGAACACTCCGTAGTAGTCGGTGTCCAGCGGCGCTGACACGTCGTAGTCGGGCGCGGCGGCCGGCCGGGCCGGAGCGGAAACGTCGTCAGTGGGCATCATGGCCTTTCTCGAACTGTGTGGGTGAATTCCCCTGCCACAGTTCTACCTGACACTCAGTCTCAGGTCAACTGAGACTGAGTGTCAATGTCGGAAGGTTGTTGGTCGAGTTCGTCGAGACACCCTCGTAGGTCGAGCTTGCGCCGGAGCATCCGCTTCGCGCGGGACTTCCGCCGATGCGCGGGTGGCGCGCCTCCCGCGAATTGGCGCAAGTCCAGCGAAGGTCGAGGAGGGGATCTGGGCACCCTGGCGCAGCTCCCGCGAAGCAGCGCAACCCCCGCGCGAACTCAGCTGAGACGACCAACCCGGCCACCCCAACCCGCTACAGCTGCGCGTCGCGCAACCGCTCCTGCACGGCTCGGGCGATCTCCTCCACCGAAGCGGACGCCGGAAACACCGCCACGATCAGGTCGGAGGCCCGGTCGTCCGCCACGGCCGCCGGTGATAACAGCCGGCGCACCTCGGCGAGCTCGGCCGCGAGCTCGGCTGGCCCGACTCCCGCGGCCCCGCGAATCAACCGACGCAACTCAAAGTTGTGGGTGGCCGTCACCGCCGCAGCAAAGCGGATGGCGGTGAGCGGGTTGATCTCGGGCAGCGCCCCCCGCAGGTACGCGGCAAAGACCTTCTCATACCGTGACACCATCACGGTTTCACGATCGCGCAGCACGACCGTCTGCCGCACGAGCAGGTCGCGCATGCGCACAACCTCGAGCCTCTCCCGAAAGCGTTCAAAAACGAGCGCAGCCGCCTCGCACACCGCGAGCCACGGGTCAGCATGCTCCTGCGCAAAATACCCCGAGATCTGCTCGAGCAGTTCGTCGTGGTCGGCGAAGATCACATCGTCTTTTGAACCGAACTGCCGAAAGAAGGTGCTGCGGGACACCCCGGCAGCTGCGGCGATGTCGGTCGCCGTTGTCGCCTCGTACCCGCCGCTCTGAAACAGCCGCACCGCGATATCGGCTACCTCAACGCGGGAGTGGGCATCCGCTGGGCGAAGGCCGGTGTCGTTCGGGGCGTGCGGCGTGGGCTCAGGC
The DNA here is from genome assembly GCF_026786305.1 of Cryobacterium sp. Classification (GTDB taxonomy): domain Bacteria; phylum Actinomycetota; class Actinomycetes; order Actinomycetales; family Microbacteriaceae; genus Cryobacterium. Next base: position 27,551 of record NZ_JAJAYI010000043.1, read on the forward strand.
ATAGTCTGCCGAAATTATCACGAAATCCCACGCGTTGCCCCGCGCACTCCGCGAGGCGGGCCGGTGCGCCGCGATGACAGCACGGCGCCTGAGGGCACAAGGTTTCCATAAGGCCCTCCTTGCACGCTTGCAGCATTCACTCGCTCTGTAGAGATAGGTGTGTCATGAGTCCGATTAAGGGAAATCCGGTCAAGGGCGCAACGGCCCGAGGAGCAGGAACGCCGGGAATGCACGGTAGCCCGCCTGCCAAGCACGCCAGGAGATCCCCCTTTAGCCGGATGACCCGCATGGTCGCCGCCGGCATGGCCGTGGTTCTTTACGCCGGCCTGGGTCTTTCGGCCACCGCGATCAGCGCCAGTGCCATCGTTGCCCCGGTCGGCCAGGGCTTCGCGGTTACCGCCTCGGACCTCGCCTACATTTTGAAGCAGATTAAGATCGCGGAGGCGCACGTCGCCAACACGACCTCAGCCACCGGACCCTGTGGCGCCCTGGTGGGAACCGGAGCCAACCAAATTGCCAGCCCGCTCCTCTCCCTGGGTCTGCGCACCGTTGACGGTTCCTGTAACAACCTGCAGCCCGGCCAAGAGACCTTCGGTGCGGCAGACCAGGTGTTCCCGCGGCTGACCACGAAGTCGTTCCGCGACGCCGACCCGGTTCTTCCGGGCTTCGGGCCAACCGGACCCTCGTCGTACCAGCAGAAGAGGGGCAACGTCTTCGACGCGGAACCCCGCATCGTCAGCAACTTGATCGTTGACCAGACCTCCACGAACCCGTCGGCCATCGCGGCAGCCGGATATCCCGTGCGAGCTCAGGGCGGAAACCCCATCGTGCCCTGCACGACTGACCCGACGCCGGCCGTGCCGGCAGGCATACCGGCCGGCTGCGTGCCGGCTGGCGAGACCTTGTCAATTCCGAACGTCACCACGGATGTCGGCCTCTCGCCGCCGTATAACTCCCTGTTCACCCTGTTCGGTCAGTTCTTCGACCACGGCATTGACCAGACCGTGAAGGGCGGTGGAACGGTTTTTGTGCCGCTCCAGGCTGATGACCCGCTCCGGGTCGCCGGTCCAGACGGCATCGTCGGCAACGGCGACGAAGTTCCGGCCAATCAGGCATTCATGGTGCTCACCCGTGGGCAGAACCAGCCAGGCGCTGACGGCATCCTCGGTACATCGGATGACGTCCAGGACGCGCTCAACACCGACTCACCGTGGGTCGACCAGAGCCAGACATACGCCTCGCACGCCTCGCACCAGCTTTTCCTGCGCGAGTATGTCAATAACCCGGCTGGCTTTCCGGTCTCGACCGGCAAGATGCTCGGCGGCCCCGCTGGCCCGACGGCTGGGGGCATGGCTACCTGGGCCACCACCAAGGCACAGGCTTCGAGCCTTCTCGGGCTCCTTCTCGAGGACAAGGACGTGCTCAACATTCCGCAGATGGCCGTTGACCCCTACGGGAAGTTCATCCCGGGTCCCGCTCGCAACCTGCCGATGTACGTCACAGCGACCGGCATGGTCGAAGGCAACATCGACGCGCCGGTGCCCGTGCCGAGCAACGTGCTCTATTTCAATACTCCGTTCCTGACGGACATCGCGCACAATGCCGAGCCGAAGCCGGGCCGCACGCCCGACCTCGACAACACCGCCAGTGCCGACTTCGCCAGCCAGCCGGTCGGCACCTACGACGATGAGATGCTCAACGCGCACTTCATCGCCGGGGATGGCCGGGTCAACGAGAACATCGGTCTTACCGCGGTTCACCAGATCTTCCACTCCGAGCACGACCGTCTCGTCGGTGACATCGAGAACACTCTCACCAACGACACAACAGCCAAGGGCGTCGCAGCCCTGGCCGAGTGGAAGCTGGCTGGCGGAGCGGACGGTTGGAACGGTGAGCGCATCTTCCAGGCGGCTCGGTTCATCACCGAAATGGAATACCAGCACCTCGTCTTTGAAGAGTTTGCGCGCAAGGTTCAGCCGGGGATCAACCCCTTCCAGCCGTTTGCCTTCACCCAGACCGAGATCAACCCGGCCATCAAGGCCGAGTTCGCTCACGCAGTGTACCGCTTCGGCCACTCCATGTTGACCGAGACGATCTCGCGCACGAACGAGGACCGGGTCGGCGCCGATGGCGTCTACGGAACGTCCGACGACATCCGCGGGAGCAAGAACGACATCTCGTTGCTCAAGGGCTTCCTGAACCCTCCGGCGTACACCGATGGCGGTGCGGCCGGTGAGTTGACCTCGGAACAGGCGGCCAGCAGCGTGATCATGGGCATGTCCGATCAGATCGGTGAAGAACTCGATGAGTTCGTGACCGACACCCTGCGCAACAACCTGTTGGGTCTTCCGCTCGACCTGGCGGCAATCAACATGACGCGCGCGCGCTCTGAGGGCATCTCGACGCTCAATGTTCTTCGCCGGGAGCTGTTCAACTCGACGAACGATGGCGCGCTCAAGCCGTACATCAGCTGGGTCGACTTTGGTGAGAACCTCAAACACCCGACCTCGCTGGTCAACTTCGTCGCTGCGTATGGACAACACCCGTCGATCACCAGCGCAACCACCCTGGCGGGAAAGCGTGAGGCCGCTCGGCTGATCGTTGCCCCCGACGTACTGGCTGGCGATGTGGCACCCGTCGATGCTGCAGCGTTCATGAACAGCACCGATGCGTATGCCAACAGCGGAACACGCTCGGTTACCGGAGTCGACGACATCGACCTCTGGATTGGTGGCCTCGCCGAGGTGACGACGCCGTTCGGCGGTCTGCTGGGAACCACGTTCAACTACGTGTTCGAGAACCAGCTCACCGAACTGCAGAACGGTGACCGCCTGTACTACCTGGCGCGCACACCCGGCATGAATCTGCGCACCCAACTCGAGGGCAACTCGTTCGCCGAGATGGTCATGCGCAACTCTCCCGCCCACACACTGAAGGCGGATGCGTTTGCGACGGCCGACTGCAAGTTCGAGCTGAAGAACCTGGCTGGAACGGCCACGGGCTACGCAACATTCGGAAACACGGTCGCAGATGACGTGGATTCCGACTGTAACGAAACGGCTCTGTTGATTCGCATGCCCGACGGCACGATCAAGTACCGCGCTCGCAACAGCATCGACCCGGCCGGCATCAATGGCCAGAGCGTGTACAACGGTGCTCTCGGAGTCAACCGCATGTTCGGCGGCAACGACAACGACACCTTCTGGGGTGGTGCTGGCAACGACATCATCGAGGGTGGTGGTGGTGCCGATGTCGCACTCGGCGGTGAAGGCAACGACATCCTCACCGACCTTGGTGGTGACGACGTGTCCAAGGGCGGTCCCGGCAACGACGCGATCGATGCCGGCCCGGGTCTGGACATCATCATGGGTGGCGAGGGCAAAGACTTTACCAACGGTGGAGCCAATGCCAACGTAACCTTCGGTGGAGCCGGTGACGACTTCATCATTCTGGGTCAGGGCATCGATGAAGCCCTCGGTGACAGTGGCGACGACTGGTTGGAGGGCGGCGACCAGCCTGACCTATTGATCGGAGACAGCAGCAACCTGTTCTTCCTGGATAACTCGCAGAGGCCCGGTTCCGATATTTTCATCGGCCAGGGTGGCGACGACGACTACGACATGGAGGGCGGCGATGACATCGGTCTTGCTGGCCCCGGTATCGAAAAGGTCGCCGGCGGTTCTGGGTATGACTGGGAGATCGGGCTCGGGGACCCGCAGCCACAGGACGCGGACCTCGCGCTCCCGTTCCCGGCTCTCGGCATCCTTCAGATTGGAGTCCGCGACAAGTTCAATGAGGTGGAGGCGCTCTCCGGTGCCGGCCTCAATGACATCCTGCGTGGTGACAACATTGTTCCCAGTGCCGTCGGCGGCGGCGGCTTCATCGGCTGTGACGCGCTGGATCAGGACAGCCTGAACCGGATTGACGGTCTGGATGCACTGGTTCCGCCACTCGCAACTCCGTTGAGCGCGGTCGTCGCGCAGTCGGCATCGAACGACTGCCCGATCCTGACCGGCCCGAACGTCTGGGGCGACGGCAATATCCTCCTCGGCGGTGGCGGCAGCGACCTGATCGAGGGCCGTGGCGCCGATGACATCATTGACGGTGACGCCTATATCAATGTTCGGCTGAGCGTTCGGACCAACCCGAGTGACCCGCTGACAGAGATCGGCAGTGCCAGCGTCAACAATGCGGGGCAGACCGCCATGGCGAGCCAGTACCTGCGCGATGGTGCCGGTAATCTCACCGGGCAGACGCTGCAGGAAGCGGTCTTCGCTGGAGTTGTCGACCCCGGCAATATCGTGGCAGTTCGCGGGATCCTCTACGGAACGGGCGGCATCGACTCCGCGATGTTCTCGGGTCTGGCGAGTGACTACCAGGTCACCACGACCGGCGGCGACGGCACTCTCGGTTCGGCGGGATCGGTCACCACGGTTCTCGATAACCGCGGTACCGACGGCACAGACACCCTGCGCAACATCGAACGCCTGCAGTTCAGCGACACCGTGGCTCCGGGAACTCCGGTGATCGGTGCGGCTGTCGCCGGCAACGCCACCGCAACGGTCGCCTGGACCCCGTCCGCAACCGGCATCGTCACCAGCTTCGCGGTGAAGGTGCTCGATTCGGCCGGCGCCCAGGTGGGCGCGCTGCGCACCGCCCCCGGCACCGCAGTCAACCTGGTGGTCACCGGGTTGACCAACGGTTCCAGCTACACCTTCCAGGTGTCGGCGACCAACGCGGAGGGCACGAGCGCATTCTCCGCTTCGTCCAACGCGGTGACCCCGGCGGCTCCGGTGGTGCAGGTGGTTGGGGGAGCTCCGGTAATCGGAACCTCGGTCGCCGGTAACGCGCAAGTCACCGTCAACTGGGCCGCCCCGGCACCGGTCGCCAATGCGGCACCGATCACGGGCTACTCGGTTCGCACCTTCATCGGTGCGGGCACGACGCCCACGGGCACCACGACGGTGGCTAATGTCACCAGCGCGGTGATCGGGTCGCTGACGAATGGCACCGGGTACACCTTTGATGTCGCCGCGATCAACGCGGTCGGCACCGGAGCATTCTCGGCCCGGTCGGTGGCGGTCACACCGACCGCCCCCGTGGTGCAGGTGGTCGCCGGAGCGCCCGTGATCGGAACCTCGGTCGCCGGGAACGCGTCGGCGACCGTGCACTGGGCCGCCCCGGCCCCGGCCGCCGCTGCGGCACCCATCACGGGCTACTCGGTGCGCACCTTCATTGGTGCGGGCGCGACGGCCACGGGCACCACGACGGTGGCTAATGTCACCAGCGCGGTGATCGGGTCGCTGACGAACCGAACCGGTTACACCTTTGA
>NZ_JAJAYI010000044.1 GCF_026786305.1 Cryobacterium sp.
GGACAATACAGGTCATCGACAACGTCCCCTGGTTCACCCCACCCGCCACCATCGACCCCACCAGAACACCCCGACGCGGCGGCACACTTCTGGCACCACGGCTGCCCTGACCCCCGGCAGGCGCGCATCGACACAGTCGCCACACGAGCCGCCCACCCAACAGAAAAAGCTCCGCGACCGGGCCACCCAGCAGAAAGGGGCTGCGCGAGGCTCAACCAGCAGAAGGGACGGCGCGAGGCTCAACCAACAGAAAAAGCTGCGCGAGGCTCAACCAGCAGAAGGTGCTCCGGGACCTGGTCAACCAGCGGCGACTGAGTCGATTGAGCAGCCCGCCCGCGGCCATGTCGAAATCGCGCAAGAAAGGAGCACGCCAACCTACACAGCCCGGCCCACCCCACCATCCCAGCGGGTTTCGACACGGCCGCTACGCGACCTGCTCAACCAACGGTGTTTCAGCAGACTGAGCAGGCCACCCACGGTCGCTGCGCGACCGGCTCAACCAGCGAGAGCTACGCCACCTTCTCCTCATGCGCCACGAACCGCACGGCCATGGCCTTGTAGCCGGGCGTGTTCGACTCGCGCGCCACGAGCTCGCGGTGCATGAGCGCGTTCGCTTCGGGGAAGTACGCTGCGACGCATCCGCGGGGCGTCGGATAGGCCACAAGCCTGAATTTGTCGGCCCGCCGCTCCGACCCCTGGAACGTGCTGATGACGTCGACCATGGCGCCATCCGCGAACCCCATGTCGATCGCGTCATCCTTGTTGATCAGGATTACGCGGCGCCCGCCGGAGATGCCGCGGTAGCGGTCATCCAGCCCATAGAACGTGGTGTTGTACTGGTCGTGGCTGCGCATGGTCTGCAGGATGAGGTGGCCCGCCGGCGGGGTCAGGTACTCGAGCGGGCTCACGGTGAACCGTGCCCGACCGATGTCGGTTGCGAAGCTGCGGGTGTCGCGCGGCGGGTTCGGTAGCACGAAGCCATTCTTCGTCTTGAGCCGCTTGTTGAAGTCCTCAAAACCCGGCAGCACTCGCGCGATGTGGTCGCGGATTACGTCGTAATCCTCGGCCATGCCCTTCCAGTTGACGGAATGGTCATCGCCGAGCGTTGCCCTGGCCATGCGGGCCACGATCACGGGCTCGGCCAGCAGGTGCTCGGAGACCGGCTTGAGCCGTCCCTGCGTCGTGCGCACGACCGACATCGAGTCCTCGACCGAGAGAACCTGTCGTCCGCCCGGATGCTTGTCGTCGGTGTCGGTGCGGCCGAGCGTCGGCAGGATGAGCGAGGTGCGTCCGTGCATGACGTGCGACCGGTTCGGCTTTGTGGATACCGAGACGGTCAGGCCGACGCGCTGCATCGCGCCCTCAAGGGCCACTGTGTCGGGGCAGGCGAGCGCGAAGTTACCGCCCATCGACATGAACACGTCCACCTCGTCGTTCTCGAACGCCTCGACGGTGTCGACCGCGTCGAGGCCGTGCTCACGCGGGGAGGTGATGCCGAATTCCTTGTCGAGAGCGTCGAGCATCCACTCCTTCGGCTTCTCCCAGACGCCCATCGTGCGGTCGCCCTGCACGTTGGAGTGCCCCCGCACGGGGCAGGCCCCCGCGCCCGGCTTGCCGAAGTTGCCCTGCAGCAGGAGCAGGTTGATGATCTCCTTGAGCGTGTTGACCGAGTGTGGCTGCTGGGTGAGGCCCAGCGCCCAGCAGATGATGGTCGCCTTCGACTTGACCATCATCTGGGCGACCTTGGCGATCTCGAGCCTGGAGAGGCCCGTGGCCGTCTCGGTCTCGCCCCAGTCGATGGTCTTCCGCGCTGCGCGGTAGGCGTCGATGCCGTCGGTGTTCGCGGCGACGAACTCGTGGTCGACGACGGAGCCGGGAACACGCTCTTCCTCCTCGAGCAGCAGGTGACCGAGGGCCTGGAACAGCGCGAGGTCGGCGCCGACCTTGATCTGCAGGAATTCGTCGGCGAGGTTCGTGCCCTTTCCGAGCACTCCCGAGGCGGTCTGCGGATCCTTGAAGTTGAACAGGCCGGCTTCGGGCAGCGGATTGACGGCGACAACCTTGCCGCCGTTGTCCTTGCACTCGGCCAGGGCGGACAGCATCCGCGGGTGATTCGTGCCGGGGTTCTGCCCGATGACGAAGATCAATTCCGCCTGGTGGATATCCTCCAGAGAAACGGTGCCCTTTCCGATGCCGATCGTCGGGTTGAGCGCGGAACCCGATGACTCGTGGCACATATTCGAGCAGTCGGGCAGATTGTTGGTGCCGATCGACCGGGCGAACAGCTGGTACATGAACGCCGCCTCGTTGGCAGTGCGGCCCGAGGTGTAGAAAACGGTGCGCTCCGGCACGGTGGCGCGGATGGACTCGCCGATGAGCTCGAAGGCGTCGTCCCAGGAGATCTGCGAGTAGTGGGTGTCGCCAGGACGGATGACGACCGGGTGGGTGATCCGGCCCTGGTTACCGAGCCAGTATTCGGTCTTCTCGGCCAGCTCGGCAATCGAGTGCTTCGCCCAGAATTCGGGAGTGACGGTGCGAAGCGTCGCCTCCTCGGCCACGGCCTTCGCGCCGTTCTCGCAGAACTCCGCGCTCTTGCGGTGTCCCTGCGACTCGGGCCACGCGCATCCGGGACAATCGGTGCCGTCGCGTTGGTTGAGCCGCAGGAGAGATCGGGCGGTGCGCACCACTCCCGCCTGGGCGATGCCGCGTTCGAGCGCGACAAGCACCGCTTCTACGCCTGCTGCGGACTTTTTGGGCTTCTTGATGGTGAGGTTGTCTTCGTTGATGTCCTCGACCGGTGCTCCACGTGTCATGACCCCATCTTGCCCCGAAATATGCAAAGTAATCGAC
>NZ_JAJAYI010000045.1 GCF_026786305.1 Cryobacterium sp.
ACCCCACACACCCCCTCAAAAAACAACCTAAAAAACCCCCCCCCCCCCCCCCCCCGCGGGCGCCGCGGGGGGGGCGGGGGGCGCCCCCCCCCGGGCCGTGGGCCGGTCGCGGGCGACGCACTACCGCCAACACCCGCGGTCGCCAAGACCACCGTCATCGCCGCGGCCCCGGCCGGAGCCGGCGAAGCAGCCGCGCGCGCTGACCGAGCTGGAGTGCGCCGCTGTTCTGGAGATGCTGCGGTCCAAGCGGTTCGTGGATAAGGCGCCGGCGGAGATCCAGGCGATCCTCCTCGACGAGGGCACATACCTGTGCTCAGTGGCGACGATGTATCGTCTGCTCCGCGCCCACGGCGAGACCGGGGAGCGTCGTGCTCAGGCCGAGCACCCGGCACGCATCAAGCCCGAACTCATCGCGACGGGACCCAACATGACCTGGTCGTGGGACATCTCGAAGCTCAAGGGTCCGGCCAAATGGTCGTACTTCCACTTGTATACGATTATCGACATTTACTCGCGGTACGTCGTCGGGTGGATGGTCGCCACCAGGGAATCCGCCGAGCTGGCTGAGCGGCTCCTGCTCGACACGATCGAGAAGCAGAACATTCGCCGTGATCAGCTGACGATCCACTCCGACAACGGGTCCTCGATGGCGTCGAAACCCGTCGCGTTTCTGCTTGCCGACCTGGGCGTGACCACGTCGCACTCCCGCCCACATACGAGTAATGACAATCCATTTTCCGAGTCGCATTTCACGATTGTGAAGTATCGGCCCGAGTTCCCCGATCGGTTCTACACCCTCGCCGAGGCACGCTCATTCTGCACCGAATTCTACGACTGGTACAACGGTGAACATCGCCATTCGGGCATTGGAATGCACACCCCGTTCAACGTCCACCACGGCCGCGCACCCGCCATCCAGCACGCCCGCGCCCGCGTTCTGACGACCGCCTATGCCAAGCACCCCGAACGCTTCGTTCGGAAGCTCCCGCAGCCGCCAACATTCCCGACGAAGACGTGGATCAACGAACCCGAAAAGGAAGGAACGAACTCAATGACCGGCTAAAGAAACTGACTCATAAAGGTTGACATCTTCCGCAGCGGCAGGCGAATTACTGGCTCGATCTGGGGGTTGACGACGCCGGTCCGAGGCTGGAACTGTAAGCGTGTCTACACTCCGCAGCCGAGTACCTAGGGGAAGAAATTGTTGGATTCACGTCGCAATAAATCTACGTTGTTGAGCGCTTTTTTACCCAGGCTGAACCCAGCCCCCCGTGTCACAGCGCTTCTGGCGGTGCTCGCCCTCGCTGCGGGCCTGGGGCTGGTGGCCCCAACAGCCGCGGTCGCGGAGAGCATCGGGACCGGAGCGGTCTCGATCAAGGGCCAAAGTTCCGAACTCGTCCCCGGGACGACCGTCGAGATCCGTCAGGGCGACTGTACCGGGGCGGCCGTGTGGCGCACCACAACCGGGAGCACCCCGAGCGCCTACGGCGCGTTCGGCATCGGCCTCACGCCAGGCCAATACTGCATCGTCACCCTCGCTGTTCCAGCCCCGTACGGCATGCCGACCGGCAACACGCTGTTTCAGATGAGCTCGGGAAACGGCAATTGGGTCACGGTCTGGCTTCCCGGACCGATCTCCGGAGCCCTTGTCGCCAAGAACTCGCTGGGATACGGCGTCAACGGCGTGACCGCCCTCATCCGCCAGGGTTCCTGCGTGTCCCAAGGTCAGGGCGTGTGGCAGAACTCGACTGCGACCAACCAATGGTCTGACGGCGGCTTTGGAATCTCCCTACTTCCCGGAACATACTGCACGACCGTCGTCGGGGCCCCGTGGGACTACTCGATTCCCGCGCCGACGGAGACGGTCGTATCCGCTCCTGGACCCATTTGGATCACCGTGTGGATGCCCTCCAAGGTTGTACAAGGACAAGGCGACGCCGTCATTCCTGTGTCCATGACATCGGATCAGAAGATCGTGGAGTTCACGTGTTCCGACTGCGACTCCAACGTGATCGTCAACGCCCAGGGACCCAATTCGAGTTATGACCTGCTCATCAACAAGATCGGGCCGTACCCGGTTGGTCGAATGCTCGTCGGTTTCCTGGACTGGGACAGTCAGAAATACGACCAGATTGTCGTCCACGCCAGCGGGCATTGGACACTGTCGATTCTAGACCTCGACATGATCAGGTCCGCTGAGTCAAGCATTTCGGGAACAGGAGATGACGTCGTTTTTCTTACGAATCCTGGAACGTTTGCCACCATATCGAACCACGGATCATCTAATTTCGTAGTGTGGGCAACGGATCCGGTTTCCGGAATTGACCTTTTCGTGAACACAATCGGCGATTACTGGGGCACAACACCGATCTCGTCTCCGTCGATAATCCAGATCACCTCTAACGGATCCTGGTCGATCACCACAGGCTAGATCACGCTTCGAGTGGGGCCGGCGCCCCCGACTCCACTCGGGGACAGCGGTCCGGACTTGGCCAGGTGCGAATTACTGACGTGTGTCAGTGACGGTTGAATTCCCTTCAGAGTCGACGGTTGAAAACTAGTCCACTCGCAGCAGCATCGGGCGCCGTAAGAATGGAAACGTTTCGAACGCCAGGCCCGAACGACCGCTGGCAGATCGACGGCACGATGGCCGCTCGGGGCGACGGTTCGAAGGTGTGGATCCGTTAACCTGCTCGATGACCACGCCCGGTACGCGATCGGCGCGACAGAGGTCAGACGCTTCACCGCGCACGCAGCTTGGAAGGCGATGGAGACAGCGATCGCTGAGCATGGCGAACCACGGCAGCGTATCAGCGACAACGGGCTGCAGTTCAACTCGAGAAAAGGGCAGAAGTCGGTGTTCCGCCCGGAGAGCCTCACCGGGTTGAACATGCACCAACTGAACTCGTGGCCCCGGCACCCGCAGACGTACGGAAAGCTTGAGCGTTTCCACTGCGCGTTTGAAGAGTTCTATGTTTACCGCGGCACCACCGCCGCGATAGTCGAGATGCAGATGCTGTGCAATGAGTTCCACTGGCACTACAACCACGAAGGACCCCCCCCGCTCCCTCGACCAGCAGACCCCCCGCAGTCGTCTATGTCACTTCACGGAAGATGACACCCCGGACGTGCGCCGTTGCGGCAACACGGGACCGCGGGTGCGGACCGTCTCGAAAAGCGGCTCGATCAAATCCCGGCAGAATAAGATCAACCTCGGAATTCGTTGTCGGGCCAGATAGTACATGTCACCGAAGCGAAAGGCTTCGTCACCGTGCACCTCGTCGTCGACGACGATCGACTGCTCCGCGAGATCGTCGACCTCGGCCCCGTCGGCACGGACCACGGTAATGGCAACATACGCGGTCGGCCACGGAGCAACCCGCAGACCAAAGCACAACAGAGGGAATATTAAGCTGCGAGGCATGTCCTGACGACGAAGTGTCATGGAATTCCCCGGGCCAAACAGTTCGCCAACTGCAATCCTGGGCAGTTCTTCGCGCAGTCCTAGCGGACCAATCTCAGACTGCGACGAGCCCGTTGAGGTACTTGCCATAGCCGCTCTTCTGCAACGGGGCCGCGAGAACGGCGAGCTGCTTGGAGTCGATCCAGCCGGCGCGCCAAGCGATCTCCTCGATGCAGCCGACCTTGTAGCCCTGCCGGTCCTCAATCACGCGCACGTACTCCGAGGCCTGCATCATCGACTTGAAGGTTCCGGTGTCGAGCCACGCGGTGCCGCGGTCGAGCACCTGCACCTGCAGCTTGCCATCGGCCAGGTACCGTTCATTAACGGTGCTGATTTCCAGTTCGCCACGCTCGCTCGGTTCGATGGACTTGGCGATCTCGATGACCGAGTTGTCGTAGAAGTAGAGGCCGGGAACGGCATAGTTGCTCTTCGGCTTGGCCGGCTTCTCCTCGATGGAGATGGCGGTCCCGTTATCGTCGAACTCGACGACACCATAGGCCTTGGGATTACTGACGTGGTAGGCGAAGATTCGCGCACCCTCCAGTTCATAGTTTCCCCGCAGGGCTGAACCGAGGCCGGCGCCATGGAAGATGTTGTCGCCGAGCACGAGGGCGACGCTGTCGTCGCCGATAAAGTCCTCGCCGATGATGAACGCCTGGGCGAGGCCGTCCGGGGACGGCTGAACAGCGTACTCAATGCGGATGCCTATGTCAGATCCGTCGCCGAGCAGCGCGCGGAACTGATCGTTGTATTCGGGGGTCGTGATGACGAGAATCTCTTTTATTCCCGCCATCATGAGCGTCGACAAGGGATAGTAGATCATCGGCTTGTCATAGATTGGCATAAGCTGCTTCGAAATGCCCTTGGTGATCGGCCACAGGCGTGTGCCTGAACCGCCGGCGAGAATAATTCCGCGCATAGTGGGTTATTTCCTGTCGTTGAGGATGTCATAGTAGGCGCGGGCTGCCGCCCACGTGGGGAGCAGGCCGCTTGCCACGGCCTCGGCCAGGCTCGGGGCATCCGTGTCTTTTGGTGAGAGCAGCAGTTCGCCGGCTTGGGGCGGAAAGACCAAGCCAACCTCGGGGTCGACGGGGTTGATGCCGTGCTCGCGGCCCGGGCTAAACGTGCTGTTGACCAGGTAGCTGACGGTGGCGTTGTCGGTCAGCGCCACGAAGCAGTGCCCAAGGCCCTCGGCAATATAGACGGCGCGGCGGTCGGTGTCGTCGAGCAGCACACTGTCCCACTGGCCAAACGTTGGCGAACCGACCCGAATATCAATGATGTAGTCGAGAACGGCGCCGTGCACGGCGGTGACGTATTTGGCTTGGCTCGGGGGAACATCCGCGAAGTGGATGCCGCGCACCGAGCCACGCTTGGAGACCGACGTGTTGGCCTGAGCCAGGTCGAGTTTGTGTCCGACCTTCTCTTCGAGCTTGTCGAAGCGGTACCACTCGAGGAACGTTCCCCGGTCGTCACAGAATTGCTTCGGGGTGATCTCGTAGGAATCGGGGATAGAGAGCTCTCGAATCTGCACGTTTGGCAGTCTACCAATTTGGGTCCGGTAGAATCACGGAGGCCACTGAAGCGAACAGAACGGTTACTCCTCTATGAAGATTCTCGTCACCGGCGGCGCCGGTTTTATCGGCTCCAACTTTGTTCGACGCACGATTGAAGACAAATATCCGGGCCTCGAGGGCGCCGAGGTCGTCGTGCTCGACGCACTGACATACTCGGGCAACCTTGAAAACCTCGCTCCGATCGCCGAGTCACCGCGCTACTCCTTTGTGCACGGCGACATTCGCGACGGCAAGCTGCTCGACACCCTGTTTCCTGGGCTCGACGCGGTTGTGCACTTCGCCGCCGAAAGCCACGTGGACCGTTCCGTGATGGACTCGACGATCTTTGTGGAAACCAACGTGCTGGGCACGCAGCAGCTGCTCGATGCCGCGCTGCGCCACAAACTGGCCCGGTTCGTTCACGTCTCCACCGACGAGGTCTACGGCTCGATTGCCGAAGGCTCCTGGAACGAAGAACGCGCGCTCGAGCCCAACTCCCCCTACTCCGCCTCGAAGGCCGGCAGCGACCTGCTCGCCCGCAGCTACCACCGCACCCACGGCCTCAACGTGTCGATCACCCGTTGCAGCAACAACTACGGCCCGTACCACTTTCCCGAAAAGGTCATTCCGCTGTTCGTGAGCAACCTGATCGACGATTTGCACGTTCCCCTCTACGGCGAGGGCAACAACATTCGGGACTGGCTGCACGTTGACGACCACACCCGCGCTATCGCCATGGTGCTCGTCGGCGGCCGCGCCGGCGAGATCTACAACATTGGCGGCGGCACCGAGCTGACCAACAGGGAGCTCACCCAGCTGCTGCTCGACTCGACCGACAAGGACTGGTCATACGTTGACCGCGTCGCTGACCGTCTCGGCCACGACCTGCGCTACTCGGTGGATATCTCAAAGATTCAGGCCGAACTCGGCTACGCCCCCGAGGTTTCGTTCGAGCAGGGCCTCGCCGACGTCGTGCAGTGGTACCGCGACAACCGCCAGTGGTGGGAACCGCTCAAGGCCCGTGCGGCGCTGAACTAGCATGACCCGCTATCTGATTACCGGCGCGACCGGCATGCTGGGGCGCGACCTGCAGACGGCGTTGGCTGGCCGCGAGGTGACGGCTCTCGGCCGCGACGACCTCGACGTGACCGACCTTGACGCGGTACGGGCCGCCGCCCTGGGCCACGACGTGATCATCAACGCCGCCGCGTACACCAAGGTCGACGACGCCGAAACGAACGAAGACGAGGCCTACCAGGTGAACGCGGTGGGGCCGCGTAACCTCGCGGCGGCGGCATCCGCTCTGCATGCAAAGCTCGTGCAGATTTCGACGGACTATGTCTTTGACGGCAGCGCCACCACGCCCTACACCGAGAACACTCCGCACAGCCCGATCTCGGCCTATGGCCGCACCAAGGCCGCCGGCGAAGACTTCGTGCTGGCGGAGACCGGCGCGCGCAGCTACATCGTGCGCACCGCCTGGCTGTATGGCAAGAACGGCCCGAACTTCGCCAAGACCATGCTGAAGCTCGCTGCCGCGCGGGACAGCCTGAGCGTCGTCAACGACCAGGTCGGCCAGCCCACCTGGACGGTGGATCTCGCCGCGCAGATCGTGCTGCTGCTCGACTCCGATGCGCCCGCCGGCACCTACCACGGCACGAATTCCGGCGTCGCGTCGAAGTTCGACCAGGCCCGCGACGTGTTTGCCCTGGCCGGACTCGACCCGGAACGCGTACTGCCCACCGATAGCTCGGCCTTTGTGCTGCCCGCGCCGCGGCCGGCCTATTCGGTGCTCGGCCACGCCTCCTGGGCTGCCGCCGGCCTCGCGCCGATGCGCAGCTGGCAGGACGCCCAGGCCGCCGCCTTCGCTGCGGGGGTCTTCGAGACAGCATGATCACTCTGCGGGTAATCGTCGACCAGATGGTCGCCCCGGTTCCGGGCGGCGTCGGGCGTTACACCGAGGAACTCACCCGCGCGCTGATTGCGACCGCGCCGGCCGAGTGCAACGTTGAGGGTATCGTCTCGTCGTCGCCGCCCGCACAGTATGAACTGATTGAGGCCGCGCTGCCCGGCCTGGCCAACCTGCACAAGACGACGCTGGCCCGCCGCGAGCTGGCCGCGGCGTGGGCCCTCGGCGTGACCGCGTCGTCGGGCACCGGCCTGATTCATGCGCCGGGATTACTCGCCCCGCTGCGCCGTCACAACCGTGCTGAGGACGGCACCCAGATTGCGGTGACCCTGCACGATGTGCTGGCCTGGACGCATCCGTCGTCGTTGACCCCAGCAACCGTGGCGTGGACCAAAGGCATGCTCAAACGCGCCCGCAAGCACGCCGACGCGATTGTCGTACCGAGCCACGCCGTGGCGCGGCAGCTGACCGAGATCATGGACCTGGGCGACCGGGTACGCGTGATCGGCGGCGCCGTGGGCCGCGGGCTCATGCTGCCGGCTATTCCCCTCGTGGAAGAGCGCCTGCAGGCTCTGGGGCTTCCGTCGCAATACATTCTGACCTCGGGGTCGCTGGACCCGCGCAAGGCCGTGACGGCGCTGATCACGGCGCTCGGGCTGCCGGGCGCGCCGGACCTGCCGTTGATCGTGCTCGGGCCGGATACCTGGGGTGAGCTGGACCTGGCCTCGGTCGCCGATGAAGCCGGGCTGACGCCGGGGCGCGTGCGCGCGTTGTCGGGGCTGAGCGACTCGGATCTGGCGGTGGTGATTGCCCGGGCAAGCGTGTTCGTCTATCCGAGCCTGGAAGAAGGCTTCGCGCTGCCGATCATTGAAGCATTCCTACTTGGCACACCGGTCGTTCACTCTGACGCCCCGGCTTTGGTCGAAGCGGCGGGTGACGCCGGCGTCGCGGTGGAGCGCTCGAACGGGAAGGATTACCCGGCGCGGCTCGTTGAGGCGGTGAACCGGGTGCTCGGCGACAGCGTGCTGCGCAACCGCATGAGCATCTTCGGTGGAGACAGGGCACGGGCGTTCAGCTGGCGGGACTCCGCCGAACGGGTCTGGCAGCTGCACGCGGATCTGTAGCCCATGCGCACCGTCATCGGCCGACTTGTGGGAGACCAGCGCGTTCGGTTTCTCGCGGTCGGCGCCACGAACACGATCGTGGGGTATCTGGTCTTTTCAGCCTTCACGCTGTGGATTTTTGCGGGGGTGCACCTCGGCTATCTGCTGAGCCTCGCCCTGTCGTACGTGGTTGGCATCACCCTCGCCTTCGTGCTGTACCGGCGGTTCGTATTTCCCGTGCACGGCCACCTGCTGCGAGACTTTGCCCGGTTCGTGAGCGTCTACCTGGTGGCGATCGGCATCAACGCGGCCGCGCTGCCGCTGCTGGTTGAAGTGGCCCACGTACCGCCGCTGATCGCGCAGCTGATTATTCTCGTGGTGACGACGGTGCTGAGCTTCTTCGGGCACAAGAAGTTCTCTTTTCGCCGAAGTGGTGCAGAGCAACCCCTTCCGGCATCGAACGCCGAATGAAACCCAGCGCGGCCAAGCAGCGTGGGTGAACCTCACGCGGTGGCCGATGCGGCGGGCAGTCCGAGGAGAAGTACGGACTGCTCACGCATCAGGTACTTCTGCACTTTGCCGGTGATCGTCATCTGAAAAGCGTCGGTGACGTGCACGTAACGGGGAATCTTGTAGTGGGCGATTTGATCGTGGCAGAACGCGCGCAGCTCCTCGGTTTCGAGCGAGGCTCCCTCACGCAGAATCACCCAGGCCATGACCTCTTCGCCGTAATGCGCGTCGGGCACACCGATCACCTGAACATCAAGAATGTCGGGGTGAGTGTACAGAAATTCTTCGATCTCACTCGGGTAGACGTTCTCGCCACCGCGAATGATGACGTCTTTGATGCGCCCGACAATGTTCAGATACCCCTCGTCATCGAGCGTGGCCAGGTCGCCGGTGTGCATCCACCCTGCGGCATCAATGGCATCCGCTGTCTTGGTCGGTTCGTTCCAATAGCCGAGCATGACCGAGTAGCCGCGTGTGCACAGCTCCCCCGGCTCACCCCGGGGCACGAGCAGGGCCGTCTCGGGGTTGATCACCTTCACCTCGATATGCGGGTGGATGCGCCCTACCGAGCCGACCCTCTTGGCCAGGGGGTCATCGACGGCGGTCTGCGCCGACACCGGCGCGGTCTCGGTCATGCCGTAACAAATCGTGACCTCGTTCATGTTCATCTCGTCGATGCAGCGCCGCATCACGTCAACCGGGCACGGCGAACCGGCCATGATTCCCGTGCGCAACGTCGATAGGTCAAAACTCGCGAGGTTCGGCAGGGCGAGTTCGGAGATGAACATCGACGGAACGCCGTAGAGCGAGGTGCACTTCTCCAGCTCAACCGCGCGCAGCGTCGCCTCCGCGTCGAACGATGCAGCCGGTATCACGATCGTGGCACCGTGCGTCGTACAGGCCAGATTCCCGAGGACCATGCCGAAACAGTGGTAGAACGGCACCGGGATACAGACCCGATCCTGCGCGGTGTATCGGGTGCCTTCACCGACAAAGAAGCCGTTGTTGAGAATGTTGTGGTGGGTCAGCGTCGCACCCTTTGGAAACCCGGTCGTTCCCGAGGTGTACTGAATATTGATCGGGTCGTCGAAGGTCAACTGGGCTTCGCGAGCGGCCAGGTCGTGCCCCCGACCCTGCTCCACCAGCTCAGGCCAGTCGCTCGTGCCGATGAACACCAAACGAGTCAGCGCGGGCAGCTGCCCACCGACCGCACGGATCATCTCCCGGTAGTCGCTGCCCTTGAACTCTTCGACGGTGAACAGCCAGCGGCAGCCGGACTGCTCCAGCGCATAGCGGAGCTCATGGGAACGATAGGCGGGGTTGATGTTCACCAGAATGACGCCGGCTCGGGCGGTCGCGTACTGCAGAACCACCCATTCCAGGGTGTTCGGCGACCAGATTCCGACCCGGTCACCGCGGTGCAGTCCGCCGGCGATGAGAGCGCGTGCGAGGTCATCGACGGCGCGATCAAATTCGTGATAAGTCAGGCGTGTCGCTGAGGGAACGTCGACGACGGCATCCGTTTCTGGCCAGCGGGCAGCGATACGGCGCAGGTTTTGGCCGATTGTCTCGCCGAGCAGCGGCACGGTTGAGACACCCTGACTGTACGAGAGTGACGAGCGGGCGGTTGTCGTGCTCGGCTGGCTGGTCTGCAACACAGTGGCCATGGGGGCTCCGTCTTTCGGGGCAGAGCGCAGGCGAACGACTTCAGGTTGCACAGCGCTGTGCCGATGAGGTTTGGGTACAGGCTGGCGCAGTCGGCGCCGGCCGGGCACCCTCCCAAGTAGGTATCAGGGCAGCAGGCCTTGCTGTCGAGCCGCACGCACCGCTTCGTAGCGGGTGTTGGACTGCAGTTTCTGCATGATCGTTCTCATGTAGCTCTTGACCGTATTCGGCGCCAGGCCCAGGCGCTCGGCGATGTCGGCATTCGACCGTCCGAGCGCTACCTCAGCCACGACGTCGACCTCGCGGGCCGTGAGAACGGATGTCGCGCCCTCACGCCCGATCATGCGCCCGCAGGCCCGCAGCACCGCGGCCCGCGTGGGCGCGTCGGCGATCGAGGCTGCCAGCACGCGCAACTCGCTGTAGATCTCCTCGATTGCCACCCCGTGTGGCGCCTCGGCCAGAATGATCGCCTCCTCGGCTCGCTCCGCGAGCGCCGCATCAACGGCGATGCGCTGTTCGAGTGCACGCGCCTCGGCGACCATGACGTCAAAGACTTTCGAGCCGAATGTCTCTTGGGCGTGCGAGGCGCCGTAGATGATGGCGACTGGGCGCCGCGCGACGATGACGGGAACGGCGACCATGGCGTGGAGGTTCTCGGCCGCGACAAAGCGGTCATACCGGTGCCGGAATCGACCGGTTGTGAGGTAATCGTCGACGGCCATCGGCTGATTGACCGCGAGTACGTGGCCGCCGAGCCCGGTCCCCGAGTCGACCTGCACACCCGACAGTGCGCCGACAGTTGCCCCGGCGAAATATTGCAACTGCAGTCGACTGCGGTGTTGCACGATGCCGCCAAACACGAGCGGCACCCCGGCCAACGAGTGGATTCGCCGCACCGTGGCAGCGACACGCGCGTCCAAATCGGCGTTCGTCATCGATGCCTCCCTGCACAGACTCACTTTTTCAGTGTATCCACACACTAGCTTTCTCAGCAGGAAACGCCGGCTTACGCGAGGCACGCAGTGATCGGCCGAGCTCGAGACCACGGTCGCGCGAGGGCTGGTCTCGACAGCTCGACCAACGAAGATGGGCTCGACCAACGGGTGTGAGGGCTCGAACGAGGCTGCTACGGGGCCGGAGTGGCGGTGGGCGGTGGGGCCAGGGCCGCGGCGACCATGGCCGAGATGGCGACGTAGTCGGGGTTTTCGGGGTCGACGCCGTTCTCGGGAATCATCGGCACCGAGATGACCGGGAGTTTTTTGGTCTTGGCGGCGAGGTTCACGAAGTAGCCGAGCATGCCCTGGGGCACATCGGTTTTCACGACGCGGGTGCCGGCGGCGGCTACACCCTGAAACTTTGCGAGCACATTCGCCGGGCTGGCCTGCGCGAGCAGGGCCTCCTGCATCTGGGTCTGGCGTTGCATGCGGTCGTAGTCGCTCGTGCCGTGCCGGGAACGGGCGAACCAGAGGGCGTGGTAGCCGTCCATGTGCTGCATGCCCGGTTCAAACCAGAACAACACCTTGGTGAAAGTCTCGTCGGTGTGCACCGGAACCCGGTTCTTCACGTCGATGTCAACGCCGCCGAGGGCATCGATGAGGTCGGAGAAGCCCTGCATGTCGATGAGCACGAAGTATTGAATGGTGAGTCCGGTGATGCCTTGCGCCGCCTCGAGCGTCGCCTGAATGCCCGGGTTACTCCCCTGCGCGACAGCGTCAGGGTAGAGGAACGACCGTTTCAACTCGGCCTCCGTATAAATGGAGTTGAGCATGCACGCCGACACGTCGCATCCGTCGATGGAGCCATAGCCCTTGGGGTACAGCTTGCCGAGCGCCGACCCTTTCGAGAACGGCACGTCTTCGAGGTTACGCGGCAGGCTGATCGTCGTGGCCTGGCCGGTCGACGCGTCGATGCTGACCACCGAGATGCTGTCGGGGCGCAGGCCGTCACGGTCGGCGCCGGCATCACCGCCGAGCAACAGAATGTTGTAGCGGCCGTCGACCGGAGGTTCACTCGGCCCGGCGACGAAGACGGAGGAGAGAAATCCGCTCGCCGATGTGGCGACGAACGCGCCATAGCCGGCGGTGCCGCAGACGATGACCATGAGCGCCGCCGAGAACGCGGCAATGAGCGGACGGGCGCCGGGCGCGGCCTTGATCAGGTTGATCAGGCTGAGGGTGTTGATAGTGAGCACGAGCCAGGTGATGGCGTAGAACGCAAACACGGCGGCGGCGGCCCACAAACCAATGCTGTTGGTGAACACGGTGAGCACGACTTCGGGCCAGAACAGGTAGCCGGCGCCGGCGGTGATCGCGAGGACCACGAGAGTGAGGGTGGCGCCAAGGCCAAAGCGGCCGAGCCGTCGGTTGCCGGCGAGGACCTGGGCCGAACCGGGGAGAACAAAATTCAGAACCACAAGCCACCACGCACGCGTCGTCATAATGCGTGCGGAGCCCACATTCGGGTGCCGGATCGGGTCTGTCACCCTGCCCTGGTTTGTCGCACTGCCCCGGCTTGTCGCGCTACTCATAATCGCGTTTGCAGGTTTCGGTTCTTCTGCTCGACCAGGTCTGCGAGCTGTACGGAATATTCTTCGAGCTTCAGCCGCAGGGTGTCATCGCTCGTGGCGAGAATTTTGATCGCGATGAGCGCGGCATTCGTCGCCCCGCCGATGGAGACGGTCGCGACCGGCACACCGGCCGGCATCTGCACTATCGACAGCAGCGAGTCGAGGCCATCGAGCAGCCCGAGCGGAACGGGCACCCCGACCACGGGCAGCGTGGTCATGGCAGCGAGCATGCCGGGCAGGTGCGCGGCTCCCCCGGCTCCGGCGATGATCACCTTGAGCCCGCGAGCCTGTGCGCTGCGACCATAGGAGAGCATCTTTTCGGGGGTGCGGTGCGCGGAGACAACCTGCACCTCGTGCGCCACCCCGAAGTCCTTCAGGGTTTGCGCGGCGGCGCTCATGACGGTGAAGTCGGAGTCGCTGCCCATGACCAGGCCGACGAGCGGCGCGCTCAGCGTCGTGGGCACGCTGAATGTCACGGCGTTTTCGGGCATGGTGTTCTCTGGCACGCAGTCGATCCTATTGCTCAGTCCTGAAAGATTTGTGCAGTGGCGCGCGCCTGGTAGGCAACTTCGTCGAGATCGTCGCCGCCCACGGTGACGTGGCCAACCTTACGACCGGGCCGGCTGGCCTTGCCGTAATTGTGCACCTTCACGAGCGGATGCTCCGCGAGAGCAGCCGGATACCGGTCGGCCAGCGAGCCTGACGCGGGTCCGCCGAAGATGTTCACCATGACCGTCCACGGGTCACGGGCACCGGTCGCGCCGAGCGGCAGGTCAAGCACGGCCCGCAGGTGCTGCTCGAACTGGCTCGTCGTGGACCCGTCAATCGACCAGTGACCGCTGTTGTGCGGGCGCATCGCGAGCTCGTTGATGAGGAGGCGCTCATCCGTTGTCTCAAACAGCTCAACGGCCAGCACCCCGGTGACGCCGATGCCCTCGGCCACGGCGATGGCGATGTCGGTGGCGACCTCGGCGAGACGCCCCATGGATTGGGGGGCCGGCGCGATGACCTCGGCGCAGACGCCGTCACGTTGCACGGTCTCCACGACCGGCCAGACCGCGATTTCGCCGCTCGGGCGACGGGCGACAACCTGGGCGAGCTCACGACTGAAGTGCACGAGCTCTTCGACCAGCAGGGCGCCGCCGTTGCCGTCTTCGGCGAGCGCCAGAAACCAGTCGTCGACGTCGTGTTCGTGGCTGACCACGCGCACGCCCTTACCGTCGTAGCCGCCGCGGGCGGTCTTGACAACGGCGCAGCCGCCGTGGTCGCTCAAAAAGTCGGCCAGGCCGGCGACATCGGTGATGCGCGCCCAGTCCGGCACGGGCAGGCCGAGTTCGGCGAGCTTGTCGCGCATGAGCAGTTTGTCTTGGGCGTAGAGCAGGGCGTCGGGGCCGGGATGCACGGTGGCACCTTCCCGCACGAGCTCACGCAGAATCTCCTGCGGCACGTGTTCGTGGTCGAAGGTGATCACGTCGACGGTCTTCGCGAAGGCGAGTACGGTGGGCAGGTCGCGGTAATCACCCACGCTGACGGCGGCCAGCCCGGCGGACATACCGTCGGCTTCGGCGAGAACCTTCAGCTCAATACCGAGGCTCACGGCCGCGGGGATCATCATGCGGGCCAGCTGGCCTGCGCCAATCACACCGACGGTCAGAGCCATCTGTTCACCATTTTCTATGCAAGCGTTCAGCAAAACGTATGTGGATACTCAGCCCGGGAATTTTCGCACGCCGTAGACTGCGAGACTTCAGTGCTTTCCTACTTTACCCACACGTCGGACGGATGCATGTCGATCACCCTGAAGCAGCGCCTGCTCAGCTTTCTGAGTCAGGGCCTCAAGTTCGGCGCCGTCGGTGCGCTGGGCTTCGTGGTGGACTTCACCGTCTTCAACCTGCTGCGCACCACCGTGCTGGATTCGGCCGACGTGCACGCCGGCCCGATCTACGCCAAGGTCATCTCCACGGTGCTGGCCATTCTGGTGAACTGGCTGGGCAACCGCTACTGGACTTTCAGCAAGAACCGGCAGAACCACACCGCTCGCGAGGGGCTGGAGTTTCTCGCGGTGAGCCTCGTTGGCATGGGCATCGGCATCGCCTGCCTGTGGTTCAGCCACTATGTGCTCGGCTACACGAGTGTTCTCGCCGACAATATCTCGGGCAACGTCGTGGGCCTGCTGCTCGGCGCGGTGTTCCGCTTCACGCTGTACCGCTACTGGGTGTTCGCACCGAGCCGGAACGGTGCGCCCGTCGCGGGCGGGGCATCCGCTGGCATCGGTGTTCCTGTTGTCACCGGTGCGGCGACCACTCGTACCGGTGCTATTCGGCTAGCGGCGACCCCAGAACGCTGACTCGCGGGCGGGGGCCGACTGCTCCTGCCGGCGCGAACCCATGACGGTACTCGCCTTCTCCATGAGGTCGTGCAGCACGCTCTGCACGAGGTCGGCGTTGGGCACGTCTTTCAAGACGAGCGGATGCTCCAGCCCCGAATTGATCAGCACCGTGCCCGAGTGGAACCCGGTCTGCAACCAGTTCTGCCGCACGCTCACGTCGTAGCCACGGCTGTGCAGCAGCTCCTGGCGGGTGCGCACGAAGAATCCGTGGCGAAAGATGATGCGGCGGGTGGTGATCGTATAGCGCTTGGTGAGCCAGGCGGCGAGCGGCAGCAGCCAGCCGAGAATGGCGAGCACGACGGCGCCGGCGAGTAGGGCCGCGTTCTGCCACGGCTCGGGCAGGTTGCCAAAAAAGTAGCCGGTGGCGCCGGCCAGGGCGAACAGAAGCAGCGTCGGCCAGGCCAACACCCGGGCATGCGGGCGCAGGCGGGCGACCACCTTCTCGGGCCGGCTCTCACGGGCATAGCCGGAGGGCTCGGTCTCGTGCGGGTCGTTCTGCTCGCTCGGCTTCTGTTTCTTCTTCATTAGATCTATTAATACCGCAGGTGGGTGACATCCCCGGCGGCGACAGACCGGTCTTCGCCATCGTCCTGGTTGACGACGTTCAGGCGGCCCTCGGCGTCGATGCCCGTGGCGGTGCCGACCAGGTCGGTGCCGCCGGGCAGTTGCACCCGCACGACGCTGCCGAGGGTGCCGCAGAGCGCGG
This sequence comes from Cryobacterium sp., assembly GCF_026786305.1. GTDB lineage: Bacteria > Actinomycetota > Actinomycetes > Actinomycetales > Microbacteriaceae > Cryobacterium. The sequence goes on from NZ_JAJAYI010000045.1 coordinate 15,868, forward strand.
AGACATCGGCGTGCAGGCCGCTTCGTTGTGCGTCGCCGTTGGCGCCGACGAAGGCCCGGTACAGCGCGACGAGTTCGTGCAGGTAGGCGGCGAGCACTTTATCGGGGTCGGGCGCGGTTCGGGTGACCAGCAGCAGTGAGGTGGAGGTGAGGGTGGGCAGGTCGTGTTCGTCGAGGGAGAGGTTGAGGCCGGCGCCGATAATGATTCCGGAGGCGTCGGGCAGCAGCTCACACAGAATGCCGCACACCTTGTAGCCGTCGATGAGTACATCGTTGGGCCACTTGAGGGTGACATCATGGCGGGGATCCTCGGCCTCTTTCACGCCCTCGACCGGCTGCATGCTGGCCTCGACCACGCCGCGCACGGCCCGCGTCATGGCGGCGCCGGCCAACAGGGGAAACCAGCCCAGCTGATGCGGTGCCAACGAGTCCCCGGCGGGGGTGCGCGGACGCAGGAGCACGGAGATCGCCAGGGCTTTGCCGGTCGGGGCCAGCCAGACACGGCCGAGCCGGCCACGCCCCTGAGTCTGGTTGTCGGTGACGACCGCTGAGAGGTCGGGCCAGGCGGCGGCATCCGCTACGGCACGTTCTTTGAGCACGTCGTTGGTGGAGGCGGCCTCGGAACGGTATTCGAACCGGCTCACCTCGGTGCGGCTGAGCGAAAACTCCATCGTGGGTACCCTCTCGTGGTGTGTCTCCTGCAATTCTCCCGAATCTGGCCGCAAATCACGCATTGAGGGCCGTTTTTGGCCAGGCTGCAGGAGTGAGGCCCGCACAAGCGGGCATTCAGAGGGGGAAACGTGCAGTGTCACGGGGCAAAGTTGTTAAACATCGTCAACGGGGAGCGGCCCAAGGGTGCCGGTAGAGTGAAACGGTGATTGACAAGACGCCCGCCGCGGCACCCGACCTGTATACGACGGCGGGAAAACTCGCCGACCTCAAGCTGCGCTATCACGAAGCCGTGACCGCCAGCGGGGCCACCGCCATCGAGAAGCAGCACGCCAAGGGCAAGATGACCGCTCGCGAGCGCGTCGATCTGTTGCTCGACCAGGGTTCCTTCGTGGAGCTGGACGAGTTCGTGCGGCACCGCACCGTGGCTTTCGGCATGGAGAAGAAGCGGCCGTACGGCGACGCCGTTGTCACCGGAACCGGCACCATTCACGGCCGCCAGGTGGCCGTATACTCGCAGGACTTCACCATCTTCGGCGGTTCGCTCGGCGAGGTCGCCGGCGAAAAGATCATCAAGGTGATGGATCTGGCCCTCAAAACCGGTGTGCCCATCATCGGTATTCTCGACTCCGGCGGAGCGCGCATTCAGGAGGGCGTCGTCGCCCTCGGCAAGTATGGCGAGATCTTTCGCCGCAACACGGCTGCATCCGGCGTCATTCCGCAGATCTCCATCATCTGCGGCCCGGCCGCCGGCGGCGCGGTCTACTCCCCCGCCCTGACTGACTTCGTAATCATGGTCGACAAGACCAGCCAGATGTTTGTCACCGGCCCCGACGTGATCAAGACCGTCACGGGCGAGGACGTGGGCATGGAAGAGCTCGGCGGTGCCCTCACCCACAACAAGGTGTCGGGCGTGTCGCACTACCTCGCGAGCGACGAGCCCGACGCGCTCGACTTCGCCCGCGCCCTGCTCAGCTACCTGCCCGACAATAACCTGGCCGAGCTGCCCGTGTTCGACAGCGAGGTGGAGCTCGAAACAACGGATGCCGACCGCGGGTTGAACACGATCATCCCCGATTCGCCCAACCAGCCCTACGACGTGAAAACGGTCATCGAGCACATCGTTGACCACGGCGACTTTCTCGAGACGCAGCCGTTGTATGCACCGAACATCGTCGTCGGGTTTGCCCGGGTCGAGGGTCGCTCGATCGGCATCGTCGCCAACCAGCCCAACGCCATGGCCGGCACGCTGAACATTGAGGCGGGCGAGAAAGCCTCGCGCTTCGTGCGGTTCTGCGACGCATTCTCCATCCCCATTCTCACCCTCGTCGACGTGCCCGGTTTTCTGCCCGGCACGGACCAGGAGTGGACCGGCATCATCCGTCGTGGCGCCAAGCTGCTGTACGCCTACGCCGAGGCCACCGTGCCGCTCGTCACCGTCATTCTGCGCAAGGCCTATGGCGGCGCGTACATTGTGATGGGCTCCAAGCAGCTCGGCGCCGACATCAACCTGGCCTGGCCGACCGCGGAGATCGCCGTCATGGGCGGCCAGGGTGCCGTGAACATTCTCTACCGCGCCGAGATCAAGGCGGCCGAGCAGGCCGGCGAAGATGTTGCCGCCGTGCGCACGCGCCTCGCCAACGAGTACACCTACAACGTGGCCAGCCCGTTTCTCGCCGCGGAACGCGGAGAGCTCGACGGGATCATCGAGCCGGCCGCCACGCGAGTGTCGATCATCAAGGCGTTGCGGGCCCTGCGCACCAAGCGGGCGACCCTGCCCGCCAAGAAACACGGAAACATTCCCCTCTAATGACGACCAAACCCTCAGAGTTCGACCCGTCGGAGCTGGTTTTTGTGACCACCCGCGTGAGTGACACCGAAGTGTCGGCGGTGAGCGCGCTCATCCGGGGTCTGTTGCGGGAGGAATCCGACGAGCGTCGGGCCGCGCCCGAACACCACCAGAGTGCGTGGCAGCAGAACCAGCGCTCCATTCGCCGGCCGGTGCACCCGGGCGCCGGGCGCTGGCGCGGCTTCAGCGGCTAGGCCCCCGGTTTCGCCCCGTCTTCTTGTTCCGGGCCCGGGCCTGGAAACAGGGCGGCTGAACGGGGTGGGGGCAGGGTGGGTGCAACCACAGGTCGGTCTGTCCTCGTAAATGCCGACTGTGCGGGCGGGAACGGTGGTACAGACTGTAAGTGCTCGGTGACGCTCCTGGAGTGTCACCACCAATCATTCGCTGACTAGGGTAAGCGAGCGAATGTTTTTGGGGGCGAGAACGGATGGCATTCGGGTTGTCGTCCTTTCTCGAAAAGTCGTTAGGGGATCAGCTTCGGCTGATCCCCTTTCGCGTTCCTGCAGGCGTCAGGCGACGGGCGCGCCCTGCCGGGGGATTTCCATCCACAGGTCCACCTCCTCACCGGAGGAGTCCGGCCCCAGGGCGCTCACGGCCGGGTCAGGGCTGCTCAGGCCCACCACGGTGACCGCAATGGTCGCACTGTCGGCAGACGTGCGGGCGATGATCTTGTCGGCGCTCGTGCGGCCAATGGCAATCGCGAGGGTGTTGAGCACGATCGCCAGGTCGGCCCCGTTGAGATCGTCGATACCACCCTCGTCGAGCAGGGTGACGCTCGCGCCACGTCGTCGGGCGGCCATGACCTGTTCGCGCACCGCGTCGTTGAGCAGGCGCCGTCCGCGAATCTCATCACGAATGGCCGCTTCGAGCAGCCGGCACTCCCGACGTTCGGCCTCAGTGAGCTGCCCGTTGCTCTCGCTGATGCGTCGCAGCATCGGCATGGCCAGGCGCATGGTCTGCGTCAGCCGCACCTGGCGCTCGTATAGGTGGGCCTCCTGGGCGGCGTGCCATCCGCTCGCCTCCCGCTCTGCTCGCGAATACTGGCGGGCATCGCGGCTGGCCTTCACGAGAGCACGCGAGAGCAGCCCGGCGGCCACCACCCAGACGACGCTGCCAATGACGCCCATGTTCCCCAGCTCGCCCACGCCGGCCCACAGCACGCTGTGCACCACGAGGGCGCCGACACCCAGCAGCGCCAGCTGCAGGCGTTTGCGGGTAGCCGTGATCGTCATCAGGGTACCGATGGCGGCGACGTACCATGTTTCGTAGCCGAGGTTGCCCGAAGAACCGTCGAGCTGGCTGCCCACGATCAGCGGAATCGCAACGGCGACCGCCACGTTGAACAGGGCCAACGGCAACGCCATGCGCATGGGGCTGGAGGGCCACAGGCTCGCGACCGTCGCCACAATGTACAGCCCCATGGCCATCAGGATCGGCACCGATGAGTGCGGCTCGTTGAGCGAATACACACCGAGCAGCACGTGGTAGCCCGAGAAGAAGGTGGCCACGACGAGGATCAGGGCGCGGGAGACGACCACGACGCCGGTCATCGTCGACCACCCACGGGGTTGCCGTCGAGCCCGGACCGTGTGCCGTCGCCGTCGCCGGCGGTGGCCAGGCCGGCGCTCGAATCGCGGTCTGCGTCCGGATGCGGCCAGGTGAGGGTGATGGTGGTGCCGTGGCCGGGGCTCGTGCGTAGCACCGCGATACCGCCGGCGCTGGCGACCCGGTCATGGATGGATACCCGCAAGCCCAGCCGTGCACTGCCGACGCTGGCGTCGAAACCGCGGCCGGTGTCGCTGATTTCGATGGTGCATCCGCTCTGGTCGTTGCCGCCCACCGTGAGCCGGCGTGATTGTGCGGGGCCGGCGTGCTGCACACTGTTGACCATGGCCTGCACGCTGGCCGAGTAGAGCGCCTCAGCGGCGTGCTCCGGAATACTGAGGCCCTCGACGCACCGTTCGGTCACGGTGAACACTCCGGTCGCGGTCGCCGCCGTGCGAATGCGCGCGGTCAGTTTACTGACGGCGACCATGGCATCGTCGAGGTTACGTTCGCCACTGGCTTGCTGCAAGCGGATGATGGCGCTGCGAGCCATCATCGCCGCCAGTTCAGCACCCTTGGCATTGCGCACCCCGGCCGCGGAGAGCAGCGTGGCGAGCACAGTGTCGTGCACGATGGAGTCGACCTCGACCCGTTCCACTTCGGTGGCGTGATGGCGTACCGCCACGGAGTACTGGGAGAGTGCATTGGACTGGGCGGTGTCGACCTTGGCCGTGGCCTCGCGCAGCACGTAGATGATGATGAGCACGACACCGCCGAGCAGCATGGCGTAGCAGGTGTCGAGCACGGCGAGCAGGTTCTCGGCGCTACCGCCGGAGGGGAGTACCCGAACAAGCCCGAAGGCGACCGGGGCGATCACGGTGTAGACGGCGGCCGAGACCAGCGGCAGGGCGATGGCCGCGCACGAGGTGGCAACGGTGCAGAGATACCAGAGCCACGGCTTGCTCGCGAGCACCAGCGTGGAATCAATCATGAGCAGCGGCCAGATCAGCAGCGCAATCAGGTAGAGGCCGCTCACGACGGCGGCGGCAGTGCGGATGCCGCGCCGGATGAGCGTACTGACCACGAACACCAGAATCGAGAGGGCGAGCAGGCTCGCGACGAGGATGGCCGCCTCGGTTTTGCGGTTTGACAGCTGCTCCAGCATGAGCGGCAGGGTCTGCACGGCGAAGATCACCGCGACTCCGGCCACCGATCGGGACAGCACAATTTCGATCTGCGCGTGGCTGATCGGATTGCGCGGCTGCCGGGCGCGGCCAAACGGGCTGCCCTCGGGCTCACGATCATCGTCACGGACGGTGGCAAACGGCTGGGTTATGGTGGACACCGGGATGCCCGGGATGCTGCTGCGGTCGCCCCTGCGGGCGGCCCGTTTAGACACCACGGTCAGCTTCGGTGGCGTCGAGCCCGGGCAGAATTCCGTCTTCGACGGCACGGCGCAACAGGTCGACCTTGGTTGGCGCGGGGCGGCCGACCTCGACGTACTTCACCCGAATGCGGTCGAGGTATTCGCGGGCGGTGGAGTGCGCAATGCCGAGCTGCATGGCGACCATTTTGAGCGGAAGGCCCGAGGCGTAGAGGTGCAGCACGTCGCGTTCGCGCCGCCCGAGCTGCGCCTTGGCGAAGTCCCGGTCGGCGTCGATGGCGGTGGCCCATTCGAGGTTGTTGAGTACGTCGCCGCGGGCGACGGAGGCGACGGCGGCCATCACCGTGGTGGTCGGCGACGACTTGGGAATGACCCCGGCCGCTCCGGCGGCGAGGGCCTCCCGCACCGAGGCGACGCGGTCGGCGATGCTGTGCACGAGCACGGCGGAGCCGGTGGTCTGCACGAGGTGCACGTTGTCGGTCACGAGCGAGCCGTCGCCGAGCGAGAGGTCGAGCACGATCACGTCGCACTGACGACCAGCGAGGCCGTCGACGAGGGCTTGCGCCGTCGCGGCCGCGAACAGGACCTCGTAGCCGGCGTTCTCGCAGGCGGCCTGCAAGCCCAGTCGTACCGACTCGTGGTCGTCGACGATACCGACGCGAACGGGGGTCTTTGCGGGGGTGGATGGTACGGAATCAGTTGCTGCGTGGCTCACGATGTGGCTACCTTCGGGTTGTCTGGTGTCAACGATAGCTATTTACACAGCAGTGCGACGGCTTCGACGTGATGGGTATTGGGGAACAGGTCGAAGGCGCGCAGGGTGCGCAGCTCGTACCCCTGTTTCTGGAACAGCGCGATGTCGCGAGCCAGAGCCACCGGGTCGCAGGCCACATAGACGATTTGTTGCGGCGCGAGGGCAACGAGCTGGTCAACGACGGCCTTGCCGGCCCCCGAGCGCGGCGGGTCGAGTACGACGGTGGCGGCGGCGAGACGGGCGCGCTCCGCGGAATCCGCTTCGCGCAGCAGGCGCTGCAGAAAACGGTCGACGCGGTCGGCTTCGACGGTTGCGCCGGCCCATTCCCTGAGGTTGCGGGCGGCGAAGGCGACCGCTTCGGCGTCGCTTTCCACCGAGGTGATGCGGGTCGACCGGCCGAACGTGTCGCCGACGGCCGCGGCGAGCAGGCCGACGCCGCCGTACAGGTCGAGGTTGGCGGCGCGCGGGTCGAACGTGGCTGGATCGATGATGTTCTGCACCGCGTGGTAGAGGGTGTCGGCAGCCCTGGAGTGCACCTGCCAGAATCCGGAGCGGTCGAGTTCGAACTCGCGGTCGGCGACGATCTCGTGAATCAGGCCGTGCGGCACCCGCTTGGGCTTACCGTTGGCGTCTTTGGCCGAGACCAGCACCTGCACGTCGCCCTTGCTCGGCGCGACCAGGTCAACCGAGGCGGCGTTGTGAAACAGGGTGTCGAGCGGGGCGCGCAGTTCGAGCTCGTGCTCGGCGAGCGGCAGGTCATCGACGGGAATCACCCGGTGGCTGCGCGCGGCGTAGGGGCCGATGGTTCCATCGTCGGCCACGTGCAGGCTCACCCGGGTGCGCCATCCGGTGCCGTCCATCGCATCGCCGGGGCTGGCCTTCGCGCTGACCGCGACCGGTTCAACCACAACGCCGACATCGAGTCCGGCCATGCGCTGCAGCGCGTCGGCGAGCACCTGGCGCTTGAGTTCGCGTTGAAAGCTGAGTTCGATGTGGCCGAATTCGGCGCCGCCGGCCCGGTCTTCGGGGGCGCGATCAAGGGATGCCGCACTCCAGATATGTGGTTGCCGTTCGGGGGCGGCGTCGATGACGGCGACGGTTTCGGCGCGCCAGAAGCTCTTGTGGTTGGCCTCGGTGAGGCGGGCGCGCACGCGTTCGCCGGGCAGGGTGTCGCTGACGAAGATGACGCGGCCCTCGTGGCGGGCGACGAAGATTCCGCCGTGGGCGACGTTGGTGATGTCCAGCTCAAGCTCGTCGCCGACCATCGCGGAGGTTGTCGGTGCGGGGGCCTGGGGCTGATGACTCGCGTTGCTCATCTAACGATGATCCCACACCCCCTCGCCGGCTACCGCCTGCGCGCCTGATTGGCAGGGTGGGCCTGCTTGAATGGATGCATCCGCTCCCGTTCAGCCCCGTCCCGAAGGACAGCATGCGCCTCTATTTGGCTTCCACGTCTCCGGCCCGCCTCGCACTGCTGCGCGCGGCCGGCATTGAACCGGTACTGATCAACCCCGACGTCGACGAGAAACGGGTCGTCGCCGAGACCGAGGCATTGCGCGGTGAGGCACTTGAACCGCGAGTTCTCGTGGAACTGTTGGCGCGCGCGAAAGCGGAGGCGGCGGCATCCGCTCTGCTGGCGGAGCCGCTCGATGGCCTGCTTCTGGAGAGTTTGTTGCTGGGCGGCGACTCGGTTTTCGTGCTCGACGATATCATTTATGGCAAGCCGCATACCGCCGAAGCGGCCCGCGAGCGGTGGGAACGCCAGCGCGGGCGCACCGGCACGCTGTACTCGGGCCACTGGTTGATCGAGGTCGGCGGCGGCACTCCCGGCCGGGCGATCGGGGCGGTCGCTGTGGCCGAGGTGACCTTTGCCGACGACCTCGACGACGCCGAGCTCGACGCGTATATCGCGACCGGTGAGCCCTTGTTTGTGGCGGGTGCGTTCACGATTGACAGTCTCGGCGCTCCTTTTATCACGAGCATTGTCGGCGATCCATCGACCGTGGTGGGGCTGTCGCTGCCGACGCTGCGGCGGCTGGTGCGCGGTCTCGGACACGAGTGGCCGACCCTGTGGAATCGCCCCGGGGCACTGTAGTTGTAGGGATCCGCAAGAATCTACCCAGTCTTTTTGTGGGACAGAACCAAAAGGGATCTGGGGGTGGGCAATAGGCTATGTGATTGTGTCACTCATAACGAAGGTCCTCATCGCCAACCGAGGCGAGATCGCCGTTCGGGTCATCCGTGCCGCGAAAGACAGTGGAATTCTCTCTGTCGCCGTCTACGCCGACCAGGATCGCGACTCCCTGCACGCCCGCCTCGCCGACGAGGCGTACGGTCTCGACGGCACCAGCGGCGCCGAAACCTACCTCGTCATCGACAAGATCATGTCGATTGCCCGTCGAAGCGGCGCTGACGCCGTGCACCCCGGCTACGGCTTTCTGGCCGAAAACGCCGACTTCGCCCGTGCCGTGATCGGTGCCGGACTTATCTGGATCGGGCCGTCGCCCGAAGCGATCGAGCAGCTCGGCGACAAGGTGTCGGCCCGGCACATCGCCGAAAAGGTCAACGCACCCATGGCGCCCGGCACCCTGAACCCCTGCCTTGACGCGGCCGAGGTGCTCGCCTTCGTTGACGTGCACGGCCTGCCCGTGGCCATCAAGGCTGCCTTCGGTGGCGGCGGACGCGGCCTCAAGGTCGCCCGCACCCGCGACGAGGTTGCCGAGATGTTCGACTCCGCCACCCGTGAGGCCATCACCGCCTTCGGTCGCGGCGAATGCTTCGTCGAGAAGTACCTCGACTCCCCCCGACACGTCGAAACCCAGTGCCTCGCCGATATGCACGGCAACGTCGTCGTCGTGTCGACCCGCGACTGCTCTCTGCAGCGTCGGCACCAGAAGCTCGTGGAAGAGGCGCCCGCGCCTTTTCTCACCGAAGCTCAAACCACCGAACTGTATCGGGCGTCCAAGGCCATCCTCAAAGAGGTCGGCTACCTCGGCGCCGGCACCTGCGAGTTTCTCATCGGCCAAGACGGAACGGTGTCGTTCCTCGAGATCAACACCCGGCTGCAGGTCGAGCACACCGTCTCCGAAGAGGTCACCGGCATCGACCTGGTGCGCGAACAGTTCCGCCTCGCCGAGGGTGGCGAGCTGACCTACGGCGACCCCGTCGCATCCGCTCACTCCTTTGAGTTTCGTATCAACGGAGAGGATGCCGGCCGCGGCTTTCTGCCCGCGCCCGGCCCGATCCACGTGTTCAAGCCGTCGGGCGGCCCCGGCGTGCGCGTCGACACCGGCGTGCAGTCCGGCGACGTCATCAGCGGTTCGTTCGATTCGCTCATTGCCAAGCTCATCGTCACCGGCGCGACCCGCGAAGAAGCCCTTGAGCGCTCGCGCCGGGCCCTCGACGAGTTCGAGGTCGCCGGCCTGCCGACCGTGCTGCCCTTTCACCGCAAGGTCGTGCGCGACCCCGCCTTCGCGCCGACCAATGGTAAGCCCTTCACCGTCTTCACCCGTTGGATCGAGACCGAGTTCGAGAACGACATCGAACCGTGGAGCGGCAGCATGGAAGACGCCGTCGGCCCGCAGAAACGCCACAGCATCGTCGTCGAAGTGGAGGGACGCCGCATCGAGGTGACCCTGCCCACCCGACTGCTGCCCGGCGGCGCGAGCGCCCGGTCGGTCGGTCCCGCCCCCAAACGTCGCGGCGGCCTGCACTCCGTCGATACCGCCACCGGAGACGCCATCAAGGCGCCGATGCAGGCGACCATCGTCAAACTGCTCGTCGCCGAGGGTGACCTCGTCGTCAAGGGTGACCTGCTGCTCGTGCTCGAGGCCATGAAAATGGAGCAGCCGCTCGTCGCACACCGCGACGGCACGGTCGGCAACGTCAGCGCCGTCGTCGGCGAGACGGTCTCCTCCGGCTCCATTTTGCTGACGGTCTCCGACGCCGCCGCATAGTCTCAACAGTGGGGCTGGGGACAGGGCATTCGCTCCTCAGCTCGAACACTGGGGGTTTCCGCGGCCCACCTCGAGAACGAAAGCTAGAGAACGACGTGCATCGCCCGGGCCGCATCGGTGATCGAACCGGTGAGCGAGGGGTAGACCGGAAACGTGCGAGCAACCTCGTCGACCGTGAGCCGGTGTTCCACCGCGAGCGCGAGCGGAAAGATGAGCTCGCTCGCCTTCGGGGCCACGATGACGCCGCCGATGACCGTGCCGCTGCCGGTGCGGGCGAACAGTTTGACGAAGCCATCCCTGATCCCCATCATTTTTGCCCGCGGGTTCGACGACAGCGGCAGCTTGTAGATGTCGCCCTGGGCGAGGCCGTCTTCGATCTGCTTCTGGGTGTAGCCGACGGTGGCGATTTCGGGCTGGGTGAAGATGTTCGCGGCCACGTTGCGAATCTCAATCGGGTTGACGGTGTCCCCCATGGCGTGGAACACCGCGGTGCGGCCCATCATCGAGGCAACGGATGCCAGTGGAATCTCGGTCGTGCAGTCACCGGCCGCGTAGATGTTCGGAATCGAGGTGCGGGCGACCCGGTTGACCTGGATATGACCGGAGTCGGTGATCTGCACGCCGGCCTGTTCGAGGCCGATGTTGGCGGTGTTGGGAACGGAGCCGACGGCGATGAGGCAGTGGCTGCCCTCGACCGTACGACCGTCTTCGAGGGTCGCGACGACGCCGGTCGTGGTGCGCTCCACCGAGGAGGCCCGCGATTTGGAGAGCACGGTCATGCCGTTGCGCTTGAAGACGTTCTCGATCACGTTGGCGGCGTCGGCATCTTCCCCGGGCAGAACCTGGTCGCGGCTGGAGATGAGGGTGACCTTCGCGCCGAGGGCGCGGTAGGCGGAGGCGAACTCGGCCCCCGTGACACCGGAGCCGACCACGATGAGGTGTTCGGGAATCGCCTTGAGGTTGTACAGCTGGGTCCAGGTGAGAATGTGCTCACCGTCGGGCAGCGCGGAGGACAGCACGCGAGGACTCGCCCCGACCGAGACGACGAGGGTGTCGGCGTCGATGCGATCGAAGTCGGTGGCCGTCGCGTCGCCGGAGGTGGCGACGATGATACCGGTAGTGCCGTCGAGGCGGCCGTGGCCCTGCACGTAGCGCACGCCGGCACGAATGAGTGAGGCCTTCATGTCTTCGGACTGCTGGCGGGCGAGGGCAAGCAGACGTTTGTTCACGGCGGCCAGGTTGATGGCCACCTCCGGGCGCAGCGGCTTGCCGGTTTCGCCGCGCACGAAGAACTGCACACCGAGATCGGTCGCTTCGCCGATCGAGTTCGAGGCCTCGGCCGTGGCGATGAGGGATTTGGAGGGAACGACATCCGTTATCACGGCGGAACCGCCGACACCGACGCTCTCGATGAGGGTGACATCGGCACCCTGTTGTGCTCCGGCGATGGCCGCTTCATATCCGCCGGGCCCACCGCCCAGTACTGCGATGCGCTGCTTGCGTTCGAACTCATAGGCCATGTACTCCATTCTCTCAACCCGCGCAGCCCCCGCCAAACCGCTTCCGTGCCCGCACAGCCCGGTTCGTAGCCGAAATGAGCAAATTCGAGCCGAATGGCCGTCTCGGCGCCCGTTCGGCGCGCCGATGAGCAGAATTCGCGCAGAATCTCCGCACCGTTGGTGGGGGTTCTAGAGTAGTGAAATGTTCACGAACGAGATCAACCCGTTAGACCTGCCCGGCACTGATCCGTTTGAGGCAGCACGGTCGGCCGCCGCGGAGATCGCCGGCATCACGGGCGTACCCCGGCACGACATCGCGCTCACGCTCGGCAGCGGCTGGGCCAAGGCAGCCGACCTGATCGGCGAGACTACCCACACCGTGACCGCCGCGGACATCACCGGGTTCAGCGCCCCCGCACTGGTCGGCCATGCCGGCACACTGCGCTCCATTCTGCTGCCCGGCGGCAAGCGCGCGCTCGTGATCGGCGCACGCACGCACTACTACGAGGGCCACGGCGTGCGCCGGGTCGTGCACAGTGTGCGCACGGCGGCGGCGACCGGAGCGACGACGATGATCCTGACCAACGGGGCTGGCGGCATCCGCGAATCGTGGACGCCGGGCACCCCGGTGCTGATCAGCGACCACATCAACCTGACCTTTGATTCCCCGCTCGAGGGTGCGACCTTCGTCGACCTGACCGACCTGTACTCGAAGCGGCTGCGCGATCTCGCGCGCGGCATCGACCCGACACTCGACGAGGGCGTGTACTGCCAGTTTCGCGGGCCGCACTACGAGACGCCGGCCGAGGTGCAGATGGCCAAGGCCATCGGCGGCCACATCGTGGGCATGTCGACCGCGCTCGAAGCCATCGCGGCCCGGCAGGCCGGCATGGAGGTGCTGGGACTCTCGCTCATCACCAACCTCGCCGCCGGCATTCAGAAGACTCCGCTCAGCCACGACGAAGTCATCGAGGCCGGCGCGCTGGCCGAACCGGTGATCAGCGCGCTCCTCGCGCGGATCGTGGCCGCACTGTGACCGGCACCGACCGCCACGACGAGAGCGGCGCCGACCATCACCACGCGAGCGGTTCCGAGCATCACGACGAGACCGGTTCCGAGGTCCACGACGGGATCGGTTCCGAGCATCACGACGAGACCGGTTCCGAGGTCCACGACGGGACCGGCGAGCAGCCGGTCGAGCGCACCGGCGGTCGCCACTCCGGCCCGCCAGTGGATGCCGCTGCGCCCGTCACCCCGCCCGTCACCCCGCCCGTCACCCCGCCCGTCACCTCGCCCGTCACCTCGCCCGTCACCGACACCGATCTGACCGACGAGATCCAGACTCCTACCCAGGCCCTGCCGGTCGTGCAGGACACCGACGATGCCGCCTCCGAACCGACGGTCGCCATTCAGACGATCACTCCCGATGGTGCGGTCATCGACGACGACGACCTCGCGACCGCGCCGGTCGCCCAGGAGACCCCGAACGTCCCGACCGACCGCACCGCGGCGCTCCTGCAGGCCGCCCGGGCGTGGCTGAACCAGGATCCCGACCCGGAGACGCAGGCGCAGCTGCGCGTGCTCATCAACGCCGTCGACGACGGCGACACCGCGGCCCTGTCCAACCTGCACTCGCGGTTCGATACCCGGCTCGCCTTCGGCACGGCCGGGCTGCGCGGCGAAATCGCCGCCGGGCCGAACCGCATGAACCGCGTGCTCGTCTCGCAGGCCGCGGCCGGCCTGGCCACCTACCTGCGTCGGCATGCCGCGCCCGGGGTGACGCCGTCGGTGGTCATCGGTTACGACGGACGCAAGAACTCGCACGTCTTCGCGACCGACACGGCGGCGATCATGGCGGGCGCGGGGGTGCGAGCCATCCTCTTGCCGCGTCTGCTGCCGACGCCGGTGCTCGCCTTCGCGGTGCGGCACCTCGACGCGAGCTGCGGTGTGATGGTGACCGCCTCGCACAACCCGCCCAACGACAACGGCTACAAGGTATATCTGGGCGGCGCGAACAATGGTGCCCAGATCGTCTCCCCCGATGACAAAAACATCTCGGATGAGATTCTGCGCGTCGCCGCCGACGAACACGTGCCGCACCTGCCGCGCGGCAGCTACGAGACCGCCGACGAAGACGTCGTGCACGCCTACATCAAAGCGACCGCCGGCATTGCCCACACGCCGCGCGCGCAGGTGAACGCGGTGTACACCGCCATGCACGGCGTCGGCTGGGACACCACCCGCCGGGTGCTCGAGAAGGCAGGATTCGACCTGCCGACCCTCGTCGACGCGCAGATCGCCCCGGACGCCGCCTTTCCGACCGTCGCGTTCCCGAACCCGGAAGAGCCTGGCGCGATGGACCTCGCCTACGAGACCGCGCGTGAGGTGAGCGCCGAGCTCATCATCGCGAACGATCCGGATGCCGACCGCCTCGCCGTGGCCATCCCCGACTTGTCCAGCGCGAGCGGGTACCGCCGGCTGAGCGGCAACGAGGTCGGCGCTATTCTCGGGTGGCGGGCGGCCGCGCTGGCTCCCTCCCCCGATCTCGACGCTCCTCTGACCGACAGCACCGGCACGCTGGCCTGCTCGATCGTGTCGTCGCCGGCCTTGCACGCGGTAGCGGATGCCTACGGCCTGCGTTTCACAGAAACCCTCACCGGCTTCAAGTGGGTGTCCCGGGTGCCGAACCTGGTTTATGGCTTCGAGGAGGCGCTCGGCTATCTGGTGAATCCGGGCACCGTGCGCGACAAGGACGGCATCTCAGCCGCCGTCGCGCTGCTCTCGCTCGTGAGCGACCTCAAGTCGGAGGGGACGACCCTCGCCGGGTATCTGGACCTCTTCAGCGAGAAGTTCGGACACTTCGCGTCGGGGCAGATCTCGGTGCGGGTGAGCGAACTGTCCACGATTGCGCTGGTCATGACTCGCCTCCGGGAGTCGCCGCCGACGCACGTGGGCCGCATTCGGGTCGATGAGATCGATGACTTTCGCTGGGGGTTGGGTGAACTGCCTCCGAGTGACGTGTTGCGCATCCGCTTGACCGATGGATCACGCGTCATGGTGCGTCCGAGCGGAACCGAGCCGAAGCTCAAGGTGTACATCGACACCCGCAGCACGGTCGGTACCCTGGTGGAGCGTCGTGCGGCCGCGCAGGCCGCCCTGGACGAGCTCGACCGCGGTATGCGCGCCCTGATCGCCTAGCGGGCGGCATCCGCTTCACCGAGCCGTGAGTTTGAGCCCCTTTTTTAGCGGAATAGCGCTCAAAACTCACGGCTCGGCGAGCGGGGCAGCCCACGATCTGACCTGGGCCCGCTTTCCGGGCCCGGAGAGCTTCGGACGACGGGGCTACGAACCCAGAGCGATTTCGAGCTTGGCGAACAGTTCGTCGACGTCGAAGTAGTTGTTGATGACGATCACGTCGGCGTTGGTCTTGCCGATCGCATCGACGAGTTCCGACGACGTCAAAATAACCTGGGCGTCGGCTGCGGCGGCGCGCACGCCGGCGACATTCGTGGCCTGCACGCTCGCCTCGATGTCGAGGCGTTCCAGGGCGCGCTCGGCGTTGACCTTGAGGATGGCCGAGGTGCCCAGGCCGATGCCGCACATCACGACGATCTTCATGAGGCGGTCTGACCGAACACGCTCTGCACGAATTCTGCGGTGGTCGCGCCGGCCAGGGCGGGAATCACCGCGGGGTCATTGAACACGTTGGCGAGTTCGGCGACGAAATGCAGGTGGGCGGCGGCGCCAGCCACGGCCAGGCCGACGATCACACTGACCGGGTCGTTGTGCGGGTGTCCGAAGGCCACCGGCTCGGCGAGGGTGACGACGCAGAGTCCGTCGGCGAGAACATCCGCTCCGGGGCGGGCATGCGCGAGCGCCAGTCCCGGCGCGATCACGATGTAGGCGCCGAATTCGCGGACCACCGCGATCATGCGGTCGGTGTAAGCGGATGTGGCGGCGCCGGAACGCACGAGGGCGTCTCCGGCGGCCGTGATGGCAGCTGGCCAGTGGTCGACGTGCGCGCCGATCGTGATGGCGTCAAGCGGGAGATGCGGCAGTGGCATGGTCACTTTCAGTTCTACGGGGTCGAACGGGGTGAACCTGCACGGGTGTCAGCCGACTCGTCGAGCCAGCCCCGCCCAGCAGACCGGCGTCAGGCGTCGCCGAAGCCGGCTTCGATGGCTTCGACGAGCTCTTCGCGATCCTCCAGCGGCAGGAACGCGGCGTGGGCTGCGTTGAGCTGGAAGGTCTCGAGATCGCCGAGGTCGTAGCCGAAGGCATCGGAGAGCAGGGCGAGCTCCTGGGTCAGGGTTGTGTCGCTCATCAGCCGGTTGTCGGTGTTGACGGTGACCTTGAAGCCGAGCTGGTAGAGCAGGTCGAACGGGTGGTCGAACAGTTCCTCACCCCAGGCGGCGACCGCTCCGGTCTGCAGGTTCGAGGAGGGGCTCAGTTCGAGCGTGATCTCACGGTCACGCACCCACTGGGCCACCGGGCCGAGGGTGACGAAGGTGTTGTCGTCGTCCTGGCGTTCGATGGTGACGTCCTCGGCGAGGCGCACACCGTGGCCGAGGCGCAGCGCGCGGCCGTCGAACAGGGCGCCGCGGATGCTGTCGAGCCCGTCGGCCTCGCCGGCGTGCACGGTGACCGGCATGAATTCCCGGGCGAGCAGGTCGAAGGCGGCGCGGTGTTTACCGGCCGGAAAGCCGGCCTCGGCGCCGGCGATGTCGAAGCCGACAACACCGTCGAAGCGGTAGCGCACGGCGAGTTCGGCGATTTCGAGACCGCGGTTCGCGTGACGCATGGCGGTGATGAGCTGACCGATGCGGATGCTGCGGCCCGACTTCTCGACGTTTTCGATACCGGCTTCGATGCCGTCCTGTACGGCTTCAACGACCTCGTTGAGGGTGAGGCCGCGGGCCAGGTGCTGCTCGGGAGCCCAGCGAATCTCGCCGTAGATGACACCGTCGTCGGCGAGGTCTTCGACGAATTCGCGGGCGACCCGGCTGAGGCCCTCACGGGTCTGCATGACGGCGGTGGTGACATCGAAGGTCTTGAGGTATTCCACGAGCGAGCCGGCATTGGCCTGGTCGGCGAACCATTCGCCGAGCGCGTCGGCATCCGTTGTGGGAAGCATAAATCCGATGGAGTCGGCCAGCTCGATGATGGACTGCGGGCGCAGGCCGCCGTCCAGGTGGTCGTGCAGGGAGATCTTGGGCAGTGTATTGATGCTCGTGCCGCCGCCGGGCATGAGGAATTCCTCGATCAAAGTCATACGAACAAACTCCTCGGTACGGGGGCGGGTGTGAACTACAACCGCGCGATCAGCTTATCGGAGCCGCTCTGGACGGGCCATGAGAAGGTCTGCCTTTATGCACCGTCACGCGCCGGGCCCGGGAGCGGGGGCGCGGGCCGAGGACCTACCCTGAAGCGTGCCCACCAAAATCATTCTTGACTGCGACCCCGGCCACGACGACGCGATCGCGTTGTTGCTGGCCCACGGCAATCCGAACATTGAGCTCGTCGCCGTGACCACCGTGATGGGCAACCAGACCCTCGCCAAGGTCACCCGTAACGCCCGGTCCGTCGCCCGGGTGGCCGGCATCACCGGAGTACCGTTTGCGGCCGGATGCCCCCGCCCGCTGGTGCGGCAGCTCGAGACGGCGCCATCGATTCACGGTGAGTCGGGCCTGGACGGCCAGGTGCTGCCCGAACCGACGCTTGAACTGGACAATCGCCACGCCGTCGACCTCATCATCGACACGATCATGGCGCACGAGCCGGGCGAGATCACGCTCGTGCCCACCGGCGCCCTGACCAACATCGCACTGGCCGCGCGCAAGGAGCCGCGCATCGTCGAACGGGTCAAGCAGGTCGTGCTCATGGGCGGCGGCTATCACGTGGGCAACTGGTCGGCCACGGCCGAGTTCAACATTGTCATCGACCCCGAAGCCGCCCACATCGTGTTCAACGAGAAGTGGCCGCTCACCATGATCGGGCTGGATCTGACCCACCAGGCCCTCGCCACCCCCGACATCGTCGCCCGCATCGCCTCCGTCGGTACGGCTCCGTCCCGGTTCGTCGGCGAACTGCTCGCGTTCTTCGCAAAGACCTATCGGGATGCCCAGGGTTTCGACCATCCGCCGGTGCACGACCCGTGCGCCGTCGCCTATGTGATCGACCCGACCGTGATCACGGTGCGCAAGGCTCCGCTCGACGTGGAATTGGCCGGTACCCTCACGCTCGGCATGACCGTGGCCGACTTTCGAGCGCCGGCTCCGGCCGATTGCACGACGCAGGTGGCCGTCGATCTGGATCATGAGAAGTTCTGGGCGCTCATCGTCGACGCGCTCGAGCGCATCGGCGACCCGGCGCAGGAATAGGAGCTCGGGCCTGGAGAGAACTCCCGCGCAACGCGAAATCGCAGCCCCGCCACGAGCTGGCCGGCCCGGTCGCGAATCGGAAATGGCGATGCAGCCGTAACCGGCGGTGACCCCATCAACCTGGCTGGCGTATCCGCTCCCCCGAATCTGCCCGAGCAGGCGCGTACTCGAGCCTGCGGGCGCAAACGGGTCGGTCAGGCCAGAAGCCGACCCGTGCGCGGCTGAACCGTGCGAAATGAAACCCTGTGCAGAAACCGACCCGAGCGAAACGGATGCCGCGGCGCGGCTCCGCTCCGACACGAGCAGCCGCCCCATCGCCGAGGATTCGAGCCGGGCGAGGATCACGACCCGAGTGCTCGGCAAAAAATCCGGGTCGGGATCGATCACGCGCAGACCGTCCTGCTCGAACCGTACGAGGTGGATACCGCCCCAGATACCGCCCCGCAGGCGATCAAGAATCGCGCGCACAGCCTCGGGCGGGCGGGCGGCGGGTGGTGTGACGAGGTTGGCCAGTTCGACGACCCGGCCCCGGCGAGCGCGAACATTGCGATGAAGCCGTACCCGAGTAGTAGGGCTACCCCGGTGACAAAGGAGGCCAAAGGAGGCCGTTCGGCCCAACCCACGGGCACAAAGGTGTACAGCGAGCCGGTCGCGGCGATGCGTTTGGTGAACTGGTCCACGGTCGACGCGACGAGGAGGGCGATCAGCAGGCCGCTCGCGAGCGCCCAGACCGGCGCGCCACCGGCCGAGGCGATCAACAGGGGGATGGTTGTGGCGGCTGCCGAGGGAGCCACCGTCGACACTGATTGCCCGAGCACGTCGAGAAACTCGACGCGGCACCGGTCCAGGCCGTCCACCCGGGAACGGTCGGCGAATCCGCGTACCGGTTCGGGGTGCCGAATCGCTCGCTGCAGGTCGGTCATGGGCCCTCCGGGTGAAATTTGTCGACCGAGGCATCCGCTGGCGTGGCTAGGGATGCGCCGAGGCTACCGGGCAGTCGTTGCCGCACTGATTCGGGTATGTTTCCGGCTCGTGCCGCCCGAATGAGACGAAAATTCGCGCTGGTCTCATTCGGCGGCGTGCGGCCCTCAGCGCAGAGAGACCGCCCGGCACCAGGGCGTCGACAGAATTACCACACAGCGCCAACCCTCGACTCACCACCCTGGAGCTGCCATGACCGCCACCCAACGCTCCGCGACCCGCGCGGGCACCGCCCCGGCCGCACGGTCACTGACCGGAACCCTCGGCACCACCGCGATCGTAATGATGGTCGTCGCGGGGCCGCACCGCTCACCGTCGTCGGCGGAGCCGCACCGCTGGGTATCCTGCTCGGTGACGGTGTCGGCTTTTCGGCCATGTACGCCATCTCCGGACTCGTTCTCTTTCTCTTCGCCGTGGGACTGTCGGCAATGACCCGGCACGTTCCCAAACCGGATGCCTTCTTCACCGTTGTCGGCTACGGCTCGGCAAACCGGCCGGCCTTGCGACCGCGTTTCTCGCCCTGCTCACCTACCCGGCCATCCAGGTGTCGGTGCACGGTTACGTCGGCTACATTCTGAGCGTCACCGTCACCGTCACCGTCGCCGGACTCGGCGGCCCCGACCTGCCCCGGTACCGGTACTCACCACTGACCATCGCACTCGTCGGCTTTCTCGGCTACCGCCACATCGACGTGAGTTCCACGGTGCTCGGGGTTCTTCTCGTCGCCGAGGTCGCCATCGTGCTCGCGCAAGCCGCCGAGGATCCGGGTGCGATGATTCTCATCACCACGCTGACGTACCTCGGCCCGATCGGCGAGATCATCATGAACGTGCTGCCGATCACGAGCATGTCCGCCTGCGTGCTCTCGTTTCACAGTGTGAACACCCGCTACCAGCACTCCATGTCGAACGCGAAGGTACTGCCGAACGTTCTCGGCTCGGTGCACCACAAGCATGTCGCCCCGTACGTGTCGTCGGTCGTGCAGACGATGACGGCGGTCGTTCTCATCGTGAACTTCGCCGTACTCGGCCTGGCCGGTTCGGCCGTCGTCATCGCGGCAAACTTTCCGATGCTCGTCAGCGACGTGAATGCCCGGGGCCTGCCGGTCTTCGGCACCATCAGTGCCGTGCTGCTCGGCCTGATCATGCTCTTTCCGGCGGTCGGCCTCGTGCAGGCTGCCGTCCTCAAGCGCACCGACCGGGCCGCCTACGACAACATGACGGATGCCATCAGCGGCTAACCGAGACTGCTCACCCCCACCTGCCCCACAACCACCTGCCCCACAGCCACCTGCCCCACACCCACCCCTCTCCGTTTCCGTTTCCGGAGGAACAATGACCAGCACCGGCCGGGATCTGCCCGCTGCCACTTCCACGCCGGGCGAGCCGGCGCATCCGCTCTCGAGCCTGAACGCCGCCGAATTCACGGCCGTGCGCGACATTGTCACCGCGTCGTCGACCTTCACCGACAGCGCCCGGTTCGTCTCTGTCGGCCTCGAAGAACCGCGCCAGCGCGGCGTGCTCGCCCGGCAGGCCCGCACCGGACCGCTGCCGGCATCGTCGCTGAAGACCCACGTTGGATCGCCGCTCTCGAAGCCCGCGGCACGAGCGTCGCCGAGGTCGTCGTCGTGCCGCTCTCGGCCGGCTTCTACGACTATCCCGAAGAGGTCGGCCGCCGCATCGTGCGGGTGCTCGCCCTTCGCCAGGATTACCCCGAGGACCACCCATGGGCACACCCGGTCAACGGCGAATGGGTGACCTGGGCGAACGGGAAGTTTCCGGTGGGCTTTGACACCCGCGAGGGTCTCGTGCTGCGCCAGCTGTCCTTCTCGGACGAGGGCGAGGAACGCCCGATCATCTACCGCGCCTCGATCAACGAGATGCTCGTGCCCTACGGCGACCCGTCGCCTGTGCGGTTCTGGCAGAACTACTTCGATACCGGCGAATACCTCTATGGCCGGTTCAGCAACTCGCTCGCCCTCGGCTGCGACTGCGTCGGCGAGATCAAATACTTCGACGCCGTGCTGGCCGACGAACTGGGTAACCCGTTCACCATCAAGAACGGCATCTGTATGCACGAGGAAGACGTGGGCACCCTCTGGAAGCACGGCGACATGTTCACCGGCAGCAACGAGGTGCGCCGTCAGCGCCGCCGGATGATCAGCTTCTTCACCACCGTCGGCAACGACGACTACGGCCTCTACTGGTATCTCTCGCTCGACGGAACCATCGAGTGTGGGGCCAAGCTCACCGGCATTCTCTTCACCTCCGCCTACCCGGAGGCGGCGCCGAGCCTCATGGCCGATACCGGTTCGGGCGTTGCGTAGCGGGCCGAGTTCGCCACGAAGCACCTGTTCGTCACGCCGTACGACCCGGCCGAGCAGTGTGCTGCCGGCGATTTCGTGCACCAGGATCCGGGCGGGACGGCGTGACCAAGTACCTCGCGGGCGACCGGTCGATCGATGGTGCGGACATCGTGCTCTGGCACACCTTCGGACCGACGCATTTTCCGCGCGTTGAGGACAGGCCGGTGATGCCCGTGGATTCTGCCAAGTTCACGCTCAAGCCCTACGGCTTCTTCGGCAAGAACCCGGCCATGAACGCGCCGGGGGACGCCCTGCACCTGTGCCACGCGCTCGGGCTCGTCGTGCTCGCCGCGTCGCGCGGGACCTGCGCCGCTGCGCCCGAGTTGCGCATCCCGCGCAGCGGCGCAACTCCCGCCCGGCGTGAGATCACCGCCGTGGTCAACCGTGAATCTGCCCGGGGCCGCCGCCCGCGGCGTGACTTCCACAGACCGAGCGGGTTGGATAGAGCTCCACGACCAACCGGGAGCCCCATGTCGAAGACCACCCGCGCCAGCAGGAGCAAAACCCTTCCCGACATCCATGTTCCCGATCTGCACGGCAAACTCGCCGTCGTCACCGGCGCCAACAGCGGCCTCGGATTCGGCCTCACCGGGCGCCTCGCCCGGGCCGGCGCCGAGGTGATCCTCGCCGTGCGCAATGAGCAGAAGGGGGCCGAAGCCGTGGCGCGCATTCTGGAGCAGATCCCGGAGGCGTCCCTCAGCATCCGTCACCTCGATCTGGCCTCGCTCTCCAGCGTCGCCGGTTTCGGCGAGGAGCTCGCCCGCGAGGGGCGGCCGATCGACATTCTGCTCAACAACGCCGGCATCATGATGCCGCCGGTGCGTGACGAGACCGAAGACGGGTTTGAGCTGCAATTCGGGACCAACCACCTCGGCCATTTCGCGCTCACCGCGCACCTGCTGACACTGCTGCGCGCGGCCGGAACGAGCCGGGTCGTGAGCCTCTCGAGCCTGATCGCCCGCACCGCACGCCTCGACTTCGACGACCTGCACAGCCTGCGCTACCGCGCACACCGCGCCTACGGAATCTCCAAACTCGCCACACTCATGTTCGCGCGCGAACTCAACCGGCGCAGCGTCACCGGAGGATGGGGCGTGCGCAGCGTCGCCGCGCACCCGGGCGCGACCGTGACGAACCTGCAGATCACCGGCCCCACGCACAACGGCGCGTCGGCGCGGGTCTTTCTCGCCGCGAACGAGGCCTCCCACCGCATCGGCTGGATATGGCAGCAGATCGACCAGGGCATCCTGCCCGCACTCTACGCGGCGACGAGCCCCGCGGCGGGCGGCGGCGGCTATTACGGCCCGGGCGGATTCGGCGAGTTCACCGGCGCCCCCGCTCCCGCCACGTTGCCGCCGCGATCGCTCGATGAAGCGGATGCCCGCCGCCTCTGGTCGATCTCCGAGGAGCTCACGGGCGTGACCTACCCGGCCGTGTAGCTCAGCTGTCGATGACCTTCACGAGCACCCGGGCCAACCGCTTACGAATGATGTGGTCGTTGGCCTCGACGCGGTGCATCGTGACGTGGCGCATCCGCTCGATGACGGTCATGCTGCCCTGCGCGATGAACGCGTCGAGCGCGCCGTAGATCACGTCGACCGGCACCGTGAGGCTCGCAATGTCGCTCACCACGGTCTGGGATTCGATGCAGTGTTCCATCGACTTGATGAACGGCGTCCAGGTCTTCTCGGTCAGTTCGAAGATGCCCTTGGGCAGCAGGCGCGACATGATCGCGGCGTTGGCGAGCGTGAACTCCTTGTTGGCGCGCAGAAAATCGCAGGCGCGCAGGTAGGCGCTGACCCGCGCCCGCACCCGCGGATCGCCGATATCACCCGGCGTGAGATACACCGGCGGCCCCACGAGCACCATGCGCGAGACCGGTCCTCGGCCGGTCAGCCGGCGCCACGCGGTCGCCAGTCGACTGTGCCGTTCCATGGCTGCGTAGCGGGTGCTGATCAGGCTGCCGAGCGAATGCCCCACCAGCACAAACGGTTCCCGCAGCTTCAACGAGCGGATGGTCCCGGCCAGCGCCCCGACATGATCCTCCAGCCGGTACTCACAGCCGTCCGGTGCCGGGGACTGCCCGAACCCGAGAATGTCAACCGCGATCACGCGGTGATGCGGGGTCAGCATCGGAATCACCTCGTAGAAGGTGACCGAGGACGAGGCGATGCCGTGCACGAGAATCACGACCGGACCGGTACCGGCATCCGTTGCGACATGCAGAAGCGGCGGGCGTCGCCGATGCGTCATGCGCATCAGCTCCGCCCACCAGGTCATACGCTAATTATCGTTGCGCAGGGTGGCCTTGAAATCATTCTTGGCCTCGGTGGTGGTGCGCTCGGCTTCGGCGTGTTTCACGTCTGCCTCGGCCTTCTTCACCTTGGCGTCGGCCTGGGCCTCGTCGGCCTTGTCTTCGACGCGGTCTTTGGCGTCATCCACCGCCCGGCCGATCTTTTTGCCGGTGGCGCCGAGTGCATCCTTGGCATCGTCGATGAATCCCATGCTGTCCTCCTGGTCGTGATGAGTCGGGTTGAACCTCCAACTCCACGACCTTACTTCGGGGGGCAGACTTCGAGTCCCAATTGTGATCCGACTCCCAGACTGCCTCCAGTCAGCGACACCGGCGGGCCCATACAGTGAGGCATGAGACGAACGTGGGCTGTGATCGCGGTTCTTCTGACGTCGGTGCTGATGGCGGGGTGCACGGCGAACAGCAATGGTTCGGGGAGCACCGACTCGTCGGGGAGCGTGTCGGGCGGTGTCGTTCCGGCCGAGGGTGGCAAGGCCGTCGTCGGCACCACCGGCGACGTGAACACGGCAAACCGTGATGTCATCACCACCGGATCCCTCTCGATCACGGCGACCGACCCGGTCGCGGCGAGCGAAACCGCCGTCACGATCACCGAACAGGCCGGTGGCCGGGTTGACAGTCGCAGCGAAAACCCGGCCACCGACATCAAACCGGCGAGCGCGAGCCTCACCCTGCGCATTCCCTCCGATGAACTCGACCGCACCCTGGCCCAGATCAAGAAGCTCGGCCGAGTCAACGTCGTCTCGCTGACCGCGCAGGACGTGACCCAGCAAAGCCAGGACCTCGACGCCCGCATCACCGCCCTGACCACCTCGGTCGACCGGCTGCTCGCCCTGATGGCCTCGGCCACGACCACGGCCGACCTGATCAGTATCGAAAGCGCCCTGTCGAGCCGGCAGAGCGAGCTCGAAAGTATGCAGTCCCAGCGGGACTACCTCGCTGACCAGATCGACTACTCGACCGTACAACTCGAACTCGTCGCGGAGGGCACCGTCGCCGCGGGCGGCCCCGACAGCTTCTGGAGCGGCATTGTGACCGGCTGGACCGCGCTCGTGACCGCGCTCGGCGGCCTGCTGGTCGGACTCGGCGTGGCCCTGCCCTGGCTGGTCGCACTGGCTATTTTCGGAGCAATTGTGCTCCTGACCGTGCGGTTGTTCGCGCGGCGTCGCAAGGCTGCATAGGCTTGTCGGTGTGACCGAGTTTCTCCCTGCTGCAGCCCTGCCCGATACGTCTCCGGCAGCGCCCGTTTTTGCACCCGCAACCGATAAAAACGAGGCGGTGGGAGCCCCCGAACAGACCCAGCAGCTGCTGTCTGACGAGCTGCTGGCGGGCATCCGCTCGCGGGCCGCCGGGTATGACCAGGCCAACTCGTTCTTCACCGACGACCTCGACGAGCTCGTCGCCGCCGGCTACCTGCGCGCCCTGGTGCCCACACACTTCGGCGGACTCGGCCGCACCCTGCAGCAGACGGCGCGCGAGCAGACGCGGCTCGCCGCGCACGCCCCGGCCACCGCCCTCGCCGTCTGCATGCACCTGATCTGGACCGGCGTCGCCACGAGCCTGCACGCGCAGGGTGATCACACGCTCGATTTTCTGCTCGAAGAGGCCGGCCGCGGCGAAATCTTCGGCTTCGGCGTGAGCGAACCCGGCAACGACCTCGTCTTGTTCGGCTCGAGAACGGATGCCCTCCCCCAGCCCGACGGCGGCTACCGGTTCACCGGTACCAAGGTCTTCACCTCGCTCTCCCCCGCCTGGACCCGGCTCGGAGTGCTCGGCCTGGACCAGGCGAACCCGGCAGAGCCCGCGATCGTCTGGGCGTTTCTCGACCGAGCGGATGCCGGAATCCGCGTACTCGAGGACTGGAACACCCTCGGGATGCGCGCCAGCCAGAGCCAGAGCACCGTGCTGGAGGGAGCACGGGCCCGCCCCGACCGCGTCGTTAGGCGCCTGCCCGTCGGCCCGAACGCCGACCCCCTCGTGGCCGGCATCTTCGCCAACTTTGAGATTTTGCTCTCCGCCGTCTACACCGGCCTCGGCCAGCGTGCGCTCGAACTCGCCGTCGAGGGCGCACACCGGCGCACGTCGCGGAAGAACGACGGGCGCACGCACGCGCACGATCCGGTCGCGCGCTGGCGGGTAGGCGATCTCGTCATAACGATGGACGGTATCTACCCGCAGATCGACGCGCTCGCTCGCGCGGTCGACGAGCAGAGCTGGCAGGTCGGGCCGGCCTGGTTCGCCCAGTTGTCGGGGCTCAAGTATCGGGCCACGCAGAACGCCAAGTTCGTCGTCGACACGGCCGTGCAGGTCGTCGGCGGTTCCGCCTACAATGCGAACTCTGAACTCGCGCGGCTCTACCGCGACGTGCTCGCGGGTTTCTTCAACCCCTCCGACGCGGACTCCGCGCACGCGACCGCCGCAACATCCGTTTTGGGGCCACTCGATGTTTAGCAAGACCACCGCCATCTCCCTCGACCACGCCGGCTACACCCGCGCCGTGCTCGATTTGACCATGCGCCTCGCCGAGGTCATCTTCACGGCCGGCGCCGGCGCCGAAGACGCGACCGCAGCGATGGTCGCGCTCACCCGCGCCTACGGGCTCAAGGGCACCGACGCGAACATCACCCACACCATCATCACGCTCACCCAGGAAGACCCGTCGACACACGAGTCGATCACCCGTAGCCGCAACGTGAAGTACCGCACCCTCGACTATTCCAAGCTCACCGCCACGTCGGAGCTGATCGCGGACATCATCGAGAAGCCGATCGACGTGGCCGACGCGCGCAAGATTCTGGCCACCATCGTCAGCTCGAAACCGCAGGTGCCCAAGCACTGGCGCCGCATCGGCTGGAGCCTCGTCGGTGCGGGAGCCGCCGTGCTGATTGGCGGCGGACCGACGGTGATCATCGCCGCGTTCATCGCCACCTGGAGCATCGACTGGATCACCTCGGTGCTCGACCACCGCCAGGTTCCGCTGTTCTACCAGACCGTTCTCGGCGGCGCCGTCGGCCCGATCGTCGCCGCGATCGTCGGGGTGATCGACCCCACCGCCAATCCCTCGCTCGTGGTCGTCGCGACCATCATCATGCTCCTCGCCGGGGTCACGACCTTCGGCGCCGTGCATGACACCCTGTCGGGGTTCTACCTCACCGGCACGGCCCGGCTGGTTGAAGCGCTGCTGATCACGGCGGGCCTGGTCACCGGCGTGTCCGGATCCGCGCTGTTCCTGGCCCGGTTCGGCCTGCTGCTCGAGATTGATTCGAACCCGATCGTGACGCTGGCCGTGCTGCCGGTGCTGCTCGTGGCATCCGTTGTGATTGTGGTCGGTTTCGCGCTCGCCGTTCAGGTTCCGTGGCGCGCGATCTGGGTGGTCTGCGTGCTCGGCGCTCTCGCCGAATTTCTGTTCGTCGCCGCGATGGCCGGCGGGTTCGGCCTGGTCTGGGCCTCGGCCGCGAGCGCCCTCGGCGTCGGCCTGCTGGCTGCGGTCGCAGCGCGCGTGGTGCGCACCCCCCCGCTTGTGATCATGGTGACGGCCCTGGTGCCGCTCGTGCCCGGTCTTACTCTGTTTCGCGGGCTGCTCAAGCTCTCGGAGGGCGACATCAACGGCCTGCTCGCACTGCTCACCGCGGCGGGCATCGCGATGGCCCTCGCGGCCGGCGCCCTGCTGTCGCAGTACGTCGTGCAGATCGTCTGGGGTCCGGCTCGGCGCTTGCAGCGCCGTTTCGTCGGACCGCTCATGGCCCTGCCGGTGCGGCTCGGCCGCGACGCCACCAAGCGCATCTAGAACGGCTGGCACGCCTGGCCGCCTGGTACGCCTGGCAGAACCGCTGGCCTCGGCACGAATCGATCGACATCAGCTGCAACCGGATGCCGCCGTGACGTACCGAGGCCGGCGCGAGTCGTCAGTTGGGAACGTCGGCCTCGCCATCAACTTCGACGACGTCTTCCTCGACGAACCGGTACGGGATGGGCTCGTCGGTCTCGCGACCGCGCTTATAGGTGCGAGTGATCGTTTCAGTGTCTTCGACCGACTCGAGCACGATGACGTCCTGATAGGCATCATCGATATATTCCAGCTCCACCTCGGTTCCGGCGGCAATCGGGTTCGGTCCAAAGAGAACTGCCCTGTAGGTGGCGCTATGACTCATGACGATGACCTTTCGACGAGGTGAGGGTTGAGTACAGCGCCAGCATACGACACACCGGCAGTCGCGCACAGGGCGACTCGGGCCGGGTTGACCGTGGAGATGCCGTTTGCGCTAAACCCGCGTATTCTCATGGTGACGGAGCCCCACGGCTCGGCGCGAAGGAGTACACAATGGCTGACAAATCACCGAAAAAGGATGCAACCAAGAAGGTTGCCGACAAGTCCCTCAAGGAAAAGAGGGCCGACAAGAAGGCGAAGTCTGAAGAGACCGCTTCTCGGGCCCGCAAGAGCTAGGTTCTGCATCTTCTCGGTACCAGGTTTTCTGATACCACGCGCTGAATAGGTAGCACTGACCAACACGCGCGCGAGGTGCCGCCACGATCGTGGCGGCACCTTTTTTCTCGCCGCGTTTTTCGCGCACCACAGCACCTCGCCGCGTTTTCTCGCACCACAGCATCCGCTTGACCGAACTACGTGACCGACGCAACCGCTCGACCGACAGCATCCGCTCGAAAGGACCAGCCATGACCCTGCCCACCGAAGACACCCGTGTGCTCTACCCGAGCGGCGCTGTCGACGCGCAGGCGACCGTGCTGCACACCGAGCCGCTGAGCGATGGACGCTCGGCCGTGTTGCTCGACGCGACCTGTGTGCATCCAGTCGACGCGGGCTGGCCCGACCAGGGCCCCGATCTGGCCCTGCTGCACCACGGCGCCGCGTTCTGGCCGGTCGAGGATTGCATCGTGGGCGCCACCGATGGATCGATGCTGTATATCGGCGACGACATCCCCGTGGCAAAGGGAACGCCCGGTTGGGCCTTCGTCGTGGTGCACGTGGTCGATGCGGCCGGACTGAACCCCGGCGACACGGTCACCGTCGAGGTCGACGAAGGCCTGCGCGATGCCACGAGCGCCGGGCACACGAGCTGCCACCTCGCCTCCCTCGCCCTCAACGACGCCCTCGCCGACCGCTGGAAGAAGGAAGTGCGCCCCGATGCCCTCGGCCACCCCGACTTCGACGGTCTGGCCATCGACGAGTCACTGATCGGCCCGAATGCCTCCGTCGACACCTACCGGCTCGGCAAGTCGCTGCGCAAAAAGGGCTTCTCGGTCGAGGGCGTCGCCGAGGCGCTCGCGTCGATCGCCGCGACCGTCAACGCAACCCTCGCCGAGTGGACCACAACGGATGCCGCGGTGCGCATCGACCGTGACGGCGACCTGCTCACCGATCGCCGGTATTGGGTCTGCGAGTTGCCCGGCACGAGCGTGCGCATCCCGTGCGGAGGCACCCACGTAGAGTCGCTCGGCACGCTCGGCGCCCTGACCGTGGCGCTCGCCCTGCACGACCTGGACGGCACCCCGGTTCTCACGATGAACACGTCCGCCACGCGCTGAGCCCGGTCTTCGTCGCCGCCACCGGCCCTCCCCACCTCACCTAAACGCACCCGCCCGTCGCCGAACCGTGACTTCTGGGGCGTTTAATCGTTCAAATTGGCCCGAAACTCACGGGTCGACGTCGGGGCCGGCCGACCGCGCGCCTCGTGGACTCAACTCATGGGCTGGAACCATTTTGCGCATTGGGGGCAATCTGAGGGGCCCGCCGGGCCACAGGATACGCACTGTGCACGGTCTTCGCGCGGGAGATTGCGCAATTCCTCTCATTGGCGCACACTTCAGGTGTACCAGGTCAGAGAGGACCCGCCATGAGCATTGTCGTTGACAGCCCGCAGATCGGCAGCACCGATACGGATGCGCCCAGCCCCGAATTTTTCACCGGGCCCACCACCGATTTTCTCTCCTACCAGGATCTCCTCACCCCCGAGGAGCAGCAGTTACTCGCCAACGCCCGCGAGGTGTTCGAGCGCGACGTGCGCCCGGTCGTCGCCGAGCATTGGAACAACGCCACGTTCCCGTTCGAGATCATCCCCGCCCTTTCCGCCCTCAACCTCGTTGATCTCTGCGCGCGCGGCAATAACTTCTTGCTGCACGGGTTCATGACGGTCGAGCTCTCTCGAGTGGATGCCTCCGTCTCCACCTTCGTCGGCGTGCACAGCGGCCTGTTCGCGGCGGCCGTTGCTCAGCTCGGCACCGACGATCAACGTGAACGCTACCTGGCCGACGCCCTCGCGCTGCGCAAAATCGGCGCGTTCGCCCTCACCGAGCCGGAGCACGGCTCGGACGTCTCGCGCAACATGCAGACGACGGCAACACGCACCGGAGACGTCTGGACCTTGAACGGCGTCAAACGGTGGATCGGCAGCGGAACCTTCGCCGCCAACGTGCTCGTCTGGGCGCGCGACACCGCCGACGACCAGATCAAGGGCTTCATCGTCGACGCGACGTTGCACGGGTTCACGGCCGAGGCGATCGAGAACAAGATCGCCCTGCGCATCGTGCAGAACGCCACGATCACCCTCGACAATGTCGTGGTCGCCGAGCGCGACCGACTGCCCGGCGCCACGAGCTTTCGCGACACCAACCGGCTGCTGACCAATTCCCGGGTCTGGGTGGGCTGGCAGACCGTGGGACTGCAGTTCGCCGCCTACGATTATGCGCTGCGCTACGCGCTCGAACGCCAACAGTTCGGCAAGCCGATCGCGTCGTTCCAACTGGTGCAAGAGAAGCTGGTGCGCATTCTGGAGAATGCGACAACCTCGCTCGGGCTGATGGTGCGCATTGCCCAACTGCAGCAGGCCGGCACGCTGCGGCCGGAACACGCCGCGATGGCCAAGGCGTCTGCCAGCGCGCGCATGCGGGAATCCGTGGCGCTCGGCCGCTCGGTACTCGGCGGCAACGGAATCTCCACCGACTTCGGCATGGCCCGCGTCTTCGCCGACGCCGAAGCTCTCTACACCTACGAGGGCAGCTACGAGGTCAACACGCTCGTGGTCGGGCGGGCCATCACCGGCATCTCCGCGTTCCAGTGATTCGCCGCCGCCGAGCCGTGAGTTAGAGGCTCATTCTTGGCGAAAAACGGCCCGAAACTCACGGCTCGGCGCAGGTTCAGGTGCCCTTGTGGATAACATTTACGCCCGATCGCGATTCCCGGCATGATCGCTGCATGTCCACCTCATTCGAACGTGCGGCCCTGTCGTTCCGGCGGATGCGTGGCGACCGGGCGCGGCCGGCATCCGCTTTCGAGTTGGCCCGCGCCTATGCCAAACGGATGCCCGCCACGCACGCTTTTAGCCATGCCACTGCAGCTCTGATTCACGGAGTGTGGTTACCCGGTCGTCTCGAAGCAGATCGACGCCTGCACGTCACTGTGCCGGCGGGCACCCGGGCTCCGCAGATGACGGGCATCGTGGGGCATGAGTGTGCGGGCGCATCGATCCAGCGGGTGAATGGCCTCCCCGTGACGAGCCTGCTGCAGACGTGGTGTGATCTCGGCACGCTGCTGACCCGGGTTGAACTCGTCGCTGCCGCGGATTTTCTGTGCAGCGGCCGTAATCCGTGGCACACCCCCGCCGAACTTCGCTTGGTCGTCGCCGGCCTGACCGGGCGACGCGCCTGCCGCGCCCTACGTGAGGCGGCCGCACTCGCTCGATCCGCGGTCGACTCGCCGCAGGAGACCAAAACGCGCCTGTTTCTCGTGGATGCCGGCATTCCGGAACCGGTCGTGAACTTTGAGATCCGCGATGCTGAGGGCTACTTCGTGGCCCGGGTCGACCTGTCGTGGCCGCGTTTCAAGCTCTGTATCGAATATGAGGGCGACGGGCACCGCAGCGATCCGAGGCGATTTCGCGCGGACATCACCCGGCGCGAGCGGGTCGAGGAGCAGGGCTGGCGCATGATCCGCATCACCGATGACGACCTGAAAAATAATGGCCTCGAACTCTTGCGGCGGGTGCGCGCCGCCCTGGTCGCGCGAAGCGCACACTGGTAACGCCATCGAGTCCGGTGCGTTCGATCAGCGCCCGAATGAGCGCGGTGGGCACGCCGACGAGGCCGAAACCGCCGCCGAAACGCGCGCCCGTCCCCGCCCACAATGCTCAGCCGCTGCGCCGACCTCAACAACTCGGCCGTCTGCTGCAGCCGCTGCGCCGGCGGATGCTGCGCCTGACGCCTGACGCCTGGTCTTGGCCGCCATCGCCCCGGCGCGGGCGTAGCGATCGGCTGTGTAACCGGCGCCCTGCTCGTGCCGCGGTGTCAGGTGTCGAATGGCTGAGCCGGCCAGCGCTCGGTAGATCCGAAGATTGTGCGTGCCCAAAATGCCGAACACGAGGTCGACGCCCTGCTGTTCGATCGACACGGACACCGGCTTGTCTTTGAGGCGGGCGAGCATCCGCTGCACCACCCCGGTCACTCCCTCGGTCTCGACCCCAGGCCCCGCGATGATCGCGAACCCGAGCCGGGCATCATCGGTCAGGTCCTGACAGCGAGCCTGCACATCGGCATCCGTGGGCTTTTGGACAGCTGTCAGGACCTGACCGATCGTGTGGACCGATCGAGTCAGGGGTCGATCGTGCCAAGGGTCGAGCGAGCCCTGGGCTACGGCGCGGGCGTCAGCACCCAGAGCACTTCGCACTCCTCGAGGTCTGAGGAATTGCGCCAGGTGTGCGGGTCGCGACCGCGAAAGGTCATGGCGTCACCCGGGCCCAGCACGAAGGCGTCCTCACCGATGGTGAGACTGAGCGAGCCGCGCATGACGAACACGAACTCAACGTCGCAGTCGAGCACATACATGTCGACACCAGCCGTGCCGCCGGGTTCAATGACCGACTGGATGACCTCGACCTGACTCTGCGTGCCGGGCGTCATGAGGTACTCGGCCGCGCCCCGACCACCGAAGTTGATCGGCGAACCCTGGCCGGCGCGCACAATCTGCGTGGTCGGCGGTTCGAACAGGTCGCCGACCCGCAGGCCGACGGCGTCGCAAATAGACACCAGGGTGGCAACCGAGGGCGACACCTGGTCGCGCTCCAGCTTGCTGACGAAGCCCTGCGTGATGCCCGCGATCGTTGCAACCGCCTCGAGGGTGAGCCCCTTGTTCAGCCGCGCGGCGCGGAGCCGGAGACCGATCGGAACCTGACGAGCCATGGTGTCCCTACGCTTCGAACTCGAGCGCGACCGCACGAACGGGTGCACCATCGGCTGCTTCAAAGGCTATCGGCAGAAGTGAGACGAGCGGCCGCGCGAAGTCGATCGCCGCGAGGTTGGTGAGATTCTCACTGATCACCCCGGCGACGTCGGCGATGAGGTGGTGCACCGGAAACCCCACCCCCGGGTGCGTCTCGTCGGGGGTCTCGTCGATATTGATGGCGTCGATGCCGAAGGTACGCACTCCGAGCTCGATCATGCGACGGCAGGCCGTCGCATCGAGATAGGGGTTTTCGAAGTACTGCGCGGTGCCGTAATGCTCGCTCCAGCCGGTGTGCAGCAGCACGATCACACCCGGTTCGAGCTGGTCGGCAACCGGTTCAACGTGCTCCCAGGTGATAACGCCCCGCGCGCCAAGGCCGCGAGCGTCGACGATGACACCGCGGCCGACGAACCGGTCGAGCGGCAGCTCGTCGATCTTCGGGGCCGACTCGTCGAAGTGATATGGAGCGTCGACGTGAGTGCCGGTTTGGGAGCCCATGCTCACGCTCAACAGGTTGAATCCGTCGCGTTCAATCGTGCTGTGCACGAGAAAACGCGCCTCGGGGTCGCCCGGGTAGGTCTGGGTGTGGGCATTGATGACCAGTGACAGATCAACAACCTTGCTTATCCTCATAGTCAAAAACTATTGCACATTGGTCAAGTTCGGCGCTAGGGTCACTTCCAGCCTGTTCAGAACTCGCCCTCAAACCCGAAAGTAGCACCATGAGCGACTACAACGACGTTGTCCCCGGCACCGAGACGGTCGTGCTGAACGCCCGGCCCAGGGTGACCGAGGTCGAACAGCACGGCATCGACACCATCCCCGACGCAGACCGCACCTCGACCTGGGTCGACCTGCTGCGCATCCAGTTCGGCGGGGCAAACACGTTCGCGACCGTGCTGCTCGGCACGTTTCCGATCGTGCTCGGACTCTCGTTCTGGCAGGCAGTCATCGCCACGGTCTGTGGGGTTCTCGTCGGCACCCTTTTTCTCATGCCGATGGGGCTGTTTGGGCCAAAAACCGGCACCAACAATGCGGTTTCCTCCGGTGCTCTCTTCGGCGTGCGGGGCCGGGTCGTGGGCTCTTTTCTCTCACTGCTGACGGCGATCGCCTTCTACTCGATCTCGGTCTGGGTCAGCGGTGACGCCCTCGTCGGGGCGCTCACCCGGCTCGCCGGCGTGCCCGACTCGATCGGGCTGCGCACCCTCGTCTACGGGGTGATCGGTGTCATCGTCATTGTCGTCGTGGTCTACGGGTTCCAGTTCATGCTGCTGGTCAATAAGACCGCCGTCATCGCCAACACGACCCTGATCCTGCTCGCCGTCGTCGCATTCTCGGGCACCTTCGACGCCGGTTATGACCCCGGAGTGGATGCCTACGCCCTCGGCGGGTTCTGGCCCACGTTTGTCGCCGCAGCCCTCATCGTGATGAGCAATCCGATCTCGTTCGGTGCATTTCTCGGCGACTGGGCACGCTACATTCCGAGGAGCACTCCGCCACGCAAGCTATTGCTGGCCACATTTCTCGGCCAGCTGCTCACGCTCATCCCATTCTTGTTCGGCGTCGCCACCGCGACGATCGTGGCCGGGCAGGTTGACTACGTGTTCGCCCTGATTCAGGCGTCACCGATCTGGTACGCCGTGCTGCTCATGCTCGTCGCGTTCATCGGGGGGCTCTCGACCGGAACCACCTCGCTCTACGGGACCGGGCTCGATTTCTCGTCGGTGTTTCCCCGGTTCACCCGGGTGCAGGCCACGATCGGCATTGGCGTCGTCGCGTTCGGGTTCATCCTGACCGGGCGGCTGTTCTTCGACCTGCTCGGTGCCGTGTTCGCGTTCGCCGGCGCGATCATCGTGACTACGACCCCGTGGATCGTCATCATGGCGATTGGCTACTTCGTGCGCCGCGGCCACTTCGATGCCCGCAACCTGCAGGTCTTCAACAAGGGAGAGGTCGGCGGCATCTACTGGTTCAGCAGCGGCGTGAACTGGCGAGGAATGGTTGCCTGGATCGGCGCAGCAACGATTGGGCTGCTGTTCGCCAACTATCCGCCGGTGATCGTTGGCCCGCTCAGCGGCCTCGGCGGCGGCATGGACCTCAGTCTGATCGTCGCCGTCGTCGCCGGGGCCGTTCTTTACCTCGGTGCCCTGTGGATCTTTCCGGAGCCGCGGTATGTCTTCGGTCCCGACGGTTCGCGGCTCATCCCCTCGATTCCAGGAATCCCGCAGGCCATTGAAACGGACCACGATTCGACCGCGGCCAAGGTTGCCGAGCTTCGAAGCCGCAGGCCGTGAACGTCGTCACTCCGGCGGCCAACGCTCAGGCCGAAGCCGCGGCCCTCGCCGCCGTCGATGCGATCATTGACAACTTCAGCCGACACCAGACCCGGGCCTACTTCGACGGTTTCGCCACGGATGCCACCTTCCTGTTTCACAGCACGCCGCACCGCCTCGAGAGCCGCGCCGACTACGAAGACCTCTGGACCGAATGGGAGCAGACCGCTGGCTTTCGCGTGCACGGCTGCACGTCAACGAATCGCCGCCTGCAGGTGTTCGGCCGGGTGGCCATCTTCAGCCACGACGTTGAAACGACCCTCGAACTGCAAGGCACGACCCAGACCCTTGACGAACGCGAGTCGATTGTCCTGGAGTATCGCCACGGCACCTGGCTGTGCGTGCACGAGCACCTGTCTGTGCTCGACACGAGTGCGGCCGAAAAATGACCGAGAAATGACCCAGAAATGACCGAGAAATGACACCCCCACCTGGTTCCCGCGAAACGATTGTGACGATCTCCCCGGATCTCGGCGCGGGCGCCAGCCAGGGCGACGCCCACTACGCTGCAACGAAAAAATCCATCGGGGGCGTCAGCCACAGTGTCGCCCTCGACGTCGGCGCTGCCTGCATCGGCCCGGCCATTTCCCGAACGCCCGAACGCCGATCTCATGGGCGCACAGACAGAACCCGTGGGCCCGACACCATCGAGGCGTGGGATCGCTCGGAGAATAACCCGGTCGGAGGCTGGTATGGCCTCAAGAACGGGTTCCGCGGCCGCGTTTGGCAGCACGATACGAGTTGGGCCAATTTGCC
Organism: Cryobacterium sp.; assembly: GCF_026786305.1. Taxonomy (GTDB): domain Bacteria; phylum Actinomycetota; class Actinomycetes; order Actinomycetales; family Microbacteriaceae; genus Cryobacterium. The sequence goes on from NZ_JAJAYI010000045.1 coordinate 51,884, forward strand.
ACAAACTGTTGCGGGGATTGTTGAACAATCATAGGCTTTCTCACATTCAGTGACCGCCGGCGCTGACTTTCATCCCAGAGAAGTGAGCAGCGCCCATGGCTCCGACCGTCCTACCCGCAACCGCGAAACGATCGAAAAAACTCCAGAGCAAACACCGCGGCGCACTGCTCGGTGCCATGTTTCTCATGGCGACGAGTGCGGTCGGCCCCGGGTTCATCGTGCAGACCACAACGTTCACGGTGCAGCTCGGCGCCGCCTTCGCGTTCGCCATTGTGGTGTCGATCCTCGTCGACATCGCCGTGCAGCTGAACGTGTGGCGGGTGATCGGGGTGAGCGGCAAGCGCGCCCAGGAACTCGCCAATACCGTACTGCCGGGAGCCGGCTGGTTTCTGGCCGCGCTCATCTGCATCGGCGGGCTGGTCTTCAACGTCGGCAACATCGCCGGGACCGGCCTGGGCATCAACGTTCTGTTCGGCATCGACCCGAAGATCGGCGGGCTCATCTCTGCCGCCGTCGCCATCGCCATCTTCCTGAGCAAGCGCGCCGGCCTGGCCCTCGACAAGATCGTGGTCCTGCTCGGCGCCGTCATGATTCTGCTCATCGGCTACGTGGCGATCGTGTCGCAGCCGCCGCTCGGCGAAGCGCTCAAGAACGCCGTCATTCCCGACAACGTCGACTTTCTCATCATTACGACCCTCATCGGCGGCACGATCGGCGGGTACATCACCTATGCCGGGGCGCACCGCATGATCGACGCCGGCGTCTCCGGGCATGAAAACGTCGGCGAGATCACCCGAAGCTCTATTCTTGGCATCATCATCACGGGCGTCATCCGGGTGCTGTTGTTCCTCGCGATTCTCGGCGTCGTCGCGGGCGGTGTCGCGCTCACAAGCGATAACCTCGCCGCTGAGGCTTTCCAGTCCGCGGCCGGAGACATCGGACTCACGCTGTTCGGCGTAATCCTCTGGGCCGCCTCGATCACCTCGGTGATCGGCGCCGCGTACACCTCGATCTCGTTCGTCACGACCGCCAAGACCTCGCCGCGGGTGCGCAGCATCGCCACCTGCGTGTTCATCGCGGTGTCGGCGACGGTCTTCACCCTGCTCGGCCAGGCCCCGGCCACCCTGCTCATCATGGCCGGCGCCGTGAACGGGCTGATCCTGCCGGTGGGTTTCGCGGTCATTCTCTGGGTGGCCTGGCGTCGCCGCGACCTGCTCGGCGGCTACGTGTATCCCAAGTGGCTGCTCGTGATCGGTGTCGTCGCCTGGCTGCTCACCCTGTATCTCGGCTATCGCTCGCTCGGCGGCCTCGTGCAGCTGTGGGCGTAGCGGCCATCGACCGGGCCGACCTCACTCCCGCGCAGGCCCGCGCGTTGTTTCGCGACGGGCTCGCGGTGCCGACCGCAGGCTGGTCGAGCGGGTTCACCCAGGCGAATCTCATCATCGTGCCGCGCGAGCAGGCCTTCGACGTGCTGTTGTTCGCCGAACGTAATCCCAAGCCGTGCCCGATCCTCGGGGTGCTCGAGGCCGGGGAGACGACCGGCCCGCTGCTGGTCGGCGGCGATATTCGCACCGATCTCGGCCGGTACACGGTCTACCAGAACGGTGTGCTCGTCGATGAGCCCACCGACCTGTCGGCCTGGTGGCGCGACGACCTGGTGACCTTCATCGTCGGTTGCAGCTTCACCTTCGAGGCGGCGCTGCACGATGCGGGCATTCCGATCGCCCACATTGAGCAGGGCCGGAACGTACCGATGTACCGCACGAACCGGCGCTGTGCATCCGCTGGCAGCATGGCGGGGCCCCTGGTCGTGTCGATGCGCCCGATCGCCGCTGACCGAGTGGCGGATGCCGCGCGCATCACTGCGCGCTACCCCGCCGTGCACGGCGCGCCGGTGCACATCGGGGATCCGGCCGAGCTGGGCATCCATGACCTCGCCAGCCCCGACTTCGGTGACCCGGTCACCCTGGCTGACGGCTTCGTTCCGGTGTTCTGGGCCTGCGGAGTGACGCCGCAGGCGGCCGTGATGGAGTCACGCCCGCCGCTCGCGATCGGTCATGCTCCCGGCCACATGCTCATCACGGATGCCCGCGACTCCGACTATCTGGTGCCGTGAGCCGGGCGCGCCCTGGCCGCTACCCGCGCGCGTGCGCCTCGAGCAGCTGCTCCTCGGCGCGTCGCAGGTAGTCGACCATGAGAGCGGCCGCCGCAAAGCGTTCGCCCGCCTCGAACTTCTCGAGAATGACCGCGTTGTCGTCGATGTAGGGCGCGTGGAAGAGCGGAGTGGCCACCATCGAGTGGAAGACCAGCCGCATCTCGGCGAGCACCTGCGTCATCTGCAGCTTGAGGCGGTCACTGTCGGTCAGGGCCACGATTGCCGCGTGAAAGTCCTGGTTGGCGCTGGCCATGCCCGGCACCGAACCGGCGCTGCGAGCGACGCGGGCGCGCGCGATGGCGGCGTGGAGGGCATCCGTTTTCGGCTCGGTCGACCAGGTGAGCGCTGCCGGTTCGAGAAAACGCCGCACCCGGTAGATTTCGCGTATGTCGTCGACGGTCGGCCGGGTCACGAAGACACCGCGATTGGGGATGCGCGTGACAACGTGCTCGCGGGCCAGGGTCGCGAAGGCCTCGCGCAGCGTATTGCGTGAGACGCCGAGCACCTCGCAGAGCGGTTCCTCCGACAGCTTGGCGCCGGGCGCGAGCTGCCCGGCCGAAATGCGTTCGCGCAGCATCGACGCGACCCACAGGCCGGTTTCGGCGTGGCGAACGTCGACGCTCTGGCGACGCAGGTCGGGGAGAATCTCGTCGAGGGTCATAACCTCACAGTATCGACTCTCGTGCGCGGGTCAGGCCTCGATGCCGGCGACGACCGCGTGCAGGGTCACCGTGTCGCCGGGAACCACGAGCAGTCCAACGACGATGCCGGAGCGGTGCGCGACGACGGTTGACTCCATTTTCATGGCCTCGAGCACCAGCAGCGCATCACCCTCGGCCACCGTGGCGCCGTCCTCGACGAGCCATTTCACGACGGTGCCGCTCATGGTGGAGCGGAGCGCGGCCGGATCCGGCACCCGGGGCGCGGCGCCCTCCGCGCACCGGGGCGCCGGTGCAGGCCCCCCGCCGCGGCCCAGGCCCGCCGGGCGCGTTTCGGGTTCACCCCCCGCCCACCCGGC
>NZ_JAJAYI010000046.1 GCF_026786305.1 Cryobacterium sp.
CGTGCGGGCGCGCAAGACCGTCCATGGTTGCTGGACAGTCATGGGCGGCATCAATCCAGAATCGAACATCCATCGATGTTCGTGTTCCCGTTTTGGACGACAATCCGCTTCGGGCCCGCGCGCCTACACAATCTTGAACGGCAGGCGGCGGAGCGCAGCAGCGCGCTCGGGCCGAAGCCGGCCGTGTCGAAAGTTGTGGCGCTGCTTGTGCACCCACGCTGCCAGCTCCCGCTCCCCCGCATCCGATGACCGGTAACGCGGCACCCGCCCCTCCCGCTCAAGAAACGCGCGCAGCAGCTCGAGCTTGACCCACCATGCCCCTACCGCCGGCTCCCAGACGAAGCCGGGGATCCGCTGCAGCAGGTCTGCCTGCCACGCCGGCATCCGTCCGCGCTTGTGCCGTCGTCGTTGGTTACGCAGCCATCCACCCAGAGTCGCCTCCGAACCCACGCCCGCCTCGAGGGGCAACTTTCCCTTCGTTGCCCGGAATGACCGGAGCTCCTCGTAATTGGCCATCCAGCGCCGTTCCAGCTGGTCGAACGATCCGTCCTCCATCGCCATGGCGCGTGCCCTTCCGGGCGGAGGTCACGGCCGCCCAGAATGTCATGCGCGGCACGTTGCTGTTATGGAGCCTCGAGCCATCAGTCCGGAGCCCGGGTCAAGCACCGGGTGGCGATGGCGCGGTCGTGCCCGGCGTTCTGGCGTCCCCCCACGAACTGGCGCTGGAGCAAGGTCCTACGTGCGGCGTAATATCGTCGTCGCAGGGCCGGCTGCTCGAGCCTGAGGAGCACCATGGCCCACGAACACGACCAGCCACCGAACGGATCCGGATACCCGGGGTTCCGCGGAGATGCATTCGAGCAGGCATACCGGGAACACGGCATCGAGCCGCCGTGGACGCAGGTGTGGGACGACGGGGTCGACGTGACCGATCAGCACCCGTCGACGTGGCCGTTCCCGTGGAACCCTGCGAAACGGCCCCGACGCCGCCGGTGACGTGGTGTGACTAGCCCACACCGGAGCCCGCATCGGCGCGCGGTTGGATTATGTGCGATTCGCCAGGCAGAACAGGTCGAGGTTGAACGTCGTCACGTTCAGGATGCCTTGGCTGATGATTGTCGGGTCACCGTTCTTGTCGAGGAGGACGACGCGCGACTCGAAGCGGTCGTCACCGGCGCCGTAGACGACCGTCTCGTCGATGTGGTGGTGATAATGGCCGCCGAGGTACAGTGCGGGGCGCAGCTGCAGAAATCCGCGGTGGAACATGCGACGTCCAGCGGCTGCGTATTCGCGCCCCGCCGACGACCACTCGTCGGCGGTTTGGGCCAGCCGACGATCGAGGCCGGGAAGGTTCAGGGGTGCGTCGTGCCCGACGAGGAGGTCGGCGGGCTCGTCGCCGACGGCGTCGAGGTCGGCCTCGGTGATCGACTCCTGCGGCCACCACGAGGATCCTTCCCGGCGGTATTCAACGTCGACGGAGTTCGCGCCGCCGAGTGCGGCGAGGGTCCTCCCAGAGGCTAGGCGGGTTCGGTATCCGCGCGGTATGTGCGCGATGTTCGGGCGTATCCACCGCAATCCGTCTGGCCCGATGGGGAAACGGTAGAGCCGACTGAAGTCCTCGTGGTTCCCGTCGACGAAAAACAAGGACTGGCCTCGGGCGAGGAGCCTCTTGCTCAGCTTGGCGACGACATTGTCCCAGTTGGCGCCCGGCCAGATAAATCCAAAGTCACCCAGAACCAGAAGTATCCGGATGTCGCGCGTCGACATCGCGCCCGACACCCGCAACACATGGTCGAGATCGCCGTGCACGTCTCCGAGAATTCCGATTCGCTCGGCTGTCGACAGTGATTCCATCGGATCCTTGCTTCCTTTGTTGATGCCGGGCTTGTCCCGAGCTCATCGACGTCGAAGTCGTCGAAGCCAGCTCCGGCGACCGGAACGTTCCTTTCGACGCTCAGAAGGCTCGACGCTCAGAAGGCTCGACGCTCCCGAGGTCCGCCAGATCGAGAATCCACTGCGGACTCGAGCGGTTCACCTGTCGATCCGACTCCACCCGAACTCGCGCCGCCGCCACCCTCACCTTCTTTGATAGGACTGGCCGCACGAGTGTCTCGCGACACGTGCATACGTGCATACGTGCACGGTGATCATCACATGTCCCACCGCCTTCCCCTTCGTGGGTCCTGTCGGGCATCTCGACAGGTGCAGTTCTACTCGAGTTTGCCCACTCCGCCGCAGCCGACCGGTGGGAATGTCGATGAGTCGGCGGTATGGCCAGCGACCTCCGAGTTACCGTGAACAAGGGCTTCGCGTGGGCGCAGGCGGCGACATTCGAGCCGTTCGTTGCCAGATTCGGAAAAACTTAGAAAGATTTTATACGCTTCTGATCAGTGCTTTACCTGAGGAGAGAGACGCAAAATGACGATCCTCGACCGAAATGAATCGAATCGCGAAAATGCGCCACACACATACCTCTGCATGACAAACAACCGACTCATCGACATTCCCACCTCCGCCGCGAACGGCGCCGACAACGGCAGGATCATCGACCCGTACATAGTCGCTCAGGCCAACGACCGCGTCACACAGACCGGGGCGCTCGACCTCCTCGCCAGCTGGCGCACCCCGCACCAGCGTGCCGGCCATGAGCGCAGCACCGTCTCCGACCGAGTCATCCTCGTCGGCCTGGTGCTGCTCGCGGGCGAACGCTCCCCGCACACGATTACGACGCTGGCAGACCTGATCCAACACCGCTTTGCGCCCGAGTCCCGCGAACTGCTGTGCCTCCCGACGCCGGAGTCGAACACCGACCTCGAGACGGCATGCTGGTACAGCCGGACAGGCGACGCCTATCACCGGTTGCTCGATCTCATGGATCCCTTCCCGCAGAAACGCGGCCGCACCTTCACCTTCACGGAGACGCAGGCCGCGCTGGACGCCCATGACCCCGAACGGGAAATGATCATGAAGGCGCGCCTCGACACATTCACCAACGCCTTCCTCCAGATGACCTTCCGCGAGCAGCCTCAGAACCTTCGCGAAGGCACAATCTCCCTCGCCATCGGCGAAAAGCTTCTCGCGTCACCGAGCCGTCGCGGCCACTCGAGGGTGCGCAGGAGCTCGAGCCCGAAGTGGGGATGGTCGGCGTGCATCGCACTGGTCGTGAATTCAGAGGAGGCGGGCGCGCCCCGCAAGCTCCAACTCGCAATCGGGGCCACCGTGAACCCTCCGAGCGCCGCGTCGGCTGACGCCGCGCTGAACGTCATGGGCGCCGCGCTCCTGACCCGGCTGCCCATCGGCGTCGTGCACGCGGACAAGCGATGCTTCCCGGCCGCCCCGGACGCCGATGTGGGTTCAGCGTTGGAGGCGAAGGGCAGCATGCATGCCCAGCGGGTCCTCCCCTGCGGCAGTCCGGAATGGGAAGCACCGCGCGGTCACGCCGGGTACTCCTTAGAGTGCCTGAACGCGCGCATCCACCGGAGCACCGGTTTCACGCACGCGACCGGGGCCCTTTCCACCATCGAGGGCTTGGCCGCCGCGCAACTGGCCCTCACCATCGTGCTGACCGACGCCAACCTGCGCACCATCGCCGCCGCTGCCGCCCGCAGCGAGCAGCCCGCTCCCCACTAACCGACGTAGCTCAGGGGGCGGGCGCAGGTTGCGCCCGCCCCCATTTGGCGCGCTCTCAGCTGTCCCAGAACCTGCCGAGTTCCTGCGCGATGGCGAGCACGGGTTCCAACCGTCCGGCACGCATCATCTCCACGGCCGTAAGCCCGTCGAACTCGATCGGTGACGGTTGAAACAGCCAGAGGGCGCTTCCCCACGGATCCAAGCTGGCGTGCATCGCGGCAAGTACCTCGGGCACACCCGGCAGCAGCTCCACGCGCACACCGAACTGGCGCGACGGAAAGATGAACTCGCCGCCCTGAAGTGGGAGCCCGAGGAGCTCGCCTCGCTGGACCATCCCACGCACAACTTCCGGCGAGACATTGAGCGACCGGCAGACCGAGGTGATGTCGTAGAACGGACCGACCAGCTCGTCCCAGAGCTTGTCCTCCCTGCGGGCGCGCGCCTCACCGGCATCACCGGCCTGCCGTCCACCCATGACTCACTCCGTGTCCGTTGCCGACCACGCTAGCGACGTCGCCGCCGATTGCCAGTCGATCCGTCGGCCAATGTCACGGGGTCGGCGAATCGGACAAAAACGCCCTCAGCCTCTCTGCTCGGGCGGCCGGGTGAGCGCCGTATTGCAGCAGGCGCATCTGGCGGCCGAGCCAGCGGGCCAGACTGAACTCAGCGGCATCCACGACATTGAGGTACGGGATTCGGCCGGTGGCGATGCGGTGCTGGATGCACTCGACGAGTCGCGACTGCCATGCCGCCTCGTGCGGATCCCAGCGGAACGACGGACTGATGTCGAGGCGAATCACCTGGTACCGGGTCAGATTTTGCTCGTAACGGCGCTGGCGCCGGGCCCACTCCCCGGCGTGCCGCTCAGACGGCGGAAGGGAGCTGCGGTTCCGTGTGTTCTCCCGCGGGCTTCGTCCATGAGTGCGCCAGAAGCCCTCATGCCGGTGGAGCGCTTCGGCCCAATTCCTCGCGCGCTTGCCCGGAAGCGGACCGGATGCTTCTGGTTGGCTCGAGAGAGCTTGATCAGCCGCCCAGTATTCGAGCGACCCGTCGGCTGTCTCCTCGGCCTGCAACGCTGCGAATGCTTGCGCACACAGGGCGGCCGGAGTGAGATTGTCGTGCACGTGGTGCCTTCCCGGACCACCTGACAGCGGTCTCGGAAATGACATGCGCGGCAGGTTGCGGATTTCCCCGCGCAGATGTCGTGAGTCTTTGGGCGTCGACTGACACGTTGACGGGAGGTCTGCAAGCGAACTAAGGGGACAACCGGCACGATGCTGGTTAACTGGGGCACATGGGCAAAGCGACAGGCGTGATTGGTATCGGCTACGAGGGACAGGACCTCGAAACGTTTGTCGATGGCCTCGTGAACTGGAATGTCCGAACCCTCGTCGACGTACGCCTAAATGCAATCTCCCGCAAACGTGGGTTCTCTAAGACCGCTCTTCGGGCCGGTCTCGCTGTTGCGGGAATCAACTACCGGCACGAGGCTGTTCTCGGAAACCCCAAGGACAACAGGCAAGGGTTTGCCGAATTCGGATCGGCAGAGGGACGTGAGGCGCGGGAGCGTTTTCTTGCACGACTCGCCTCCGACCAGTCCTCCGCCGCATTGGACTCGATTGCTGACCTCGCTTCGACATCCCGTGTTGCCATCATGTGTTTCGAGCAGAGCGAGCGGCACTGCCATCGCCACGAGGTTCTGGCCGAACTACGCGACCGTCTCGAAACTCTCGTAAACGCCTAGAACAGCGTTGCGCCGTAGTCGGAACCAGCTGGCGGATAGTACATACCCAGGACGGAGAAGTTCTTGCGCTTCGTTGCGTCGGCGAAGTTACCGACAATGAAGTGAGTTCGACGCTGCGGTGAGCAGATCATGTCGAAGAATTTATCTTTGATGGACGCTCGCGCCAGCTCGTCCGACTGACTCTTGAGCCGGCGCTCGTAGGCGACAAGCTCCCAGTCAAGAATCCGTTGCTTGTGTCCTTTGCAACCGGATTCCTCGCACGTGTATTCGTATCGCGCTTCGAATCGGGGTGCTTCGAGCGGAATCAAGCGCGCATCGGGGTTGAGGAGACTGGGCTGGCCAATGAAGTTCGCAATTGAGCGAGTTTGGGCACCAGTCCAACCAGGGTGATTGGTGATTGCCAATCGTTTCACCGTCGCCGGGCGAACGATGCCGAGCGAAGGGCCATTGATGTCTGCATCTAAGCCTGCTCTGAGATGGCACATCGTGGTGACCATCGGCTCAAGGAGCGCTCCGCGGGCGCGATTCCCCCACGGCTGTCCCTGAGGAACGATCGACTCGAGAACGGGGCGCCTGCTCTCCGGTCTTGGATCGCGAGGTGACGCGTTGATGTCGACGTCGATCACCACGAACTTCCGAAACGTTTTTGGGTCCGCCAACTGGCGGTAGGGAATCGGGTAAAGACGGATCCACTCTGGCTGGGACCTGTCCAACCGAATGCCGGCGACGCAGACTGTGTCGCCGTATGTCGACGACGGCTCAGGAGATGCTTTCACTGCTACGAGAACTTTCGCTTTTTCCGCTGCCATGGCCGTGGACCGTCCTCCCTATGTGAGTGACCCTAGCTTTACGCACATTTACAAGAATTGAGAGCATTTCAAGTGCAACCCCTTAATTGAAGCGCCTTGGTGCGCCTCCCCCTTCGCCGTCGTCCGCTTCGATCCACACCATTGCACTGTCTCCCGACGTTTCTTTGCTCACGTGTTGTACTCCTCCGCGTCTGGGAGCGGCCAGTTAGTTGCGATCGTCCGCATACCGCGGCGCCATCGACTCCATCTGCTCCATCACGAGGCGAATCGCGTCGGGCTGCTTGTCCGGCGGATAGCCGTTTTTCACGAGCAGGCGCTTGATCGAGGCCCGAAGTTTGGCCCGCACGTCGTCGCGCACGGTCCAGTCTGTGCGCACATCGCGGCGCATGACATCGACGAGGTCGCGGGCGATCTGGGCAAGGATGCCCTCGCCCTGCACCTCGACAGCCGACTCGTTCTGGGTCACGGCGTCATAGAACGCGAGCTCGTCGGTGTTCAGCGGAGGCGTGAACGACAATCCTCTGGATGCCTCGGCCGCGATCTCCTTGGCCAGCTCGACGAGTTGCGCGATCACCTCGGCGGAGGTCAACTGCTGGTTGGTGTACCTGGTCATTAGCTCACCGATGCGCGCGGAGAAGGCCCGCTGCCGCACGACGTTGTTCCGCGCCGCCGTCGCCGACTCCTCGAGCAGCATCGCCGGCAAAGCTTCAATCGCCAGTTGAGGGTTAGGTGCTTCCTGGGCGGTTTTCACGAACCCGGGGGTCAGGTCCGCGAGCGACGGTCGGGGCATCCCGGCCGCCGCATAAATGTCGACGACGTCCTGCGCGTCGGTCGCCGTATCGATCAGCGCCACGAGCAGCCGCTGCACCTCATCCGGGATCGGCTCGCCGCGGGCCTGACGGTCGCGGGCGTCGAACTTCGCCATCCACACCCGCACCTCCTCGAAGAACGCGATCTCTGGACGCAGCTCGGGAAGGTTCTTGCCCCCGGATGCCAGCGCCCACGCCCGCGCGAGCTGGCTCGAGAACTTGCGGTATTGCGCAGCGAGCGTCTCGGCACCGAGCTCGGGTGCGTTCGCGGGCCCTACCGCGCGCAGGTAGTTGGTGGCGCCGGTCGCCGCGTTGATGTAGGCCTTTGGTCCCCCGGCGTTCAGCACGGTCTTCCAGTCGTAGCCAGCAAGCAGGGCGCGGATTCGGGCGACAAGCTCCTTGGTGAGATCACCCGCCTCGCCCGTGTCCCGGCCGACTGGCTTCTCTGCCTGGTCGCGCACCGTGTACTCGGCGAGGGCCTTCGCGAGGTTGTCGACAAGCGGCGCGTACGCGACGAGCAGCCCGTCGGCCTTGCCACGGAAGGTGCGGTTGACCCGCGCAAGGGTCTGCATTAGCAGGGCGCCCTTGAGAGGCCGGTCGAGGTAAAGGGTATGCAGGGGCGGGGCATCGAACCCGGTGAGCATCATGTCTTTGACGATCACGAGCTCGAGTTCGTCGTCGGGATCGCGCAGACGGCTGTTGATGACCTCGTTGTCCGACGGCCGGCGCACGTGCTCCACGACCGGCGAACGATCCCTCGTCGCCTACGACCACTGAACCGATTCGGGCGCACCCATCTGGCGAGCACCCGGGAGAAAAGGCAAAGAGAACCGGGGTCAGCGCCGGGCCTGCACTACGAGCACAAGAATCGCGACCGCGGGCAGCGCCGACAGTGCGAGGGAGCCGATCCACAGGCCTCGGTGCTCACCGCGAGACAGTCCGATCACGGCGAGTACAGCTGTCGTGATGACGAGTGCGGCGCCGGCGAAGAAGACCCCGACGAAGAACCCGGGGCCGCTCCTGCTGGCATCGAGTGCGGCGTCGATGCCGGCGACGAATCCCCAGGACATGAGGGAGATGCCCGCGATCGCGATCGCGATGCCGATGAGCGGACGAGTGCGGCTCATCGAGGTGGTGATGGTCATGCTGGCCTCCCGGGTTGGAGTCACGTCCCCTGAACTAGTGAATTTTCCTCTACGCCGTGCGAAGCGATGCCTCAGTATAGGGTCCGCGAGTTCCGCGAGGATCGCCGTCTCGTCATTGATCTCGGTGGGGTTGTTCGTTTTGGCCAGCTCGAGCATCGATGCGGCCGCGAAGTAGCGACGTCCGCCGGCTTCCTATTCGTCGCGCTGCTCGATCAGGACCGGCCGAGCCAGGCCAGCAGGGCTGGTGCGTTGGGAACCACGCCGACGCCGTCGGTGCGGCGCATGATCTCCCTGTTCTCTCGTTCCAGCGGGCTGGTCGACCAGATCCGGCGCCAGTGACGACGCGGGACCGCCACGAGTGCGAGCAGGTCCGGTTCGGCATTGACGAGCATGGCGGCAAGTTTCGGGTGGGATCAGCCGAGCATTGTGGTCAACGTGATGGGATCTTGCTGTTTCCGGGCCATACCTTGACGGTCCGGCCACGGTATTCAAACCTGCTGTTTGCGGCGTTCAACGTGCACGCCGCTGACGAAGGGTCATGCCGTGAATTTTCCGCAAGCAATCGCAACTGTCTTCCGCAAGTACGCCCAGTTCAATGGCAGAGCCAGTCGGCCGGAGTTCTGGTTGTGGATGCTGTTCACGGGACTTGTCGCCGTCGTTCTCTCCGCCACCACCAACGGTGCCGACGGCGGCAACTCGTCACTCGCGGGACTTTGGGGCCTCGCGGTGTTGGTCCCGACACTCGCCGTCGAGGTTCGCAGACTCCGAGACGCTGGCTTCCGATGGGGTCATGCCTTCTGGGGCCTGATCCCTTTCGCCGGGCTGATCATCCTCGGGGCGCTCAACGCTCAACCTTCCCGCACACATGTTCCTGCGGGCGGTGACCCGCCACGCAGCTCGCCCCTAGCCACACTCGGCTGGGGAAAGTTCACCTCCAAAAACCTCCTTGACCTCGCGCCACCCAACGCGCTGGTCCAAATGCAGCAGATGCACACCGTCTCGACGACAAGCTTCTACCCGCTCCTCCCAAACCCTGCCAGACGGCTATCCATTGGGCCCGCTTTTGCGGGAACCAGGATTACTGTTGGTTTAGCTGCCTCGCTGACGTCTATTCCACAAAGAAGCTTTCGACTCCAAGTGGATGGGTGCCGGTGCGCTACTTCCCGCGGTGAATTCCCCGGTAGTTTGTGGGAGTTGTTGCGAGGTCGCGCGCGAAGTGAAATCGCAGGTTGCTGGATGTCCCGAACCCGCAACGCTGCGCGATGGCCTCAACGGTCAGATCAGTGACCTCGAGCAGTCGCCGTGCCTCGTCGACGCGCCGGGACGTGAGCCATCGTAGGGGGGCTGTGCCCGTCTCGGCCAGGAACCGGCGAGCAAAGGTGCGCGGAGACCAGCGCGCGTGTTTGGCCATGTCGGCGACCGATATGGGCTCTGCGAGGTGATCGACCGCCCACGCACAGGTGGCAGCGAGCCCTTCAGAGTGGGCGACGACAGGGCGCTCAACGAATTGCGCTTGGCCGCCGTCGCGGTGAGGTGCGACAACCATGCGCCGAGCAATCCCGGTCGCGGCATCGGTGCCGAAATCTTGTCGGACGAGGTGCAGGCACAGGTCGATGCCGGCGGCGACTCCGGCGCTTGTGCTGATACCGCCGTCAACGACGTAGAGCACGTCGGGGTCGACACTGATGCGCGGATAGCGGGAGGAGAGTTCGGCGGCGTCTCGCCAATGAGTTGTCGCCCGTTTGCCGTCCAGGAGCCCGGCGGCCGCCAACGCGAACGCGCCGGTGCACACGGAAACCATGCGAATGCCGCGCCGAGACGCTTCACGCAGCGCGTCGAGTACGGCGGCCGACGGGTCTCCAAGGGGGACGAATCCTGGCACGATGACGGTGTCCGCATCCAGTAGCGAGTCCAGGCCACCCGTCGCCTCAATGGCGAATCCGGATGTCGTCGGAATCAGCCCGGGAATCTCCGCGCAGACCGAGAACGAGTAGCGCTCGCGCTCGTCACTGTGGCCAAAGACCTGCGCCGGTATCGCAAGGTCGAAGGCAACGACGTCGGGGAGTGCCAGAGCCACAATGTGATGCATGGAGTCAGTGTCTCACGATTGAGGCAGAATTCTTTTGATCTGTGGCATTCCTGCCACTTTCGTCTGCTGAACGGCCCTGCCATCGTGTGTCTCATGACAACTCCTACGACTACAGAGACCCGGCACATTGGCATCTTCCTCTTCGACGACGTCGAGGAACTCGACGCCGTGGGGCCCTGGGAAGTCTTGGCAAATTGGACCCTCAGATTTCCGGACGACGGATACGAGGTCTTTTGCGTCTCCCGTGACGGGCGTTCGGTCCGGGCGGCGAAGGGTCTCGTTCTCGGTGCACACCACTCTTTTGCGGACGCGCCGAACTTTGACGTCTTGGTGCACCCGGGTGGGCAGGGAACTCGGACGCTGATGAGGGACGAAGCGCATCTGGATTGGGTACGCGCTCAGCGTGCGACGACCCCGCTCATGACGAGCGTGTGCACCGGGAGCCTCGTCTACGCCGCTGCCGGACTACTCCGGGCTAGGCCGGCGACGACGCATTGGGAGAGCCTGGGGCTGCTCGCAGAGCTCGATCCCACGATCATGACCAGGGAGGAAGACCGTTTCGTCGACGATGGTGACGTGATTACGAGCGCCGGGGTCAGCGCGGGCATAGACATGGCTCTCCATCTCGTCGAGCGCCTCGCCGGTGTCGACCGAGCCCGCAATGTACGGCGGGATCTTCAATACGACCCCCAGCCGCCGGTCTGAGCTCATTCCCGGAATGGCACGGCGGAAATTTGGCGCTCGTCCTGGTGCCGCGCGCCATGCAACCGTCGGATTCGCCCCACTTCATGCTCTGACTCCGAGTCCATTCGCAGCCGCAAGGCCAATACACGCCAGGAGACGCCATGCCATTCCCCGCCGACATCAGGGTGCACGACCAGACACTACGGTGGCCTACGCCCATGCTCTCACCAGCAATCGGCTGGGGAGCGGTTGTGGGAGTAGTCACGGCCGCCGCTCCACTCGGATTGTGGTGGCTCACTCCATCA
>NZ_JAJAYI010000047.1 GCF_026786305.1 Cryobacterium sp.
ATTAAAAACCCTCGGCGCCCCCCCCACCCCCACAAAAAATAAATATAATACCCCCGGGGGGGGGGGGGGGGGGGGGCCCCCCCCCCCCCCCCCCCCCCCCGCTCCCGCAAATTCAGGAACGTGTCGGTTTAGAGGCCGACGTGCTTGTGATACCGAATAATGCTCGAGAACTCCGGAATATCCAGGCTGGCACCGCCGACCAATGCCCCGTCAACGTTGGGCTCGCGCATGAATGCGGCAATGTTGCCGCTCTTGACCGAGCCACCATAGAGAATGCGGGTCTTGTCGGCCACATCCTGTCCGAGGGTGTCGGCGAGAACGCCGCGGAGCGCAGCGGCAACCTGCTCGGCCTGCTCCGGGGTGGCAGCTTGGCCGGAGCCGATCGCCCACACCGGCTCGTACGCAACGACGATGTCGGCCGCGTGAGTGACAGCGGTGAGGGCGGCACGGAGCTGGGCGACCGGAACAGCGCTCGGACCGTGCACTTTGAGATCCTCGGCGCTTTCACCGACGCAGATCAGCGGCACGAGGTTGTGTTTCAACGCGGCGGTTACCTTGGCAGCCACCTGCTCGTCGGTCTCATTGTGCAGGGTTCGGCGCTCGGAATGCCCGATGATGACGTACTGGCATTCCAGCTGGGCCAGGAAGGCACCCGAGATCTCACCCGTGTAGGCGCCGGAATCCTGAGCGGACACGTCCTGAGCTCCAAAGGCCACCGGAAGCCTGTCGGCCGACACCAGCGTCTGCACGCTGCGCAGGTCGGTGAACGGCGGAAAGACCGCGACCTCGACTGCGGTAAAGTCGTGACCGGCGTCTTTGAGGTTCCAGGCGAGCTTCTGCACGAAAGCTATGGCCTGGAGGTGGTCCAGGTTCATCTTCCAGTTGCCCGCAATCAGCGGTGTACGCCGAGGGTTGATGTTCACTGCCATCCGAGGACCTCCAGTCCTGGTAGACGCTTGCCCTCGAGGAATTCAAGGCTTGCGCCACCGCCGGTAGAAATATGACCAAATTGGTCGTCGTGGAAACCGAGAATACGAACGGCCGCGGCTGAGTCGCCGCCACCGACCACGCTGAGGCCGGTGACCTCGGTGAGCGCGGCAGCCACCGTGCGGGTGCCCTCCGCAAACGGAGCGAGTTCAAAAACGCCCATCGGACCGTTCCAGAACACGGTGTTGGACGCACGGATGATGTCGGCGAACGCCGCCGCCGTGTCAGGCCCGATGTCCAGGCCGAGGCCGGTAGCGCCGAACGGAGTGTTCTCGATTCCGTCAGCTGCGGTGATGACGTGCTCAGCGTCCGCGCCGAACTTCGACGCAACTATGACATCTGTCGGGAGAACAATTTTCACGCCGAGACGTTCGGCTTCGGCAAGATAGCCGCGAACCGTTTCAATCTGGTCGCTCTCCAGCAGGCTGGCACCGACCGTGTGCCCCTGGGCGGCGAGAAAGGTGAACAGCATGCCGCCGCCGATGAGCAGGGAATTCACGCGGGGAAGCAGGTGTCCGATGACACCGAGCTTGTCGCTGACTTTCGAGCCGCCGAGGATGACCGTGTACGGGGCCTCCGGCTTCTCGGTGAGACGCTCAAGCACGTCGAGTTCAGCCGCGATGAGCAGGCCTGCAGCGCTCGGTAGCAGCGACGCGAGATCGAAGACGCTTGCCTGCTTGCGGTGCACGACCCCGAATCCGTCGGACACGAGTGAGTCTCCGAGCAGCGCGAGCTGCTCCGCGAACGCGAGGCGCTCGGCATCCGCTGTGCTGGTTTCACCGGCGTTGAAGCGCAGGTTCTCCAAAACGACGATATCGCCGTTCTGCAGCGCCGCTACGGCCGTGGTCGCTGAGTCGCCGACCGTGTCGGTGGCGAACGCGACCGGGAGATTCACCAGTTCGCTCAATCGAGCGGCAACGGGTTTCAGGCTGTACTTGGCATCAACGGCCCCGTCGGGGCGCCCGAGGTGAGAGACGATCACCACGCGGGCGCCCTGAGCGACGAGGGCGTTGAGGGTGGGCAGTGACGCCCGCACTCGCCCGTCGTCGGTGATCTGACCGTTCTTCAACGGAACATTCAGGTCGAAGCGGACAATAACCCGCTTGCCGCTGAGAGGCCCGAGCGAGTCAATCGTGCGTAACGTCACCGCGCGGCCGTTAGAGTCGCTCGGCGACGAACTCGGTGAGGTCGACGAGACGGTTGGAATAACCCCACTCGTTGTCGTACCAGGACGCAACCTTGACCTGGTCGCCGATCACCTTGGTGAGCCCGGCGTCGAAGATCGAGGAGTGCGGGTCGCCGACGATGTCGCTCGAGACGATCGGGTCCTCGGTGTAGCTGAGGATGCCCTTGAGCGGTCCCTCGGCTGCGGCCTTGTAGGCGGCGTTCACTTCTTCGACCGTCACCGCACGCGAGGCGGTGAGGGTGAGGTCGGTGATCGAGCCGGTCGGAACCGGAACGCGCAGGGCGTAGCCGTCGAGCTTGCCGACGCTCTCCGGAATGACGATGCCGAGCGCCTTGGCAGCGCCGGTCGACGTCGGAATGATATTGAGCGCGGCGGCGCGGGCACGACGCAGGTCATTGTGCGGGCCGTCCTGCAGGTTCTGGTCCGCGGTATACGCGTGGATGGTGGTCATGAGGCCACGCTCGATGCCGAAGTTGTCGAGGAACACCTTTACGAGCGGCGCGAGGCAGTTCGTGGTGCAGGACGCGTTCGAGATGATGTCGTGGATCGCGGCGTCGTAGGTGTTTTCGTTCACACCGAGCACGAGCGTCGCCACGTCGGCTCCGGTTGCGGGAGCGGAAACGATGACCTTCTTGGCGCCGGCTTCAATGTGCTTCTGGGCATCGACGGCCTTGGTGAAGCGTCCGGTGGACTCAATGACGATTTCAACGCCCAGTGCGCCCCAGGGCAGGTTGGCGGGATCGCGCTCGGCGAGCACCTTGATGGCTTTGCCGTTGACAACGATGTTGTCCCCGTCAACCTCAACAGTGGCGTTGAGCCGGCCACCGACAGAGTCGTACTTGAGCAGATGGGCGAGCGACGCGGGGTCGCTGAGGTCGTTGACTGCGACAATTTCGATGTCGCTGCCCTTGGAAAGGGCTGCTCTGAAGTAGTTACGACCAATGCGGCCGAATCCGTTGATGCCGATCTTTACGGACATAAATAGCTCCTGATTGTGAAAAGGCGCCGCGGGGCGCAGTGAAAGTAAAGCGGGAGGGGAACGCTGATGCCCCGATTCGTTCGGGGCACCAGCAGGCTACGAAACTAGCAGGAGGCTACGAAAGGAGCAGGAGGCCGCTCGTGTTCTCGCGTGCGACGGTGAACCGTTCCTGCACGTTTGCCCAGTTGGCGATGTTCCAGAAAGCCTTGACGTAATCGGCGCGCACGTTGCGGTAGTCGAGGTAGTAGGCGTGCTCCCAGACATCGAGCATGAGAACTGGAACGGTTCCGGCTGCGAAGTTGGATTGCTGGTCAAAGAACTGCTGGATGATCAGACGCTGTCCGATGGAGTCCCAGGCGAGGACGGCCCAGCCGGAACCCTGAACGCCGAGTGCTGCAGCGGTGAAGTGCGCCTGGAACTTGTCGAAAGAGCCGAAGTGATCGTCGATCGCCGCAGCGAGCTCGCCGACTGGCTTGTCGCCACCGTTCGGGGACAGGTTCGTCCAGAAGATGGAGTGGTTGACGTGGCCGCCGAGGTTGAAGGCGAGATCCTTCTCCAGCTTGTTCACGTTGGCAAGGTTTCCACTATCGCGGGCGTCCGCGAGCTGGGCCAGTGCCGTGTTGGCGCCGGTGACGTACGCCTGGTGGTGCTTACCATGGTGGAGTTCCATGATGGTGCCGCTGATGCTGGGCTCAAGAGCCGCGTAGTCATAGTCAAGGGTGGGCAGGGTGTATTCGGCCATTACTTATCTCCTTGTGAGTGTTGCCGCCGCACCGGGTGCGGCGGCGTTGTAAGCGACACTTAGTCTACCCGCGGGCGTTGCGACCCACAGAATTCGCGATCTTGAGCGTTATAGGAGCGCCACATCATCGGGGTGAACCGGATAGCCAACGTCGGTTCCTTCGACGCCGAGTTCGATCGCTTTCTTGTCGGCCATGGCGAGCAGGCGTCGGATTCGGCCGGCGACGGCGTCCTTGGTCATCGGCGGTTCGGCGTGGTGGCCGAGTTCGTCGAGGCTGGAGTCGCGAAAGTTCAGGCGCAGGTCTCCGGCGTAACGCAGGTGCTTGGGGATGTCTTCGCCGAGGATATCCATGGCCCGCTGCACGCGGGCGCAGGCTGCGACGGCAGCTTCTGCGGAGCGGCGCAGGTTCGCGTCGTCGAAGTTGACCAGCCGATTCGCTGTGGCGCGCACTTCGCGGCGCTGGCGGAGAGCTTCCCAGTTGAGTACCGTGTTGGTCGCGCCCATGTGCACGAGCATCGCGCCGATGGCGTCGCCGTCGCGGATGACGACGCGGTGCACGCCGCGGACCTCGCGTGCCTTCGCCGCAACACCGAGGCGTCCGGCCGCGCCCACGAGCGCCATAGCGGCCTCGTTGCCGGGGCAGACGACCTCGAGAGCCGCTGAGCGGCCCGGATCGGTCAACGTACCGTGGGCGAGGAACGCTCCGCGCCAGACGGCGGCGATTTCTTCTTTCGAACCGGTGGTCAGCCGGTTCGGCAGACCGCGAATCGGTCGACGGCGGGCATCCAACAGGCCAGTCTGACGTGCCAGTGTTTCGCCTCCCTCGATCACCTGTACGAGGTAGTGGCTGGACTGACGGATGCCGGTGGCGGCGATGACCTGCATGGCACTGCGCACGCCGTAGAGTTCGGCGAGGTCCTTACGGACCCGTCGGGCCAGGATCGCGGTATCAAGTTCGGATTCGATCGCGATGCGGCTACTGATCATGTGCAAACCGCCCGAGAACCGGAGGATTGTGGCCAGTTCGGCCGCGCGCACGGTGGTCTTGGAGACCTCCACGCGCGAAAGTTCATCTTTAACGTCGGCGGTGAGTGCCAATCGCTTTTCCATTCTGTTGATCCGTTGCGTTAGGTCTGAGTGGTGAGAGCCCGGAGGAGCAGCGGCTGCTGCTCCCGGCCTCGCTTATTCGCGTCCGAGGTCGCGGTGTTTGATATTGACCGCAACGCCGGGAAGTTTTTCGAGCCGAGACGCCAGTTCTCTGGCCATGGCGACGGAGCGGTGTTTGCCTCCGGTACACCCGATGCCGATGGTGGCATGGCGTTTGTTCTCTCTCTGGAAGCCAGCCAACACCGGCGCCATGGCGGCGGCGTAGTGGTCGATGAAATCGAGGGCACCAATTTGGGCAAGTACAAAGTCTCTCACCTCCGGATCGACGCCGGTGTGCGCGCGCAGCTCGGGGATCCAGAACGGGTTCGGCAGAAAGCGGGCATCCGCGACCAGATCGACGTCCGTCGGCATGCCGTATTTGAAGCCGAAGCTCATGATGGTCAGCTGCACACCCGCGCGTCCCTCGGCGGCAAACCGCTCGGTGATCGTCGTCGCGAGCTGGTGCACGTTGAGGTCGGAGGTGTCAATGACGAGGTCGCTGGACTCCCGAACAGCAAGTAGGCGGAACCGCTCGGCCGCGATCCCGTCGAGAAGCGTTCCGTCGCCCTGCAGTGGATGCGGCCGACGCACGGATTCAAAACGGCGCACGAGCGCGTCATCCCGGGCTTCAAGGAAGATCACCTGCACCTGGGCGCCGCTGCGCAGCTGCTGCACGGTCTCCAGAAAGTCACCGAACAGGTCGCGGCCCCGAATGTCGACAACCGCCGCGATTCTGGGCAAGTTGGCGCCGGCCCGTTCGACCAGATCGACCAGCGGCCGCAGCATTTGCGGTGGAAGGTTATCAACGACGTACCAGTCGAGGTCCTCTAAGGCGTTGGCGACGGTGGATCGTCCCGCCCCGGACATTCCCGTAACGATCAGCACTTCCTGCTTGTCGGGGTCCGTAGTCATTCGTTGAAAGCGCCTTAATGAGAAGTGGGTGGACTATCAAGCCTACCCAGCGCCGGGGCGTTCCGGTTCCTTCAGGCGCGCAGGTGGGCGTGGATCGACTCGGCCAGCACCGGGCCGATGCCGCGAACATCCGCTATTTCCGCCACGGAGGCAACCCTGAGTCGCGCCACCGACCCGAAATGTTGTAATAATACTTTCACCCGAGCCGGCCCGAGTCCGGCGATTTCACCCAGAATCGAGGAAATGTCTTTCTTGCGTCGGATGCGCTGATGCGTAATCGCGAACCGGTGTGCTTCATCGCGGATTCGCTGGATCAGAAACAATGCGTCACTGTTGCGCGGCAGGATCACCGGGTAGTCGGAGTCGGGAAGCCAGATTTCTTCCAGTCGCTTGGCGATTCCGCACAATTGAATGCCGGTCACGCCGGACTCGGCGAGGGCACGTTTGGCGGCGGCAACCTGCGGTTGGCCGCCGTCAACGATGAGCAGGTTCGGCTGGTATTTGAATTTGGCGCGCTTGTGCTCGATCTGGGCGATGTCGGTCGGGTCGACAGCGGCGACGACGCTCGGCGCTGGACCTGCGGCATCCGCTGGCGCGGACTCGGGTTTCAAGTAGGCAAGCCGTCGAGTCAGAATCTGGTAAATCGAGTCAGTGTCGTCGGACGATTCGGGAATATTGAAGCGGCGGTATTCGTCCTTGCGGGGTAGCCCGTCTTCGAAGACGACCATCGACGCGACGATATTGGTGCCGCTCAGGTGCGACACGTCGTAGCACTCCATGCGCAGCGGAGCGGCCGGCATCTCAAGGGCGTCCTGGATGTCTTCGAGCGCCTTGGATCGTGCCACGAAGTCGGAGCTCCGCCGCGTCTTGTAGAGCATGAGCGCCTGTTTAGCGTTATTGGTGGCCGTCACGAGCAGGGCCGCCTTTTCACCACGCTGGGCAGCGACGAGACGCACCTTGCGACCGGCCAGCTCGGCCAGCGAGGCTTCGAGGGCTTCGGCGTCGTCGGGCAGCTCCGGGAGCACGATCTCCCGCGGCGGTCTGGTGTCGTGGTTGTAGGCCGTCTGCATCATGGAGTCGATGAGTTCACTCATGGTGACGTCGAGTTCCTTGTCGACCATCCATCCGCGAACACCGCGAATGCGTCCGCCGCGCACAATGAACAGCTGAACGGCGGCCGCGAGTTCGTCTTGCTCGACGGCGAAAAGGTCAATGTCGACGTTATCGCGCAGCACGACCGCACTCTTCTCGAGCACGGCGTTGAGGGCCCGCACCTGGTCCCGTCGCTTCGCCGCGATCTCGTACTGTTGGGCGGCCGCGGCGTCTTTCATCTCCTGGGTGAGCTCATTGATGAGCTTCTTGTCGTGGCTGCCCATGAAGCTCACAAATTTGTTCACGATTTTGCGGTGATCTTCGATGGACACCAGGCCGGAGCACGGACCGAAACACCGCCCGATCTGGCCGGCGAAGCACGGTTTGCCGCTCTGCGTCGCCCGCTTGTAGTTGGCATTGTTACAGGTGCGGATGGGGAAGGCTTTGAGCATGAGCTCGATGGTTTCGTGCACGGCCCAGACTTTGGGGTACGGTCCGAAATAGCGTGCGCCCTTGATGCCCTCGGTGCGGGTGACCAGGGCGCGCGGTGCCTCGTCGCCCAGGGTCACCGCCAGGTACGGGTAGGACTTGTCGTCCTTGAACTGCACGTTGAACGGGGGATCGAACTCATTGATCCACATCCACTCGAGCTGCAGAGCCTCGACCTCGGTGCCGACGACGGTCCACTCCACGCCGGTCGCGGTGGTCACCATGCGTCGTGTGCGATCGTGCAGGCTGCTCAGCGGTGCGAAGTAGTTGCTCAGGCGCGCCCGTAGGTTTTTGGCCTTACCGACGTAGAGGATGCGCCCGGTTGCGTCACGAAACCGGTAGACCCCCGGGGTCGTGGGAATCTCGCCCGTTCTGGGGCGATAGCTCAGGGCGTCAGACATGGCCGAGCGGCCGCCTAGCCGGCAGCCAGGACCTCCTTCAGGAAGGTGCCGGTGAAGCTCTTTTTAACCGTGGCGATGTGCTCGGGGGTGCCGACGGCGAGTACCTTGCCGCCGCCGGAACCTCCCTCGGGACCGAGGTCGATGACCCAGTCGGCGGACTTGATCACGTCGAGGTTGTGCTCGATCACGATGACGGTGTTGCCCTTGTCGACGAGGCTGTTGAGCACGAGTAGCAGTTTGCGCACGTCTTCAAAGTGCAGCCCGGTGGTGGGCTCATCGAGCACGTACACACTGCGCCCGTTGGACCGACGCTGCAGCTCAGTGGCGAGCTTCACCCGCTGCGCTTCGCCACCGGAGAGGGTGGTGGCGCTCTGGCCCAAGCGCACATAGCCGAGGCCCACCTCGACGAGAGTTTTGAGGAAGCGGTGGATCGACGAGATCGGTTCAAAGAAATCGGCCGCCTCGCTGATGGGCATGTCCAGTACCTCGGCGATGTTCTTGCCCTTGTAGTGCACGGTGAGCGTGTCGCGGTTGTACCGGTCTCCCCCGCACACCTCGCACGCCACGTAGACGTCGGGCAGAAAGTTCATCTCGATCTTGATCGTGCCGTCCCCGGAGCAGGCTTCACAGCGTCCGCCCTTGACGTTGAAGCTGAACCGTCCGGGCAGGTAGCCGCGGGTTTTTGATTCGATGGTTTCGGAGAACAGGGTGCGAATCTTGTCGAACACTCCGGTGTAGGTGGCCGGGTTGGAGCGCGGGGTACGGCCAATCGGCGCCTGGTCGACGTGGATGACCTTGTCGAGCTGCTCCAGCCCGGTCACGCGGGTGTGCTTGCCTGGCAGCTTGCGGGCACCGTTGAGGCGGTTGGCGAGCACCCGGTAGAGAATGTCGTTGACGAGCGACGATTTGCCTGAGCCGCTGACCCCGGTGACGGCCGTGAAGGTGCCGAGTGGGAACGTCACCGATACCTTCTGCAGGTTATTGACCTCCGCACCGGTCACACCGATCATGCGTTCCGGGTCGATCGGGCGGCGGGTCTGCGGAGTGGCAATGGACTTGCGCCCGGCCAGGTAGTCGCCGGTGAGTGATTTCGTGTTCGCCAGCAGACCTTTATAGGAGCCGGAGTGCACGACGTGACCGCCATTGACCCCGGCGCCCGGGCCGATGTCGACGATCCAATCGGCCGTTTTGATGGTGTCTTCGTCGTGTTCGACCACGATGAGCGTGTTGCCGAGGTCGCGCAGGGTGACCAGGGTTTCGATCAGGCGACGGTTGTCGCGCTGGTGCAGGCCGATACTCGGTTCATCGAGCACGTAGAGTACCCCGGTGAGGCCCGACCCGATCTGGGTTGCCAAGCGGATGCGCTGCGCCTCACCACCCGAGAGGGTCGCCGCGGCCCTGGACAGGTTGAGGTAGGTCAGTCCGACCCGAATCAAAAAGTCGAGGCGCGCGCGAATTTCGCGCAGCACCTGCGCGGCGATGACCGCTTCCCGGTCGGTCAGGGTCAGCTTGGCCATGAACTCGCGGGCGTCGCTCAAACTGAGTGCGCAGACATCGGCGATGCTGTGCTCGTGCACGAGCACAGCGAGTACCTCGGGCTTGAGCCTGGTGCCGTTGCAGACGTGACAGTCGACCTCGCGCAGATATTCCGCCCATCGCTGACGCTGCGTGTCGCTCTCGGCCTGCAGGTACTGGCGTTCGATGTAGGGCACGACACCCTCGAAACCCGAGGTGTAGCTCATTTCACGGCCGTAGCGGTTCTTCCACTTGACCCGCACCTCAAAGTTGTCGCCACGCATGACGGCGTTCTGCACCTCACCGTTCAGATCGCCCCACGGAGTGTCGAGGGAGAAGCCGAGATCGCGAGCGAGGCCATCGAGCAGCTTTTCGTAGTACTGGAACAGGCCTTTGCCCTGGGTGGTCCAGGGCAGTACGACGCCCTCGGCGATGCTTAGATCGGGGTCGCCGAGCAACAGGTCTTCGTCAACGGACATTCGGGTGCCAAGGCCGGAACATTCCGGGCAGGCGCCGAACGGGGCGTTGAAGGAAAAGGTGCGCGGTTCGATTTCGGTCAGCTGCACCGGGTGGTTGTTCGGGCAGGACAACTTCTCGGAGTAGTTCTGCCAGGCCTTGTCGCCTTCTTCGTCGAGAAAGTTGATCTGCACGAGGCCGTCGGTGAGTTTAAGGGCAGTTTCGAGTGAGTCGGTGAGGCGGCTGAGCAGCTCGGGGCCGGCCACGAGCCGGTCAACGACGACGGAGATGTCGTGCTTCTGCTGCTTTTTGAGCACGGGCGGTTCGCTCAGCTGGATCTGGGTGCCATCGACGATCGCGCGGGAGTAGCCTCCGCCGGCGAGTTCCTGGAACAGGTCGACGAACTCACCCTTCTTCTGCGAAATGACGGGGCTAACCACCTGATATCGGATGCCAGCCTTCAGCTCCATGAGCTGGTCGGCGATCTGCTGCACCGTCTGGGACTGGATGACCTCGCCGCAGATAGCGCAATGCGGCACGCCGATACGGGCCCAGAGCAGGCGCATGTAGTCATAGATTTCGGTGATCGTACCGACCGTGGAGCGCGGGTTGCGGTTGGTTGACTTCTGGTCAATCGAGACCGCCGGGCTCAGCCCCTCGATGAAGTCGACGTCGGGCCGGTCGACCTGGCCGAGAAACTGCCGGGCATAGGCCGAGAGCGACTCCACATAGCGGCGCTGGCCCTCGGCAAAGATCGTGTCGAAGGCGAGGGACGACTTGCCCGAGCCCGAGAGCCCGGTGAAGACGACGAGCGAATCGCGCGGAATCTCCAGATCAACGTTGTGGAGGTTGTGTACGCGGGCTCCGCGCACACTGAGTTTCGGACCTGTTTCTACCTTCGTAATCGACACCCATCGAGTCTATGCAACGCCACCGACAGTCTCGTACCGGAGGCGCCATTCATCCGCGGATTGCGCTCATGGCACGTGTGCCGCCATTGCCCGGTTGCAACGAGTCCCGCTTTCGTAGACACGCGCCACGAGATCACACGTCTAGCTGCCGGGTATGTATATACTCGGTACTTATTAGCCGTATGAATTGCCGGAGGCCGTATGTCTGTTCGCCAGAGTCTGCTCGCCATCCTGAACCAGGGGCCGTGTTACGGCTACCAGCTCCGGGCCGAGTTCGATCGTCGTACCGGGTCGACCTGGCCGCTCAACGTCGGCCAGATCTATAACACGCTCGACCGCCTTGAGCGGGACGGCCTGGTGCAGAAGGCCGATATCGACGCCGGTGGCCAGAACTATGTCGAGATCACGGCCGCCGGACGCGCAGAGGTCGCCGATTGGCTCGGCTCCCCGGTCGTGCGCACGAGGGCAACCCGCGACGAGCTCGCCATCAAGCTCGCGATCGCCGTGACGCTGCCGGGCGTGGACATCGCCCACGTGATCCACGTGCAGCGCAGCGCGACAGTGCGCACGCTCCAGGAGCTGAACCGTACGAAAAACTCAACCACCGACCCAGGATCATCTGAGCAACTCGCCTGGCTGCTCGTGATCGACTCGCTCATCTTCGCAACGGAGTCAGAGGCGCGCTGGCTCGACCACTGCGAGGCCCGGCTGGCACGCGCGGTGGGCGCCGGAACAGCCGCTCCCCTGCCCCTGAACACCGAGGTGCCCAAGCGGGGCCGCCCGGCCAAGGCTGCTGCTTCAACGGAGGCACCCGCAGCGCATATGACGGCAGCGCAGGGGCGCTCATGACCGACGACGTGCTGGTGACGTGCTGCTGAGTCGTGACGGCGTCTCGATACGGTACGGTCGCGCCGAGACCGCGATCACAGCTCGGGCCGGGGTCGACCTCACCGTTAGGCGCGGCTAACTCGTCGCGGTGATGGGGTCATCCGCTTCGGGTGAATCGGCCCTGCTGACCGTGGCGGGCGGGCTGACTCCACCGACCAGCAGCGAGGTCGTCATCGAGGGCAACAGGCTCAGCCAGGCGATCGTGATCGGCTGAGCCAGGGTCTAACCGGCCCGGTAGACCGGTGAAGTCGTGGGGGGGGGGGGGGGGGGGGGGGGGGGGGGGGGGGGGGGGCGGCGGGGGGGGGGGGGCCGGGCCGGCCCGGGGGGCCGGGGCCCGGCGGCCGGGGGGGGCGCCGCGGCGCGGGGCGGCCCGACCCCCCGCGGGCGGGGGCCC
>NZ_JAJAYI010000048.1 GCF_026786305.1 Cryobacterium sp.
CGCGAGTTGCCACAATAGAAGCCGTCACCCGACCATGATGGCACCCCGCGGCATCCCCCGCTCGTCTCCGTACCAGCCCCGATGCGTGAGGGACGCGCCAGCGCCATACTGGGTGTGGAGGCGTCCACGATGGCCAGAGCGCAATGGCGTGCAGCGAGCGGGCTAGTGGTTTCACTCGTGCTCACGAGCGCCTCGATAATCGGATGCACGGCGATCCCCGCGACGTCGAAGGCGGGGGAGGGGGCGATTCCTCAGGCGATCGTCCTGGCCAGCCCGGATCATGCCGGGCTGGCAGCGAGTGATGGGATGCGGGAGTTCGCCCGGCTCGTCGAGCACCTTTCCGACGGAGCAATGACGGTCGAGTTGTCTTTCCAGTACTCCGGCGGCATTTCCGAGGGTGATATTGGCACCGACCCCAATAGCGAAGTCAACACGATGGTGCGTGACGGCGGCGTCGAGTTGGCGTTGCTTCCGGATTGGACCTGGATGTCGCTTGGAGCAGAGCGCATTGCCGCGCTCAAGACCCCCTTTCTCATTACGGACGACCGAGTCGCAAACCGGGTGGCGGTGGAACCGGTGGCCGGGCTCATGCTCTCGGAACTCGACGCGTTCGGGGTTCATGGACTCGCGCTTCTGCCTGAGACCATCCGACATCCGGTCGCCTTCGACCGCCCGATCCAACGACTCGCCGATTTCGATGGGATGACGCTCCGCGCGATGGACCCGGGTGCCACCGCCCTGTTCAACGCGCTGGGTGCTGAAACGGTCGGGCTTCCGGGCGAAGAGTTCGGTCAGGCAGTGGGAACCGGACGAGTTCAGGGAGCAGATTCCGCGTTCGCCCAGCACAGAAGTCTCCCGCGCGTCGGAACCTTCACGGGCGACCTGGGCTATTTCGTTCGCATGAACACGCTCGTCGCCTCAGGGCACTGGTATAAGTCGCTCGACGAAAGTTCACGTTCAATCATCAGCGAGGCTGCTCGCCAGACTCGCGACTACGTCGTGGAAACCAACCCTACCGATGCTCAGACCGCGCAGGCCTATTGCGACGGTGGGGGCACCGTCGTCAATGCTGGCCCCGATTCGCTCGCCGATATCCGGCAAGCAGCAGAGCCGCTTCGTGCTGCATACGAGCAGAACGAGCCCACCCGAGCTGTCATCGAGGCGATCTCGGAGATTATCGAGAGCGTGGGCCCTCCTGAACCGATCCGGCCCTGCCAGCCGGACGTCATGGAGCCGCCCGCGACGAGCGAGTCGCCTGGGGGCGAATTTCCGGAGGGCAGCTTCCGGGCGGAGGTCAGGGAACAGAGTTTGCTCGACGCCGGCGTGGACGCCAGCACAGCAAGCAACCATGCCGGCGTGTGGACACTGACTTTCCGCGACGGTAGCCTTTACGACCTCGACTGCCCTGGCAGCACCTACTCGGCACGGAATGGGCGGATATCGCTACTACTCGGGTCGGACGGTCCCGGGTGCGGTTCGGTCGCGGGCGCTGAATTGTTCAGCGCGGCCTGGACCTACGACGGAACACTTCTGCGGTTCGTCGGAGTTCGAGCCGGCGATGACGGTCCGCTCTGGCAGGATTTTCATGAGGCGCTCTGGGGCGGGCAGACCTGGACTCGAGTGGGCTGAACTGCTCTCGTGGGTAGCCACGAGGTGTCGCGAGAGAATTACCGTGCCTCCCACGATGAGCCTCCCGTTTTGCGCTCCTACCGTAGACGTATATCGACTTCGACTCGGAGGAACATGATGCGCACCCGACTTTCGCTTGTGACCGCGCTACTGGTTACCTCGCTTGCGGCCACCGGCTGCACGGCGCAGGTTTCAACAGCCGAGCCGGTGACGCTGAGCATGTACCACGTGGACGGCGAAGCCGACCTCGAACCCGCGGTCGACTGGTTTGCGGAACGCGTCAAAGAACTCTCCGCCGGAGCCATCACAATTGAGATCGAACGAGGCTGTTGCGGGGAGCGGGTCGAAGTCGAAGAAGATCTCGTTGCCGCCGTGGCAGGGGGCGAGGCCGACCTCGGATGGGTCGGCACCAGGGTATTCGGCGACCTGGGGGTTGCCGAACTGGCGCCCCTGACGGCGCCGCTCCTGCTGGACTCGTACCGCTTGCAGGAAGCAGTCATCGCAGACGACGCCGCGACACAGGCGCTCGCGGCCGTCGATGAAGTGGGTGTCGAGGGAATCGCGCTCGTGCCCGGCGCACTGCGTCGGCCGCTGTCAAATACGAAGCCACTCATGACGCCAGCGGACTGGGAGGGGCTCACGGTGGCGTCATTCCACTCGGCGCAAAATGCGGATTCGTTCCGTGCTCTCGGCGCGGAGCCGCGTGCTGTCACGTTCGCTGAGCGTAACATCGGTCTGTTCGACGGGAGCATTCACGTGCTCGAGAACTCACTCGGCATGCTTGATAGCGAACGGGAGCAGATTCTTCCCTACACGACAGTCAACCTCGCTCTCTGGCCTCGAATCTCGGCGATCATCGGTAGCGAGCAAACGGTCACGCAGCTCGGACCCGACGGGCTCGCGGTACTCCGTCGCGCCGCCGGCGACGTCGCGCAAATGTCCGACGAGCTCATAAAGCTGGATGCTGACGCGCTCGCGTCCGCGTGCAGCGACGGTGCTCGGTTCGCTGAGGCGTCGGCCGACCAACTCGCCGAGTTCCGTTCCGTTTTCGCTCCCATCTACGAGCGCCTGCGGGATGGTGCAGCCACGAGCGAGCTCTATTCCGCGATCACCGCGCTGAAGGAGTCCGTCGAGTCAGAGCCCGCGCTGAGCGTACCCATCGAGTGCACTGGCGAGGCGCCCGTCGAGCCGGACGCGAATTCTGACGGCAACGAGGGCGCGCTCAACGGGCGATATCAAGGCGTGAAGCACACGATCGAGTCGCTCAGGGCAAATGGCTTCACCCCGGAAGACGCCGATGGCGTGGCAGGTACTTTCACCCTGGTTTTTGAGGATGGCGCTTTCGAACTCATCCATGACTGGCACGGTGGCGAGCGATTCGGCTGCACGGGCGAGTACTCGATCGACGGTGACCGCGTCACCGTGGACTACGACCCGGGCGGGGACTGCGGCCCCGGGGGTGAGCTGTTCAATTCCGGCTTCACGGTGACCGGGGACCAGGTCGTCTTCACGGATTTCAAATCGGCTTACGAGTCTGACCTTCACATATTCACCAGCGCGCCCTTCACACGCCTCGACTAGTTGATATTGGGGTAGTCGGCCCCTGATGCTGGGACCTGGGTCCGAGTGGGTGCGGGTCGCCAGCCGACACAGCGTGACCGATCCACGGCTGATTTTTGGAGTCCCCAGCTGATCAAATATCGTAGGTTCATTGACCTCGATGGTTACGCCCGAGCCGTCGGTGAGGACGCGACGATCATGCGAATCGTCCTCACTGCCCAAGACATCCGGCGCATTCTGCCCCCACAGGAACATCGAATCGCCAGGCTGGCTGGGCACCGGCACCGCATTGATCGGCCGGTCGGATGCGGTTGGTGACGATTGACATTGACTCAAAACATTGGGACCCAGGGTCAGGGCACGCAACCCGGTGGAGTTCCGCTTCAAGGTGTAGTCCGTTTCTGCGTGTCGAGCAGGCCCGCCCGGACTGATTTGTCGGTCGAGCAGGCCCGCCAGTGCCGTATCGAGACCCGCAGCGCGGATGCCCGACCTGTCGCGAAAGTCGGAACGGCGTCGTTATCACGGCCCATCACAAGTTCTGGGCTACGGAATGAGGCCTGCGTCCGTCGTTGGCGACAGCGGACACGTGGGGATTCACGATGGTTGACTGTCGCCATGAGCATCCGCGTGGCACCGTGCAGACAAGACGAGGTTTCTCTCATCGAACAACGGGAGCCTCCCGGCGTCCGTCTCGCCCGCCATTACTTTGCCAGCCAGCAACGCGGAGACTCGACCTACCTCGTCGGCTGGGTGGATGGCGTTCCAGCGGGGACGGGTGAAGTCGCCTTGAGCGGGCGGATCGAATTGCGGAACCTGCACGTGGACGAGGAATTCCGGGGGCGCGGCGTCGGCTCCGCCATCATCGCCGCGGCCGAGTCGGTCGTCGGCACAGGGATGCTCTCGGTCGGGGTCGGCCTAGCGAATCACGCGGCCCGACGCCTATACGAACGGCTGGGATTCGTCGCATCGGGAGAGCTGGAAACCACGACGTACTCCT
Source organism: Cryobacterium sp. (assembly GCF_026786305.1). Classification (GTDB taxonomy): domain Bacteria; phylum Actinomycetota; class Actinomycetes; order Actinomycetales; family Microbacteriaceae; genus Cryobacterium. The sequence goes on from NZ_JAJAYI010000048.1 coordinate 4,187, forward strand.
ATTTCGATGCCGAGGGCGTTTCCCAGACGGCAACGGAGACCGACGAGTACCTGACGAAGAGGCTGGAGGGACGCCGCGACTGATGAGCGGTCCTGTGATCCACCGCGCCCGTCAGGGCGACAGCAAGACCCACTGCCCGCACGCGCGCGATCACGCCGGCCGCAACTGAGCGTGCGGAAATCTGCCAGAGCCGACGCGGATGCATCTCGACCATCGACTGACTCACCTCGGCTGCGGTGGGTGGCGGAGTTTCGCTTCAATGTGTGACTGGGCCGCTTCGCCGGTCGAAGCCCGCAAATTCTGTTGGTCGAGCAGGCCCGCCAGGGCCGCATCGAGGCCCGCTGCTGGATGCCACGACCGGCATTCCTCCGGGAGGAGCGCTCGGCTGAGCTCCACGTCAGCGCGCCGCATCCCACC
>NZ_JAJAYI010000049.1 GCF_026786305.1 Cryobacterium sp.
ACATACCAATATCGGCCTTTCCGCCCGCCGGTGTGGTTTCGGGTCGGGGGGGCACGGGGGCGGGGGGGGGCCCGCGCGCGGCGCCGGGCGGGTACGAATACTACCTTTTGGCAAATGTCCACCCGCTAGTCAAGACTCGCCTGTGCCGCTACAACTGAGGAATGCTTGAGCCTAAATCAGAAGCGTCCCGACTGCTCGGCCTCCGCTTGCGCGAGCGCCGCTTGGCGCTCGGTTTCAATCAGCAGTCCGTCGCGCTCCGCGCCGGGCTCAACGTGTCGAACTATGCCCGCATTGACCGCGGTCACGGCAACCCGACGATGTACACGCTCATCCGATTGGCGGCGGTGCTCCAGATCGAACTGAGCGATCTGATGATCGGTCTCGCCGTCGAGCAGCTGCCGCCCTCCCGCGACGCCTACATCGCGATAGATTTTCGTCGATCCCAGGAATCGATCGCGAACCGACGGCTCGGCTAGGTCAGGCTGCCGGTTTCTTGCCGTAGTCGGTGTTGTATCGGGCGAGCACGTCGGTGATCGGCCCGTCGAGCACTAGGTCGCCCTTGTCGAGGTAGAGACCGCGGGTGCAGAAGCGCCGCAGGTCGCGCTCATTGTGCGAGACGATGAACAGGGTGCGCCCGCCCGCCAGAAGTTCTTCGATGCGGCGATAGCACTTCTCCCGAAACGCCTTATCGCCGACGGCCAGAACCTCATCGACCAGCAGAATCGGTTCCTCGAGTCGGGAGATCACGGCGAAAGCGATGCGCACCTTCATCCCGCTGGACAAATGCTTGTACGGCGTGTCGATGAAGTCGGCGATTTCGGCGAATTCGATGATCTCGTCAAAGCGTTCGGTGATCTGCTTGCGTGTCATGCCGTGCAGTCCCGCCGTCAGGTAGACGTTGTCGCGCACGCTGAGGTCGTCGACGAACCCGCCCGTGATCTCGATCAGCGGCGCTACACCCTCGGTCACGTGCACCGATCCCTTGTCGGGCAGTACAACGCCGGTGACCAACTTCAGCAGGGTGGACTTGCCCTGTCCGTTGCGGCCAACGACACCGATGGCTTCGCCCGGTTGTACGGTGAAGGTCACGTGCTGCAGGGCCCAGAACTCGCCCGGCCGGCTGCGCCGCGTGCTCGCGCCAAACAGGTCCTTGAAATTACGACGCCCACGCCGATTCCTGCGAAAGTGGATGCCGACATCCTGCAGCGAAATCACCGGCGCAATCGTGGACGACGCTTTCAGCTGGGCCACTAGATCTCCTTCAGAACGGCACGTTCGGTGCGGCGAAAGACCAACAGCCCGAGCCCGAGAAAGGCGAGGGACATGACCGCGCTGATGGTGACCGCGAACCAGTCCAATTGCTCGGGAAAGAATGCCGCCCGGTAGAGACTGAAAATGCCGTTCAACGGGTTGAAAGCGGCCCAGAAATGCAGTTCGGGCGGCAGGTCGGTGGTGCCGTAAATGATGGGTGAGGCGTAGAACAGAAAACGCAGAATGAGTTTGACGGCCCGTTCTAAATCGCGAAAGAACACCACGAGCGGGGCGACGAGCAGCCCGACGCCAGTGGTCAGGATCGCCTGAATCACGACGGCGAGCGGAAAGAACAATGCGTCGGTGTTGAGTTCGGCGCCGTACAGGATCGCGAACAAGATGACCACCGGAATGGATGCGAGAAACTCGATGCCCTTGGACAGCACCAGGCGGTTCACCCAAATGGTGCGCGGGATGCGGGTGGAGCGGATGAGCTTCGCCTCGCGCAGAAAAGCCCGGGTGCAATCGGAGACGGCACCGTTGAACCACATCCAGGGCAACAGGGCGGTCAGGAGGAACACGATATATGGCACGTTGCCGACGCTGCGGTCGAACACCTGGGTGAAGACGAACCAGTAGATGCCTGCCATGACGAGCGGATCGAGAATGGACCAGAAGTAGCCGAGCACCGAGGTGGAGTAGCGCACCCGCAGGTCGCGCTGCGTCAGCAGCCAGAGGGAATGCCGATATCGGGCGATCGGCGTGCGCTGTTCGGGGCGCACCTGGGCGTAACTACTCACGCGGTCTATCGTATGGGAGCGCGAGGAGCGTTCCGTGCCAGTTGGGCAGACGAAACCCCACGCCGTGGCGCGGGGTTTCGGGTGGTGCGGTTCCTTGTTGCCTAGACGAACAGGTTGGCGCGTTCGAGGTCTTCAGCGAAGTCCACCTCGACGGCGTAGAAGTCGGAGATGTTCACCGGCTCGACGAGCATTCGATTCTGTTCGATGGCGAGTTCAATGCCGCGTTCGAAGTAGTCCTGGTCCGCCACCTTGCTCAGCTGGCGGATCAGGATTGCCTTGTCGGCGCCCGACACGTAGTTGATTCCGACAGCTTCGCCGAGGCCGCCCTTGACGGTCTTGGACAGCTCCTTGATGTAACCTTCGGTGCTCATCGTGTACTTGACCTCTTCATCGGACACCTTGTCGGTGTTCACGGTGACGAACGACTGGTCGCGGGCCATCAGGGCAGCAGCGCGGTCGAGAATGGCCGGGTCGAAGACCACGTCGCCGTTCATCCAGAGCACACCGCCGGACTTTGAGGCCTGCAGGGCGCGCAGCAGGCTCTTCGAGGTGTTGGTCTGGTCGTACTCCTCGTTGTAAACAAAGGATGCCTGCGGGAAGGCTTCGATGATGTGCTCGAGCTTGTACCCGACGACGATTGTCACCTTGGCAGCTTTGCCGAAGGCGTGTGCGATGTTGTCGAACTGCTGCTGCATGATGGTGCGGCCGTCGTTCAGTTCGGTGAGCGGCTTCGGCAGCGAGCGCCCGAGTCGGCTGCCCATACCGGCCGCCAGAATGACTACTTGCGTCGTCACGATTATCTCCTCAAGAATGGTTGGGGCAACGCCTGAAAACCCACCTAGTTCTAGAGACTGTTCTAGAGAGTTTGCTTAGGATTCACCCACATGTTCACGTAAAGACACACCGTTATGTCAATCTCACCATAACCTGTCAGGCGGTTCTGAGGGAAGAAACGGCTCAGCACGTGTCCATTTCGTGACCCGGCATGGAGCCTACTCACAGGTCGGGACGGCCGCTTTACACCCGTCCGCGCCCCCCGGCCAGCGGTCCTTGGTAGGTTAGCGGAGTGACTTTTGTGCCGGCCCACCCCGAACCCGACGATGAGTCTCTCGCGGATCGTGCCGCCGAATCGGAAGCGCCGCTCGCCGCCACGCGAACGGCCAGTGAGCCGGCCGTTCGCCAGCCAGCGGTGCGTAAACCGGCCGTTCGCGCTAAGACGGCGGGCAAACCGGCCGCTTCGAAACCGGCCGCTTCCAAGCCGGTAGCCGCCAAGCGGACCGTTTCCAAGTCGGCAGCGGCCAAGCCGAGCGTTTCTCGCCCGTCTGTTTCCAAGCCGGCCGACACGCAGCCAATCACTGAAGCTGGCGTGACCAAGCCTCTCGTGAGTAAGCCAGCAGCGCGTAAGCCGGCAGTGCGTAAGCCAGCGGTGCGTAAGCCGGCCGTGCGCAAGCCAACGACAGCGAAATCACCTGCTGCTGCAGAGCCCCTCAACACGAAGCCGACCGAGGTAACGGCACTCGCCGAGAACGCAACCGACGAAACCATGCGACCGTACGCGACCCGTGATGCGCTGGTCACGACCACAACGGCAAAGCCGCTTGTACCGCCGATTGCACCGCCGCGTGAACTGATAGACAAGCCAGCACTCACAACGACGCCGAAGACCACACCCAGGCCAGCTGCGAAGACCATCCCCGCGCCACCGGCCAAGCCGGTGACGCAGCCGACACCCGAGTCAGCCCCTATCGTTCGCGCGCCGCTGGTTCGCGCGCCGATCGTCATTGAAGCCCGCGGACTGGTCAAACGGTTCGGCCACAATGTCGCGGTCTCCAATCTCGACCTCTCGGTACGAGCCGGGTCGTTCTACGGCATCGTCGGACCGAACGGGGCCGGTAAGACCACGACCCTCTCGATGATCACCGGGCTGCTGCGCCCGGCCGCCGGAACCGTCACGGTTCACGGTATCGACGTCTGGGCCCGACCGAACGAGGCTAAGCGCATGATCGGCATTCTGCCCGACCGGCTTCGACTCTTCGACCGCCTGACCGGCGCGCAGCTACTCTATTACGCGGGTACGCTGCGCGGCCTCGACAACGACACCGTGCGCAGCCGGTCGGCTGACCTCGTCGCGGCGTTCGGCCTCGAGGACGCCCTGAATCGTCTTGTCGCGGATTACTCCGCTGGCATGACCAAGAAGATCGCCCTGGCCTGCGCGATGATTCATTCCCCGCGCGTACTCGTGCTCGACGAGCCGTTCGAATCCGTTGACCCGGTTTCCGCGGTCAACGTCACCGAGATTCTGCAGAAATACGTGGCCGCCGGGGGAACCGTCGTACTGTCCAGCCACGGCATGGACTTGATCCAGCGGGTCTGCGACCACGTCGCCATTATCGTGCAGGGCCGTGTTCTGGCAGCGGGCACCATTGACGAGGTCCGGGGCCAGAAGACTTTGGAGAATCGTTTCGTCGAGCTCGCCGGTGGACGCAAGGTCGCGGAGGGCATGGAATGGTTGCACAATTTTTCGGACTGAAACTTCGGCTGCTCGCCAATCTGTTTCGTCGCAGTCCTTGGCAGGTCGTCGGCCTCGTCGTCGGACTGCTCTATGGCCTCGGCGTCGCCATCACCCTTCTCGTTGCACTGATCACCCTTCGATTCGTCGGTGACCCGGTTCTCATTCGTAATTCACTCACGGTGGCCGGATCGGCCGTGACGCTTGGCTTTCTGGTCATCCCGATCGTCATCGGCATCGACGACAGCATGGATCCCCGCAAATTTGCGTTCCTCGGTATCCCCAACCGATCCTTGTCGCTTGGCCTGGCCGGTTCGGCACTGATCGGCGTTCCGGCGCTTACCCTGATAATCGTTCTGCTCGGTACGGTATTCACCTGGTCGCGCGGCGTGGGTGAAACCCTGCTCGCCCTGGTGTCGGCCGTGCTCATCCTCGCGACCTGCATTCTGCTCTCGCGAGTGAGCTCATCTCTCGCGGCGTTGCTCCTGTCCACCCGACGGTCGCGCGAGTTCACAGGAATGATCGGTGTCGTTTTGCTGGTGTTGATCTCTCCGCTGGTTGTGGTGCTCCTCAGCACGGACTGGAGCCGTCACGGACGCACCCTGCTGGGCACCCTGGCTGCAATTCTGGGCTGGACGCCGCTCGGTACAGCGTGGGCTGTTCCCGGGGACGCCTCCACCGGAGCCTGGGGCGCGGCCATTCTCAAGTTGCTCATCGCCGCGGCATCGGTCTATGCCCTCTGGCTGATCTGGCAGCTCGTCGTGGCCCGCATGCTGGTGTCGCCGGGCCGCGAGGCCGCAGCGAAGCAGTATTCCGGGTTGGGCTGGTTTGACCGGCTGCCGCACAGCTCCGTCGGTGCGATCGCCGCACGCACCTTCACCTACTGGGCGCGCGACTCGCGCTACTGGGTGTCGTTGATCATGATTCCGATCGTGCCGATCATCGCCATTCTGCCGCTGAGTATCGCCGGCGTGCCGCTGCACTACCTGGCACTCGTGCCGGTTCCACTGATGTGCGTTTTTCTTGGTTGGACAATGCACAATGACGTCGCCTATGACAGCACCGCGATCTGGCTGCACGTGGCGTCGGGAACGCGCGGTGTTGCCGACCGTATCGGCCGGCTCATTCCCGCGCTCTTCATGGGCATACCACTCATTGGGATTGGCTCGGCCATCAGCATTTCCTTCTATAGAGACTGGTCCGTGCTGCCGTCGATGCTGGGTGTGAGCACGTGTATCCTTTTGGCGGGTTTGGGCTTCTCGAGTTACACCTCCACCCGGTTTCCCTACCCCGTGACCAAACCCGGTGACAGTCCGTTCGCTCAGCCGCAGGCCTCCGGCACCGCGTCGGCACTCGTGCAGTCGCTCACCTTCACGGGATCGATCATCGTGGCGTCGCCGGCGCTTATCTTCGCCTACCTCGGAATCTTCGAGGACCCGGCCTGGCACCTGCGCGCCCTCGGCGCGGGCCTGGGCCTCGGTGTGGTTGCAGTGGTCGTCGGAATCTGGGTCGGCTCGCGTGCCTTCGACCGGCGCGGACCGGAGATGCTCGCTTCAGCCCAGCGCGCCTGACCCGCAGGCGTCACAGTGCTTAGACTGGTTCCATGACTGAAATCATCCGTGCGAGCATTGCAGAGCCCGGCCAGCCCGGCAGCGGAACGTCCACGCTCGACCGTGAGCTCGAAGAACTCCTGGACCAGGAGCAGATCGAACCCGGCGACCACGAACGGTTTTCGCACTACGTACCCAAAGACAAGATTCTCGAGTCGGCCATTTCGGGTAAGCCGGTCAAGGCCCTGTGCGGCAAGAAGTGGCTGCCGGGCCGCGATCCGGAGAAGTTTCCGGTGTGCCCGACCTGCAAAGCCATCTATGAGAAGATGAAGGCCAAGTAGCTGGTCTAGCGATACGAGGTCGGAATAACGGCCTCTCCGCGCCCCAGCCGGAACGCCTCGATCGGTAGTTCCTGCATAACGGATGCGTTGTGCGCACGTGCGCGCAGCGTTCCGGCCGTTCCCAGATAGCGTTTGTCGATGGTGCCGTCGATGATGAGAGGGACCAGAAGCGCACGTTCCAGTCCGCTGCGAGAATCGAACTGTCCTTCGGTGCCGGGGCCCTCTCCCAACAGAACGATCTCTTCCTGGGCGGTACCGACGGCATCCACTCGGCGCAGGGCGCTCTTGCGGCCACCGATGGAAAGTTTCGCGGTCGACGTTTTTGCAACGGAGATCCAGTCGTCGCCGTGACCCTTGTGCGCGACGAGTTTGTAGACCAAACCGGCGGCCGGTTCGCCCGACCCGGTGACGACCGAGGTGCCGACGCCGAAGGCATCCACCGGGCTCGCCGACAAAGCCGCAATGGCGAACTCGTCGAGGTCACTCGTAACGGTGATCTTCGTGTTGACGGCGCCGAGGGCGTCGAGTTGGGCCCGTGCCGCCGCCACAACGGTGGGCAGATCGCCCGAATCGATGCGGATCGAGCCGAGCTCCGGTCCGGCGACCTTGACCGCCAGGGCGATGCCGGCCGGCACATCGTAGGTGTCCACGAGCAGCGTTGTGGCAGCACCGAAGGCATCCACTTGCGCTTGGAAAGCTTCCTCCTCGCTGTCGTGCAGCAGAATGAACGAGTGGGCGGCGGTTCCCATGGTCGGCAGGCCCCACTGGCGTCCGGCTTCGAGGTTGCTCGTCGACGCAAAACCGGCGATGAACGCGGCACGGGCCGCCGCGACCGCTGAGTGCTCGTTGGTGCGGCGTGATCCCATCTCGGCGATCGGCCGACCGAGGCTGACCGAGACCATGCGGGCGGCCGCGCTGGCGACCGAGATGTCGTAGTTGAGCACGCTGAGAATGAGGGTCTCCAGAATGACGCCCTCGGCGAAGGTGCTCTCCACCAGCAGCAGGGGCGACCCGGGAAAGTAGGCTTCGCCCTCTTGGTAGCCCCAGACGTTGCCGCTGAAGGCGTAGTCGGCCAGATAATCGAGGGTCGGCGTGCGCACGACGGCGTTCTCGGCGAGCCAGGTCAGTTCCTCGGTGGTGAAGCGAAACTGGGCAATCAGCTCGAGCAGGCGACCGGTACCGGCGACGATGCCGTAGCGGCGGCCGGTGGGCAGGCGTCGGGCGAAAGCCTCGAACATGCACTCCCGATCGGCGGTCCCGCTTTGGATGGCGGCGTCCACCATCGTGAGCTCATACCGGTCGGTGCGAAAAGCGGGGGTTATGGCGGCCTGGCCGCGGTCTGCTAGCACGGGGAAAGCGGGGGACTGGGTCACCCGGCACAGCTTATCCGCTCCCTCGGGCTAGGCTTGATCTCCGTGACGGATGCACCGATTGGTATTTTCGATTCCGGAGTGGGCGGCTTGACCGTCGCCCGGGCGATCAAGGACCAGTTGCCCAACGAATCCATTCTCTACATCGGCGATACGGCCCACTCGCCGTACGGGCCTAAGAAGATCGCCGACGTGCGTGGTTTCGCCCTCGACGTGCTCGATGATCTCGTCGCGCAAGACGTGAAACTGCTGGTGATCGCGTGTAACACGGCGTCGGCGGCGATGCTGAGGGATGCCCGCGAACGCTACAGCGTGCCCGTGATCGAGGTGATCCAGCCGGCCGTTCGCCGTGCGGTCGCGACCACCCGCAACCGGCGGGTGGGGGTCATCGGCACCCTCGGCACCGTCAACTCGCGCGCCTACAACGATGCCTTCGCTGCGGCCCCGCAGATCACACTGTTCAGCAAGGCCTGCCCACGTTTCGTCGAGTTCGTCGAGGCCGGCGTCACGACCGGCGCCGAGGTGCTCGCCGTCGCCGAGGAATACCTCGCACCGCTGCGTACCGCCCAGGTGGACACGCTCGTGCTCGGCTGTACTCACTATCCCTTTCTGCGCGGCGCGATCTCCTACGTGATGGGCGACGGCGTCACCCTGGTCTCGAGCGATACCGAAACTGCCAATGACGTGTACCGGGTGCTGGTAAGCCAGGGCCTGGAACGCTCACGCACGAGCCCACCCAGTTACCGGTACGAGGCCACCGGTGACAGCGCCGAGGACTTTCTGGCCCTCGCCCACCGTCTGATCGGACCCGAGGTCAGCCGCGTCGACCTGATCGAGACCGGCACGCTCAACCTGAGCGAGCTGGCGACGCCCCCCTTTTCCCAGCTGCACCCGAACCATTAGGAGTACACCGTGACCGAGACCCCGCGCGCCGACGGGCGCACCAACGACGAACTGCGCCCGATCACGATCGAACGCGGCTGGAGCGACCAGGCCGAAGGCTCGGCACTGATCTCCTACGGCCGCACCAAGGTGCTCTGCACGGCGTCGTTCACCAACGGCGTTCCGCGCTGGATGAGCGGTAAAGGCAAGGGCTGGGTAACGGCCGAATATTCAATGCTCCCGCGCTCGACCAACAGCCGCATGGATCGCGAATCGGTCAAGGGCAAGATCGGTGGCCGCACCCACGAGATCAGCCGCCTGATCGGCCGCAGTCTGCGCGCGGTTGTGGACATGAAAGCACTCGGCGAGAACACCCTCGTGCTCGACTGCGACGTGTTGCAGGCCGACGGCGGAACCCGCACGGCGGCCATCACTGGCGCCTACGTGGCCCTCGCCGACGCCCTCGAGTGGGGACGTACAAAGAAGTTCATCTCACAGAAGGCACAGCCACTCATGGACAGCGTCTCGGCCGTGTCCGTCGGCATCATCGGCGGGGTCCCCATGCTCGACCTCGCCTACACCGAAGACGTGCGCGCCGACACCGACATGAACGTTGTGGTCACCGGGCGAGGTAAGTTCGTCGAGGTGCAGGGCACCGCCGAAGCGGCGCCGTTCGACCGCAGTGAGCTTGACACGCTGCTCGACCTCGCCCTGAAGGGCGCCGTCACCCTGACCGAATTTCAGACCAGCGCGTTGGAGCGCTGAGCGGTGCAGATCGTTCTCGCCACGCACAACGCCCACAAGGTCGAGGAGTTGCGGCGCATCCTGGCCCCCCAGCTGCCCGGCGTCGAGGTGCTCGCCTACGACGGCCCCGAACCGGTCGAGGACGGCATCAGCTTCACCGAGAACGCGCTGATCAAAGCCCGTGCGGCGGCGACCCACACCGGACTGCCGGCGATCGCCGACGACTCGGGCATCTGTGTCGACATTCTTGGCGGCGCCCCTGGCATCTTTTCGGCACGCTGGTCGGGCCCGGCCAAGGATGCCGGCGCGAACCTGCGCCTGCTGCTCTGGCAGCTCAGTGATGTTCCTGAGCAGCACCGCGACGCCCACTTCACCTGTGTCGCCGCTCTCGCCCTGCCCGACGGCACCGAGCGGGCCGTGACCGGCGAATGGCCGGGACAGCTGCTGTTCGAACCCGCCGGCGCCAACGGTTTCGGCTACGACCCGATCTTTCTGCCCGAGGGCTACGCCATCTCGGCCGCCGAGCTCTCGGCTCACGTCAAGAACCAGGTCAGCCATCGGGCAATTGCCTTTGAGGGTCTCGTGCCGGTGCTGCGCGAGGTGCTGGGCACCTGAGAACGGCATTCATTCCCAACTAGCTGACCGGCTGGCGAGCGGCCCGAGACAGCCCTAACGTTGAGCTATGGGCCACGATCACGCGCACGCCACCGGATCGAACCGGAGGCGATTGTCGATCGCCATTGGCATCGTGGCATCGGTGCTGCTGCTCGAAGTGCTCGGCGCCTGGCTCACCGGCTCGCTCGCCCTGCTGGCCGATGCCGGACATATGCTGTCCGATCTGGTCGGTCTCATCGTCGCACTGACCGCGACCGTGGTCGCGGGCCCGCCCGCCCCCCACCCCGCCCCTTTTTGGTTTTACGGGGCCCCAGTGGTGGGGGCCGGCAAAAAAAGTCGGTGGCTATATTGGGGGGGGGGGGGTGTGTCGCGACCGGGCCAGAC
>NZ_JAJAYI010000050.1 GCF_026786305.1 Cryobacterium sp.
CCAGACGGGGATGCCGCCGGGCGAGCTCCTCCGGCCCGAGGCCCAGCCGGGTCGCGGCGCCGGGCGCCAGGTTGTCGCCGAAGACCTCGGCGCCCCCGGCCCCCCCCGGGGGCCCCCCCCCCCCCGGGGGGGGGGCCGCCCCCCACCGCAGCCAGGAACGAATTTTGCGCAACTGGGCGCTCAAGGATCGCGATCGCGCCAAGGTGCGCCTACTGCTGAGCTTTGACGCCGAACAGGCCGCCCTGTTCGACGTGCCCGACCCCTACTATTCCGACGATGCGTTGTTTGACGCCGTATTAGGCATGATTGAAAGGGCAAGCCATGCACTTGTGAAACAACTTGCACCCGCAATTCGACAGGGAGTCCGATGAGTCACCTACCCGTACAGGTTCTGAGCCCGCTAGATGGCCGCTACCGAGCCGCCGTTTCCGATCTGGGTGAATTCCTGTCCGAGGCCGGTCTCAACCGTGCCCGTGTGCGCGTGGAGGTGGAGTGGCTGATTACCCTCACGGACCGCAGTCTATTTGGTTCCGCGCCCCTCGCTGCCGAGCAGAAGCTCGCCCTGCGCGCCCTGGTGACCGACTTCGGCCAGGCCGAGATCGACGAACTGGCCGAGCTTGAGGCCACGACCCGCCACGACGTGAAGGCCGTCGAATACCTCGTGCGTCGACGCCTCGGCACGCTCGGCCTCGACCACATCAGCGAACTCACCCACTTCGCCGCGACCAGCGAAGACATCAACAACCTCTCGTACGCCCTGACCGTGCGTGACGCCGTACAGACCGTCTGGCTGCCCAAGCTGCGCCTGGTCATCGAGGCTCTGCGCAGCAATGCGCTGGAATTTCGAGCGGATTCGATGCTGGCCCGCACCCACGGGCAGCCCGCGACGCCGACCACCATGGGTAAAGAACTCGCCGTGTTCGTCTACCGCCTGGAGCGTATCGTGGCTCAGATCGACACCGGCGAATACCTGGGCAAGTTCAGCGGCGCCACCGGCACTTTCGCCGCCCACGTGGCCGCCGAACCGTCCGTCGATTGGCCAGCCGTCTCACGCGAGTTCGTCGAGGGTCTCGGTCTCGGCTGGAACCCACTGACGACCCAGATCGAATCGCACGACTGGCAGGCTGAGCTGTATTCGCGTGCTTCGCACGCGAATCGTATTCTGCACAACCTGGCCACCGATATCTGGACCTACATTTCCATCGGCTACTTCCGCCAGATTCCGCAGGTTGGCGCCACCGGCTCCTCGACCATGCCGCACAAGATCAACCCGATTCGATTCGAGAACGCCGAGGCGAACCTCGAGCTGTCCTGCGCCATCCTGGACTCGCTCGCTGCCACTCTCGTGACCAGTCGGCTACAGCGCGACCTCACCGACTCCACCACGCAGCGCAACATCGGGGTTGGCTTTGGGCATTCCCTGCTCGCGCTCGACAATATTCTGCGCGGCCTCGGCGAGATCGACATTGATCGTGCACTTCTCGCGAGCGACCTCGACTCCAACTGGGAGATTCTGGGTGAGGCGATTCAGACCGTGATTCGCGCTGAGGTCTCGGCTGGACGCTCGTCGATCGAAGATCCCTACGCGCTCCTGAAGGAGCTGACCCGCGGTAAGCGCATCACGAGCGCCGACCTGGCAGCTTTCGTCTCTGCCCTTGACATCGGCGCCGCCGCCAAGACCCGGCTCCTGGCACTGACCCCGGCAGGCTATGTCGGCCTCGCCGACCCCTTGGTCAACTACCTGCCCTAGTGCCGGTCCACTCTGTGAGGGGGTTCAGTGCCCGTGACCAGTGCATCGAGGTCGACGGCACCACTCTCTACAAGCTGGATTCCGAGCGGCCACGTGTTTGCGTAGCGGAGCACTCCGCTGTGCGAGATCTCACGGTTCTGAATCCACGAGACGGGAAGCTCGACCGTGTCCTTGCTCATCCCAACGAGAATTGCCCGGCCACCCGGCCGCACCGCGAGTATTCCGGCCTGTACTGCCACGCCACCGCCGATGCATCGATGAACGCGTCGATGAACGCATCCACGTCCAGGCTATCGACCGCGTCGACGAGCGGGTCGACGAGCGGGTCGAGTGCGATCGTCGCCCCGTGTTCGAGGGCGAAGGCCCGACGGTCAGCGTCCACATCGGCGATGTAGATCTTGGTCGCACCGAAAGCGCGCGCAGTCTGCGCCATGATGACCCCGATCGGGCCTGCGCCGGCAATGAGCACTAAGCTCCCCGGGCGAATGTACGCGCGCTTGCAGGCCCCAATACCGACCGAGAGAGGTCCGACGAGCGCCGCCGCTTCATCGGAGATGCTATCGGGAATCGAGTGGGCGGAGTCCGATATCGACGGCTGGACACTGCCGAACGGCCAATGGAACAAACCCCAAGCCTGGATCTCAAGATTGGGCGCCCTCCAGCAGGGCTTGCGTCGCCGGCAGTTATCACGGCGTGAGACACCGTGGCGGTGCGGGTTGAGGACGTGTTAGTGACCGTTCTGCTCGTCCAGGTCGGTCTGCTCCGACGCGTTGGGTTTCATGCCGAGCACGAGCATCGCGATCACCACGAGCGCCACGATGAACGTCACGCCGAGCCCGATGACCGACAGCATCGGTTCGCGCGTGGTGAGCAGAATGGTCACCCCAACGAACAGGGCCATCCCTCCGGAGATTGCGAGTAATTCCGCTGGCTTCAAACGATCGGATCGGCTGGGCTGGTGCGCCGGGTCGGGGGTATCAGGAGTCTTTTTGGTCACAGGGAGTCCGAATCATTGGGTGCGACGTTCGCGGGTGTGCTGCGGCGCTGTCGGGGTGCGTCCCACTTGAGGGAGAGCCCGGCGATGGGCAGAAAAACGACGAGAAAGACCAGATAGGCGCCGAACAACCCGACCGAGACAACCGGGTTGGGCGGAAGCAGCAGAAAGAGCAGGGAGAGTACCGCACCGCCAATGCCGGTGAATAGCCAGTCTTTGGCCGGCAGGGGGCGTTTGCGCACCCGGATGCCGGCATAGATTTCAAGAACACCGGTAACGGCACCCCAGACGCTCACCACGAACAGGAAGAAACCATGGCCACCGGCGTGAAAACCGAGGGCTATTGCACCGATGATCATGCTCACGATGCCCTGGATGAGGAACAGGCTGCGGTCGGTGGTCACGGTCAGTGTACGCGGGCCGGCCAGCACGAGCAGCAGGCCGCTCGCGAGGGCGAATGCGCCGAACACGAGCAAACCCAGCTGGGCGGAGTGATCCCGATTGAACGTGATGATGACCGCGGGAACCACGGCGATCAGGGCGCGCCCGACGGGTACGGACCAATAGCGGGGCCCGACGCTTGATGGTGCCTGGGCGTTCGCCACGCACGACCTCTTTCGTTGCAAAATTTGTCAGCCCCAGTCTACGCGGCGACTCGACGGCGCATCTGCGAGCCGGCTGCACGCGCTCGCTCCCTCGCTGAGCGAACTACCCGACGGCCACCATGTCGGCAAAGCGGGAATAGTGGCCGTGGAAGGCGACCGTGACGGTGCGGGTCGGGCCGTTACGGTGCTTGGCCACGATGAGGTCGGCCTCGCCGGCGCGCGGGTTGTCCTTCTCGTAGGCGCTCTCACGGTGCAGCAGAATGACCATGTCGGCGTCCTGCTCGAGCGAGCCCGACTCGCGAAGGTCGGAGATGGCCGGCATCTTGTCGGCGCGCTGCTCGGGACCACGGTTGAGCTGGGAGAGCGCGATGACCGGAACCTGCAGCTCCTTGGCCAGCAGTTTGAGCGCCCGCGAAAACTCACTGACCTCCTGCTGGCGCGACTCGACCTTCTTGCCGCTGGTCATGAGCTGTAGATAGTCGATGATGACCATTTTGAGCCCGACGCGCTGCTTGAGCCGACGACACTTGGCGCGAATCTCCACCAGGGTCATATTCGGACTGTCGTCGATGTACAGCGGTGCATCGTTGATGCGCCCGCGCGTGGCGGCAATCGTGGTCCAGTCGCGGGCCTCAACGGTGCCCTTGCGCATGCTCTGCAAAGGAACGGATGCCTCCGCCGCGAGCAGGCGCATCGCAATTTCACTCCGCCCCATTTCGAGCGAGAAGAAGATGCTCGGCAGGTTGTGATGGATGGATGCCGAGCGCGCGAAGTCGAGGGCGAGCGTGGATTTACCCAGCGCCGGGCGAGCCGCAACGATGATGAGCTGGCCGCCGTGAAACCCGTTGGTGAGTTCGTCGAGGTCAGCAAAGCCCGTCGGGACACCGCTCATCTGGCCGTCTTTGAGCTTGGCGGCCTCAATTTCTTCGATGGCCGCCGTTACGGCATCGGTGAGCGGAACGTAATCCTCGGTTTCGGTGCCACCAGTGACGGAGTAGATCTCGGCCTGGGCCGTGTTCACGAGATCGAGCACCTCGCCCTCGCCGGCGTAGCCCAACTGGGCGATGCGCGTGCCGGCCTCGACCAGACGGCGTAGCAGCGCGCGTTCGGCCACAATGGTCGAGTAGAAGCCCGCGTTGGCGGCGGTGGGCACCAGGCTCGTCAGGGTGTGCAGATAATCGGCACCGCCGGCTCGGGAGAGCTCGCCGACCTTGGTGAGCTCATCGGTGACAGTGATGACGTCGGTCGGCTCGCCCTGGGCGTAGAGCGAGAGAATCGCGTCAAAGATGATCTCGTGCTTGGGGATGTAGAAGTCGCCGCCGCGCACGGTTTCGACGACGTCGGCGACAGCGTCTTTGCTGAGCATCATTCCACCGAGGGCGCTCTGTTCGGCCAGGAGGTCGTGGGGCAGGGCTCGCTCCGACTTCCAGGCTTCAGCGGGCCGTTCGCCGCGTTTCTGGTCGAGCGCGCCGCCGCGCGCGGGCGAACCGTACTCATTTGACGCTGGCTGGTTGGCTAGGCCCAGGTGAGCGATCGACACTCCGCACCTCTTTCTCTGTTGTGAATATAGGTGTATCAGGACCCACCGACACGGGACGTGACGCACCAGCCTGAACGAGATGCCGGCACTGGATCACCCTAAGGAGCCACTAGCACCCTCCACAAACACCCCTGTGGATAACTCTGTGGATAATCTGCGCGAAACGCCGTAGAGATTGTGCAGAACCTGTGGACTCGCCTGTGGACAAACTTTAAAACTGTGCAAATAAAATGTGTTTGATCAGCTATTTAAGTTCTTCACACGGGTGTGTATAAAGTAACTTCAATCAACCCTTGAACCTTGTCGATACGAATGCTCACCTGTGCACAAAACCAGGGGGTCAAGGCCCAAAAAACGGCTCTTAACCTCCAATAGCGGAGGGTTCCTTTCGGAACCCCCCGCTATGGGAGTAGCAAGCCGGCGAGCCCTGTGGCGCCGGACCTACTGAGGTGCGATGCTACTTGGCAGCGACGACCACGAGGGTGATCGTGGCACTGAGCTCGTCGCGAAGACGAACCGTGGCCGTGTGCTCACCGGTCAGCTTGATCGCAGTGAGCTCAATCTTGCGCTTGTCGACCGTGCCGAGACCGGCGGCTGCCACGGCGTTGGCCACATCCGTGGTCTTGACCGAACCGAACAGGCGACCGCCAGCACCGGCCTTGACGACCAGGGTGACCTTGGTGTTCTCAAGCTTGACCTTGAGCGCCTCGGCCTCTTCAAAGGTGGCATGCTCGCGCGCTGCGCGGGCTGCCTTGATCTGCTCGATCTGCTTCTCGCCACCGCGGGTCCACGCAACAGCGAAGCCCTTGGGAACGAGATAATTACGAGCAAACCCGTTCTTGACGTCTACGACGTCGCCGGGTGCACCGAGGCCGGAGACCTCGTGCGTCAGAATCAATTTCGACATTTGGTTTCCTTACCGGCCTGAGCCTGCGTAGGGCAGCAAAGCCATTTCGCGGGCGTTCTTGACGGCACGGGCGATGAGGCGCTGTTCCTGCACGGAAACGCCTGTGATGCGACGGGCGCGGATCTTTCCGCGCTCGGAGATGAACTTGCGCAGGGTGGGGACATCTTTGTAATCGATGACACCAACCCGAATCGACTTCGCAGGAGCGGCGTTCTTGCCACCCTTAGCGCCGCGAAGCGGCTTGCGGCGGTCGCCGCTCGACTTTCCAGCCATGATTTCCTTACTTTCTTAAAAGGTGTGAGCTACGCACGCGGCGTGGCTTAGAAGGGGGTCTCGTCGCTGAAGTTACCGGGACTGTTCCAGACGTCTCCGCCGGATGCTGCGGGTGCAGCAGACTTGGCGGGGGCGCTGGGTGCCCACGGCTCATCATTGCCCGGGCCACCGGCAGCGGGAGCGCCGCTGCGAGGGCCGGACGACTGCGCGCGAGTGAGGGACGCGGTGGCGTAGCGCAGTGAAGGACCAATTTCGTCGATCTCGAGCTCCATGCTCGTGCGCTTTTCACCCTCCTTCGTCTCATACGAACGCTGCTTGAGACGCCCGGAAGCGATGACCCGCGACCCCTTGGTCAATGAACCTGCCACGTGTTCGGCGAATTCACGCCAAACGCTCGCACGCAAGAACAGCGCGTCGCCATCTTTCCACTCGTTGGCCGCACGATCGAACGTGCGCGGAGTGGAAGCGATGGTGAAGTTGGCAACCGCCAGCCCGTTCTGCGTGTAACGCAGTTCCGGATCGCTGGTGAGGTTGCCCACCACGGTGATTACGGTCTCGCCAGCCATGGGCTACTTGTCGCTTGCCTTGTCGGCGACAGCGGCCGGAGCCGGAGTAGCCTTGGCAGCAGCAGGCTTGGCGGCAGCAACCTTCGCGGCCGGAACCGCGGTGGAGGCGGCGGTAACCAGCGGGGAAGCATCGACCTTGGCAGCAACCGGAGCAGCAGCGGCCGGAGCCTCGACCGCCTCGGTCACGGCAACGACGGGCTTCGCGGCAGCGGCAACCTTGGCGGCCGGAGCGGCAGCCGCTGCAGCAGCAGCGTCGGCCTTGGCAGCGATGACCTTCGGGTTGGCAGCCTTGCGGGCGGCCTTCTCTGCGGCCAACTTGGTTGCCACGACGACCTGGGCGATGCCCTCTTCGGCGCGGAGTACCTTGGTGCGCATGACGGCCTCGGAGAGCTTCAGCTGGCGGTCGAGCTCGACCGTGGCTGAGGCGCTTGCGGTGAAGTCAACGACGGCATAAATGCCTTCGGTCTTCTTGTTGATCTCGTATGCGAGACGACGACGACCCCAAACATCAACCTTGTCAATGGTGCCACCATCGTTGCGAACAACGTTGAGGAACTTGTCAAGGCTGGGAGCTACGGTGCGCTCATCGATCTCGGGATCGAGGATAACCATAAGTTCGTACTGATGCATGACTAACCCACCTCCTTCGGACTAAAACGGCTGCAGACTTTCTGCAACAGGAGGGTTGTGCATGTGCTGAACGCGGAGGCCGGGAATCCGGCACGCGGGCAACCTGCCCAGACTACCGGATGCCGAGGCTGTGCGCCAGTCGATGCGCCCGGCACCCTCAGGACCGAGCAACTCACGCAGATCAAGCCGAACAGCACCAGTGTGTCGTGAAATTCCGGCGTCGAGGGCGGGGTCGGCGTCATCCGTGCACGAGTCCGGCGATCCTGACCTGTGGAGGAGTGGGACTACTGGGTCAGAGTCGCATTGGCGGCATTCTGCGCGTCCCGCACACCATGATCCACAACGGTGCGACCGAGGAAGACCTCGTCGAGAAGTGGCCGCATGGCGTTCTCGGCGGCCGGCCACCCGGCTCCCCGCGGCGCCGGAGCTGTTCCGGCGGCCAACACGTCGTAGAACGGGCTGATATCCACCGTCTTGGCGGCCCAGTACTGCGCGTAGGCGGGCTGCGCGGCCAGCACGGCCGGGGCTGCCGCACCGGAGGCTCCGATGAACTCGGATCCGGCGGCGCTTCCCAACCAGTCCAGCACCCGCTGAGTCTGGGCCGGATGCTCCGACGCGGCATTGCCGGCGGCGGCGATGCCATCGACACCGCTGATCGCACCGGCGGGACCGCTGGGCAGTCGCACCACGCCCCAATCGAAGTTCGCTCCGGCGCTCACATTGACGAGGTTGTACACACCGCTCTGAAACAAAGCCATTTTGCCCTGCAGAAACTGCTCCCGGCTGAAGTCGCCATTGGTGTTCGTGTCGGCGGCCGACGGGGAGACGTGCCACTTGTTCATGAGGTCGACGAGATACTGGAAGGAGGCGACGCCCGCATCGGATGCGAAAGCGTACTGGTTGGACTCATCCTGAAACTGGGCACCGCCGGAGGCGAGATAATTCAGGACCATCGCTTGCAGGTCATAGCCAGCGTTGTAGCCGTATTGGCTCAGATTGGAACCGTCAAACTCGGCGCTGTCGGCCGTATTGCCGTTGTAATCCTTGGTCAGCTTCTGCAGCACCGCAATGAGGGTGTCATTCTCCCCGGTGGGATCCCAGGTGAGTGCAGACACGTCCTCGGGGGTCAGACCGGCGTCACGGAGCAGGTCGGCGTTGTAGTAGACCGCGATGCCGGGGTCGGCCAGCTGCGGCACGCCCCAGAGCGTGTCATCTCGGGTGTATTGCGCGACCACGGCCGGATCCCAGCCAGCTTGGGCATCCGCTGAAGTGGCGGTTGTGATGTCGAGCAGCGCGCCCGCGTCGGCGTAAGCCGGGTAGCTGCCACCATCAACCCAAAAAACGTCAGGGGCGCCCTCACCGGCCACATCGGTGCGGAGCTTTTCGAAGTAGTCGCCCCACGGCACGATCTCAACGTCGACGTGAATGTCGGGGTTACCCTGTTCGAAGTCAGCAAAAGACTTCTCATAGGCGGCGGCAACCTGTTCATCCCAGAGCCGCACGGTCACGGTGGTGGCATCACGGGAGGATTCCGATTCGGAAAAGTTCAGGGCGGCAACGGCCCCGGTGATAACGAGCAGTGCGGCGGCGGCGCCGGCGGCAATGATGGTGGAACGCTTGGCCATGATGTCCTTTATTGACGGATCGAACCTTCCCCAGTGAACCAGCCTACGCAGATCCCGCGATGGTGATCCACCGCACGAAGCTGCGCTGGAAGATGAGAAACAACACAAGGAGCGGAACCAGGGCGAGCGTGGTGGCCGCCATCACGAGGGTTCAATTGCCGTTGAACTGGCTGTGCAGGCTCGCAATGGCCACGGTCACAACCCGCCATTCGGTGCCCGTCGTAACCACGAATGGCCACCTGACACTGTTCCAGTGACTCACGATCGTGATGAGGGTCAGGGTGACAATAATCGGCCGTGACAGCGGCACAACACTTACGACCGGCGGAATCATCAGGGTCGAGAGATACCCCAAAACAGCGCTCGAAGGCCGGGAAAATCTGTCCGGGCGAAGACGCCGGCCGACTCTACTGAACTCGCTTCGCCCGCCACTCCACCAACCGGCGGGTGGCTTCTTCCTCGCCGAGCGGACCGTCATCGAGCCGCTGCTCAAGCAGATAACGGTAGGCCTCGCCAACCTCGCGCCCCGGTTTCATCCCGAGCACGGCCATGATCTGGTCACCGTCAAGGTCGGGGCGCACAGCGCCGAGCTCTTCCTGCTCAGCCAGGATGGCAATGCGCTGTTCGAGGTCGTCGTATGCGAAACCAAGCCGGTCCGCCTTGCGCCGGTTGCGGGTCGTGACGTCGGCACGGGTCAGAATATGCAGCCGTTCCAGCTGTTCCCCGGCGTCGCGCACGTACCGGCGCACGGCGGAGTCGGTCCAGGCACCCTCGGTGTAGCCGAAGAATCGCAGGTGCAGCTCGATCAGGCGAGCAACGGCGTTGATGGTGTCATTGTCGAAACGCAGGGCGCGCAGTCGTTTCTTCGCCAGCTTCGCCCCGACCACGTCGTGGTGGTAGAAGCTCACGATTCCGCCCGGTTCGAGTTTGCGGGTGGCCGGCTTGCCAATGTCGTGCAGCAGGGCCGCGAGGCGCACGATCAGGTCGGGAGCCTGAAGGTTGCCGCGTGATGTCTCGTAGCCCATGGCCTGCTCGAGCACCGTGAGGGTGTGCTGGTAGACGTCCTTGTGGTGGTGATGTTCGTCGATCTCCAGCCGTAGGCCGGGAATCTCGGGCAGCACGATCTCGGCCAGACCCGATTCCATCAGCACCTCGATGCCGGCGCGCGGGTCCATCGAGACCAACAGTTTCGACAGTTCGTCACCGATGCGTTCGGCCGACACGATACGGATGCTCTCCCGCATCTTTTCCATGGCCAGTGCGGTGTCCAGATCCAGGGTGAAACCGAGCTGGCCGGTAAACCGGGCCGCGCGCAGCATCCGCAGCGGGTCGTCTCCGAAAGAAACCTCCGGAGTGCTCGGCGTGCGCAGGCGCTGCGCCAGCAGGTCATCAATACCGCCGGCCGGATCGACCAACGTCAGCTGGGGCAGTCGCAGGGCCATTGCGTTGACGGTGAAGTCCCGGCGCAGCAGATCCGGTTCCAGGCTGGTGCCGAACACCACATCGGGCTTGCGGGTGGTGCCGTCGTAGCTGTCGGCGCGATAGGTGGTGATCTCCACGGTCTCGCCGGCAAGGCTGGCGCCGATCGTGCCGTAGGCCCGGCCGATATCCCACTGCGCTTTTGAAAGTGGCTTGACGAGCGCGAGAATCTGATCCGGTGTCGCATCCGTGGTGAAATCCAGGTCGTGCAGCGGCCGGTCCAGGAACGCATCGCGCACCGGACCACCGACCAGGGCCAGCTCGTGGCCGGCCGCCGCAAATGCGTTCGCCAGATGGGACACCGTGGGAGTGGCAGCCAGGTCGCCCAGTCGTGCGAGGGCTGCCGCGACGCTCTGCATATGCCCCATATTAGTTGCCAATGCGGGGCGCGCAGTCCCGGTGCAGGCGGCTCTGGGCTGGCACGCCGTAGAATCCCCCTATGGTGGCCGAGTCAGATTCCGCGCATCGGCCCGCGCTCACGGCCGCCGCGTGCACTGCCGTGCCCCCAACCCTGCGCACGCAGAGCCGTCGACGGTTGCGGCCGATCACGGCGTTTCTGGTCGGATTCCTGACCCTGGCGTCGCTGGTTTTCGCGCCAACACTCGCCCTCACCTCGGCCCAGGCTGACACCAAGAACAGCACCGTTGACGGTGTCGCCACCGCTACTGACGCCGTCGAGGTCACCGTTTCACCGACCAATGCGCCGGAGCTGTCCCCCGGTCAGGACCTTCTCCTGACGGTGACCGTTCACAACAACACCGACGCGGCCATTCCGCTCGGTCGAGTCGATGTGTACCTCGCGGATCTCGCGCTCACCACCCGAGCGGCGCTCGATTCCTGGCTCCGGCCCGATGAGGACGCAAATTCCGGCGAGCAGCTGGTCAGCGTGCGGACGGCAGGAATCATTCCGACCGGTACCAGCACGAGCCTCTCCATCACGGTTCCGGCTGATTCCGTCGGATTGACCGACCAGAACGCATGGGGAGCGCGTGGAATCGCCGCGATTCTCATCGCGGATGACGTGGTTCACGCCGAGGGCCGGGGCACGTTCGTCTGGTCGCAGAGCAGCGCGATCACCCCGGTCGGGCTCGCGTCCATCCTGCCGATCACGACCCCGGAAAGCACGACCGGCCTGATCACATCCAAGGCACTCGAGTCGTACACGAGCTCGGTTGGCCTGCTCTCCCGCCAACTGGATGCCGCAATCGATGCGCCGACGACAACGATCGCGATCGATCCGCAGATCATCGCCTCCATTCGCGTGCTCGGCACCGCCGCTCCCGCGTCGGCCGTGGCCTGGCTCGACCGCCTGGCCGGTGCGAGCAATGATATTTTCCCGCTCAGCTACGCGGATGCCGACATCGCGCTGCAAGCTCAGGCCGGTGCAGCGACGCTACTCGCGCCCACCTCATTCGACCCGGCGATCGATCCGAGCCGGTTCGTGATACCCACCGCCACGCCGAGCCCTGAAGTTACCACCGAGCCAACCGATGTGCCCACAGTCAGCTCGCGCACCCAGACTGAAACCACACCGTCGCCGTCGCCGTCGCCAACACCGACACCGACACCGACACCGACACCATCGCCCACGGTGGAGCCGGGCGCAACGGTCATTCCCACGACCAGTGACCTCTTGGCCTGGAACTATACGAGCACCGCGATCGGCTGGCCGGCCGCCGGGCAGGTCGCCCGCACCGATCTCAACGTCTTTGCCGCGAGCGGCCTGACCACCACCATCCTCTCCAGCGGCAATGTGGAGCAGTCCGACTTCTTCACCCCGAACACCGCCGTCACCCTCCCGACCGGACTGGGCCTGGTGAGCGACACCGTGCTCTCGGCGGCGATCCGGGCCGCCGCCGAAGCCACGACCGAGGACGACTGGCGGGTGAACGTCTCCGAGGCGGCCGCGCTGCTGGCCATCGTGTCCGCGGAGAACCCCAATTCGGTGCGCACGCTGCTGGTCACGTTCGACCGCAGCAGTGCGACGAGCGCGACCCGGGTCGGTCAAACGCTCGCGGCCCTCGACACGACCGCGTGGTCGAACGCGGCCCCGCTGCAGTCGGCTCTGGATTCCACACCGGCAACCACGGTGAGCTTTCAGGACGAAGCGATCGATAGCAAGCGGGTCACGCTCGCACGTTCAGTGTTGGACCGCGAGGGTGCGATCGCCGAATTTTCCACCATCCTGGCCGACCCCGTGGTGGTCACCGCTCCGGCGCGACTCGACCTACTGGCCCTTCTGGACACCTCCTGGACCTCACCGGAGTCAGGCTGGGAAGACCAGGTCCGGGCGAGCCTCGCCGCCTCCTTCGACCTCATGCACGCCGTAACCGTGACCACTCGTGGGCCGATCATCGTCGTGGGCAGCAAGGTCGACCTGCGCATCACGCTCAACAACGCTCTGGACCAAGCCGTCACCGTGCGCGCCGAGATCGTGCCGTCCAACGGACGACTCGTTGTCGGTGAGACCCTGGAGACCACCATTCAGCCCAACTCCGCGCAGGCGGTCTCGGTGCCGCTCAGCGCGGCCGTCGGTAACGGCGACGTCGTCTTGCGGGTCACCCTGTTCACCCTGAACGGCACCCCGCTCGGCCAACCAGCGCCCATTGACGTCAGCGTGCGCGCCGACTGGGAAGGAGTGGGCGCAAGTATCTTTGCGATCCTCGTGGTCGGCTTCTTCGGTTTCGGCATCTGGCGCAATATCGCGCGCCGGCGCCGGGAACGCGCCAGTGAGGCATCCGCTTCTGCCGCACAACAGAAGCTGGCCGCGGTGGAACCCGATGTCTGATACCAGCACCACTAACGGCGGTATCGGGCGGGCCAGCGCTTTTCTGGCTTCCGGCACGATTGTGTCGCGCATTCTCGGCTTCATAAAGCTCATCGTGCTGGCCGGCATGATCGGCCAGCTCGGCGACAGTGCCGACGCGTTCGCTCTGGCAAACCAGCTGCCGAACACCGTCTACGTCATTGTCGCCGGTGGCATTCTCACGGCCGTGCTGGTGCCGCAGATCGTGCGGGCCAGTGCGCACCTCGACGGCGGCACCGCCTATATCAACAAGCTACTGACCCTGGCGCTGTCGATTCTCGCCGTGACAACGGTTGTCGGCACCCTGCTCGCGCCGGCCATCACTGGGTTTATCGGCATCAACCTGCCAGCCGACCAGAAGAGTCTCGCGGTCGCGTTGGCCTACTGGTGCCTGCCACAGATGTTCTTCTACGGGCTGTACACGCTGCTCGGTGAGGTGCTCAATGCCCGCCGCATGTTCGGCCCATTCACCTGGGTACCGGTGCTCAACAACGTCGTGGCCATCGTTGGCCTGCTCATTTTCGGCGCACTGTTTGGGGCCGATGCCACCGGCGAGCGGGCGGCTGGCGAATTCACCCCGGCCATGATCGCGCTGCTGGCTGGCAGCGCCAGCCTCGGTGTGATCGTGCAGGCCGTGGTGTTGTTCTACTTCTGGAAGCGCATCGGCCTGCGCTTTCGTCCCGACTTTCACTTTCGTGGTGTAGGCCTCGGCGCCGCCGGCAAGATGGCCACCTGGACCTTCGGCATGCTGATTCTGACCACCATTGCCGGGGTCGTCGAGACGCAGGTCGTATCGCTCGCGACCGGTGAGGCGTCCATTGCGGTGCTCGCCACCGCCTGGCTGATCTTCATGCTGCCGCACTCGGTCATCACCGTCTCGGTGGCTACCGCCTACTTCACTCGCATGAGTGAGCATGCGGCACTCGCGAAGTTCGATTTGGTGCGATCGGATGCCTCCTCCGCGATACGAGGCACCACGCTCATCATCGTGATCGCCACCGCCGTGATCGCCGTCTGCGCGTATCCGTTCGCCGCCGTGTTCGTGGCGCCGTTCGATCAGATCCAGGGCATCGGCAACGTGATAATCGCCTTCATGCTCGGACTTGTCGCATTCTGTATCCTGTTTGTGCTGCAACGCACCTTCTACGCCCTCGGGGACACCCGAACACCATTTTTCTTCACCCTGTTCCAGGTCGTGCTCATCGTGCTCGGGGTGCTCGGCTGCGCCCTACTGCCGGTGCAGTGGATTGCCGTCGGTATCGCTCTGGTCATCACTGTCTCCGGCGTGCTGCAGTGCGTGCTGGCGGCGCTGCTGCTGCGCCGCCGACTCGGTGGCATCGACGGCCGCCGCATCGTGCGCAGCCTCGTGAAATACCTCGCCGCAGCGATCATTCCGATCGGCTTGGGCGTGACCCTGCTGTTGATTCTGGGGGGAACCGTTGAGGGCGGTTTTGCCGTCGACTCGCGCCTGACCGCCATCGCCTCGATGCTCATGATCGGTCTCGTGATGTCTGCGGCCTACTTCGGACTACTCCTGGTCCTGCGCAGCGCCGAGCTCACGGCCTTTTTGGCGCCTCTGCACCGACGCTTCGGCCGGTAAGGTGCCCCCGGCCTGCCGCGCGGCTGCAGGAACCCGTGAGCGCCGCAGGTTGGTTCTGCCTAGCTGGGTGCGGGCTGCGTAAGCTGGGAGGGACCGGAATAGCATCCGATTAGGATGTGTTGTATCGAAAAGTGAGTCGGGATTCTGCCCGTCTTGCCCACCACTGCAAGGAGTGTGCGCGTGCGTCAGATCATCATCATCGGTTCCGGACCGGCTGGCTACACCGCGGCGATCTATGCCGCCCGAGCCAACCTCAAGCCGTTGGTTATCGCCAGTTCGGTAGAGGCCGGCGGTGAATTGATGAATACGACCGACGTCGAAAACTTTCCCGGTTTTCCGGAGGGCGTTCAGGGACCCGATTTGATGACCAAGATGCAGGAGCAGGCCGAGCGCTTCGGCACCGAGGTGGTCTACGACGATGTCGAGTCGGTGGACCTGTCGGGCCCCATCAAGACGGTGACCCTCGGCAACGGTGACGTGGAGCAGGCCCTCACTGTGATCTTCGCTGCCGGTTCGGCGTACCGCAAACTCGGTCTCAGCGACGAAGAACGCTTGTCCGGTCGTGGTGTCTCCTGGTGTGCCACCTGCGACGGTTTCTTCTTCAAGGGCAAGGAAATCGCCGTCATCGGCGGCGGCGACTCCGCGATGGAAGAAGCCACGTTCCTTACCCGGTTTGCGTCCAAGGTGCACGTCATCCACCGCAAGGGCGAGCTGCGCGCCTCCAAGATCATGCAGGAACGTGCCTTCGCGAACGACAAGATCGACTTCATCTGGAACTCCGAGGTCGTCGGCATTACCGGCGCCGACGCTGTCGATGGTCTCACCCTGCGCGACACCGTCTCGGGTACCGAGAGCAGCCTTGCTGTCGGCGGCGTGTTTGTGGCGATCGGCAACGACCCGCGCACCCACCTCGTGCACCACCAGCTCGACCTCACCCCCGAGGGCACAATCGCCGTGGCGGGAAGGTCAAGCCTCACCAGCCAGGCGGGTGTCTTCGCCGCCGGCGACGTGATCGACTCGAGCTACCGTCAGGCCATCACCGCGGCCGGCTCCGGCTGCGCGGCCGCACTCGACGCCGAGCATTTCCTCAGTATCCTTCCCTCCGCCTTGCTGGCCCAGGCCGGCGACACCGAACTCGTACCAGTCAACTAAGGAGCACCACATGACCGCACGATCCGTCACGGAAGCCAACTTCGATCAGGAAGTCATCAACAACGAGAAGACCGTACTGGTGGACTTCTGGGCCGAGTGGTGCGGCCCCTGCCGCGCCGTCAGCCCGATTCTCGACCAGATCGCGGCCGAGAACGCCGACAAGCTCGACATCGTCAAGCTCAACGTCGATGAGCACCCCGCTCTGGCCGCCAAGTACCAGATCACCTCCATCCCCGCGATGAAGGTCTTCCAGAAGGGCGAGGTCGTCAAGACCGTCATCGGCGCCAAGCCAAAGCCGCAGCTCGAAAAAGACCTGGCCGACTACCTGGTCTGACCAGCTCTCACCCGAGAAAACCCGCCCGTCACCGACCGCGCGGGTTTTCTCGTACCCGGTTCCACACCCCATACGATGAAGACGACAGTAGAACGGACGCGACGTGACAATTCAGGGTTCCACTCAGGCTGGTTCCACTCAGGCTGGTAACAACCTCGACCCGTGGTACCACCACTATGCCGAACGAGCCGCGGGACTCAAGGCCTCTGAGGTGCGCGCGCTCTTCGCCGTGGCCTCACGCCCCGAAGTGGTCTCCCTCGCCGGCGGCATGCCGTACGTCGCCGCCCTGCCGCAGGACCTCGTCATCAACGCCATGGATCGCGTCATGCGCGAAAAAGGCACAACTGCCCTACAATATGGCTCTGGTCAGGGATTTCCCGTGCTGCGTGAGCAGATTCTCGACGTTATGGCGTTGGAGGGAATCAAAGCCAATGCCGACGACATCGTCGTCACAACCGGCTCCCAGCACGCCCTCGACCTGGTGAGCAAACTTTTCCTGAACCCCGGCGACGTCGTGATATCCGAAGGCCCGAGCTACGTCACCGCCATGGTGATCTTCAAGTCGTACCAGGCCGAGGTCGACCATGTGCCGATGGACGAGAACGGCCTGATCCCAACCGCACTGATCGAGCACATCGCTGCCCTCAAGGCCGCCGGTCGCACCATTAAATTTCTCTACACGATCCCAAGTTTTCATAACCCCGCTGGCGTCACTCTCAGCTGGGAACGCCGCCTGGAGATTCTCGAAATCTGCCGCTCGAACAATATTCTCGTTCTCGAGGACAATCCCTACGGCCTGCTCTACTTCGACACGCCGGCACCGGATGCCATCCGCTCGCTCGAGGCGGGCGGCGTCGTCTACCTCGGCACGTTTTCCAAAACCCTCGCCCCTGGTTTTCGGGTCGGCTGGGCGCTTGCCCCCCATGCCATCCGTGAGAAACTCGTGCTGGCCAACGAGGCTGCTGTGCTCTCCCCCAGCTCCTTCACCCAGATGGTCATTTCGGAATACCTCTCTACCGCCGACTGGAAGGGACAGATCAACACCTTCCGCGGCGTCTATCACGAGCGTAAGAACGCCATGCTCGCCGCACTGGATGAATACCTGCCGGGCCTCACCAAGACCAATCCCACCGGCGGATTCTACCTCTGGGTAACACTGCCCGAACGGCTCGATTCCAAGGCCATGCTTCCCCGTGCGGTGAAGGAGCTCGTCGCGTATACGCCGGGAACGGCGTTCTACGCCGATGGTGGCGGGCGCCAGAACATGCGCCTCGCCTTCTGCTACCCCACCCCCGACAACATTCGAGTCGGTATCCGTCGTCTTGCCACGGTGATTCAGGGTGAACTCGATTTGCTCGACACCTTCGCCGGTACGGGCTCACTCGGCGCCGCACCGGACCGCCTTGGCGCCAAGAACCAGCGTTACGCTGGCCCACCGGCCAATATCTCCTAGACTCGCCTCCTAATCCACCACCACTTAGGAAAAAACCTGATCATGAGCAAATTCACCCCCCTCAACATTGTTATTCTTGCCGGCGG
This sequence comes from Cryobacterium sp., assembly GCF_026786305.1. Classification (GTDB taxonomy): domain Bacteria; phylum Actinomycetota; class Actinomycetes; order Actinomycetales; family Microbacteriaceae; genus Cryobacterium. The sequence goes on from NZ_JAJAYI010000050.1 coordinate 17,801, forward strand.
AATCTCCCATGAACGCGATGTTTCGCTGCGCTCAGGGCGTCGGGTGGCGGATGCCCTCACCAACGAGGGCCACACCGTCACCGTGCTCGATCCCGGCGCAAACCTCCTCACGACCCTGACCGAGCGGGCCCCCGACCTGATCTGGCCTACACTGCACGGTGCCACCGGAGAAGATGGCGCACTGCTGTCCCTGCTCGAGACGACCGGCATCCCATTTCTTGGCTCACGCGGTCCCGCCGCCGCACTGGCCTGGAACAAAGCCACCGCCAAAGAGCTCGCACTCCGGGCGGGCTACGCCACTCCCCCCGCCATTGCCCTCTCCACCGAGACATTTCGGGACCTCGGCGCCACGAGCGTGCTCGAACACCTGATCAACGCGATTGGGCTGCCCCTCGTCGTTAAACCGGCCCAGGGCGGCTCCTCGCAGGGCGTCACGATCGTGCGCACCCCCGCCGACCTGCCACGCGCCATGGTTGACGCTTACACCTACGCCACTACCGCCCTCGTGGAGGCCCACATCGATGGCACCGAGGTCACGGTCGCCGTCATTGACATCGGCGCTGGTGCCACCGCCCTGCCCATTGTTGAAATCGTGCCCGTCGATGGCGTCTACAGCTTCGAGGCGCGTTACAACGCCGGAGAAACCGACTTTTACACGCCCGCGCGCCTCGACCAGGACGTCTCAGAGGCCGTCTCCAGCACCGCGGTCGCCATTCACACCCTCCTCGACCTGCGCCACCTGAGCCGTATTGACCTCATCGTTGACACCGCCGGCACCCCCTGGTTCCTTGAAGCCAATGTACTTCCTGGGCTCACCGAGACATCCCTCGTACCCCAGGCCATCGAGGCCGCCGACCAGACCCTCGGTGCTACCTATTCCGCCCTGGCTGCCCACGCCCGCACCACCCAGTAGTCTCACCGGTACCGTTTCACGTGAAACATCCGGTCTCACGCCGCTGGTTGAGCGTATCAAGATCACACTCGCACGACGATCTCGACGATTACCTCCAACCAGGCAATGTTTCACGTGAAACACGTGCACGCATACCGCTGATCACGGCGAACGAGACGACCGCTGCAGCTACAGTTACAGCTACGAAATAGACAGTGCGGTCGCGAGATTCGGGACCAACCAAGTGACGTTTCACGTGAAACATGCGGCAACGCGACATTGTCGGGGTTCAGTGAGACCGCAAACGCACGAATGCTTCGTCGAGATCAACAACCGAAGTAATGTTTCACGTGAAACACTGGCGCAATACGCGCCGGTCAGGACGCGCTGAAGCCCGGTTCACCAAGAACACCGAGGATACGATTCAAGTCGCCGATTGTTGCAAAATCCACTGTGATCTGGCCTTTTCGAGCGCCAAGACTAATTTTCACACGAGTATCGAGACGGTCACCGAGGTGTTCCGCGATCTCATCGAGATGCCCCTGGCGTCGTCCGGGAAGCGGCTTTGCCATAACGGGTTTGGGAACCGCCGTTGCCACGGCCTCAGCCGCTCGCACGGACAGATCCTCGTCCACGATCTTATCTGCCAGGCGCAACATGCCAGCCAAATCACCCACCGACAGGATCGCGCGCGCGTGTCCGGCCGAAAGAACGCCCGCCGCAACGCGCAGCTGCACCGGTTCCGGCAGTTTGAGCAGACGTAGCGTGTTGGTGATCTGGGGACGCGACCGACCGATCCGGGTCGCGAGTTCCTCTTGGGTGATGCCGAAGTCAGCGAGCAGCTGCTGATAAGCGGATGCTTCTTCGAGCGGGTTCAACTGGGCGCGATGCAGGTTCTCCAGCAGAGCGTCGCGCAGCATATCGACGTCGGCGGTTTCGCGCACTACCGCCGGAATGGTGTCGAGCCCGACCTCCCTGGTCGCTCGCAGGCGACGCTCGCCCATGACGAGTTCGAATTTGCCGGGCTCATCGAGTAATGGCCGTACAACAATGGGTTGCAGCACCCCAACTTCACGAATGCTGTGCACCAGTTCGGCGAGATCATCCTCGTCGAAAATAGTGCGGGGCTGTGCGCGGTTGGGAACGATGTCCTGCGGATTCAGGTGAGCCAGGCGGGCGCCGGGTACGGGCACAAGGTCGGGGGAGGCATCCGCTTCGATTGGAGCACCGCGCGGAAAAAAGACGTCGACCGGGCGGGGAGCCGAGGAGTCCTCCTGCACCGGAATGAGTGCGCCGATACCGCGGCCGAGACCGGTTCTTTTCGCCATTACTGCTGTTCTCCTGTTCGGGGTGCCCCACGATGGGCCATTTCTGCGGCTGCTTCGAGGTATGAGAGCGATCCTGCGGAGTTGAGGTCGTAACTAACGACGCTCTGACCGTAGCTGGGGGCCTCAGAAACGCGCACAGAACGCGGAATCGCCGTGTTTAAGACCTCTTGAGGAAAGTGATCGCGAACCTCCCTGGCAACCTGGGTCGCCAAATTGGTACGGCTGTCAAACATGGTCAACAGAATCGTCGACACCACGAGGTCAGGATTGAGGTGTTTCTCGATTAGAGCGATGTTCTTGAGCAGCTGACTCAGCCCCTCCAGCGCGTAGTACTCACACTGAATGGGAATGAGAACCTCGCGCGCAGCGACAAAGGCGTTGATGGTCAGCAGTCCGAGCGACGGCGGACAATCAATGAAGACGTAATCGTAGGGCTCGGCCATTTCGGCCAAATAGAGATCGAGGGCGCGGCGCAGGCGCTGTTCGCGCGCCACCAGCGACACGAGCTCAATCTCGGCACCGGCCAGGTGAATCGTCGCCGGTACGCAGAACAAGGCACCGAATTCGGGGCTCTTCTGCACGACTTCATCCATGGGCATGTCATTGATGATGACGTCGTAGACGCTCGGCGTCTCAGCCCGGTGCTCAACACCGAGGGCGGTTGAGGCGTTACCCTGCGGGTCGAGGTCAATGACCAGAACGCGCGCTCCTTGCCGGGCGAGGGCAGCGGCAAGGTTGACGGCGGTGGTGGTTTTACCGACCCCGCCCTTCTGGTTGGAGATCGTCAAGACCCGGGTCTTCTCGGGCTTGGGTAAATCGCCGGCCGCTATAACCTGGCGGCGACGAGTCAGCTCAGCGATTTCGCGGGCGAGCGGCGTTGTACCGTCAAACCCTGCCGCCTTGCCTACGCGCTGATTTTCAGCAGGATGTTTCACGTGAAACCTTTACGATCGACGGTTGATGAGCCACCCGAAAGGGACCCCCGAACACCATACCCGGTGACATTCGGGACTACTCCACTGTAGCCCGGATGACTCGGGTTACCTCGTTCAGCACGCCCGCGCCGAGGGTTATGACCTCAACATCGCGCAAGCGATAGTTGCGAATGGGCTTGGCCGCGGCCTCGATCTCACGCTGCGCACCCTCACCCTTCATTAGAATGAGCTCACCGCCGGAGCGCAGCAGGGGCGCCGTCAAAGGAATGAGCTTACGGAACGCACTCACCGCGCGGGCGGTGACCTGATCCAACGGATGCGCGAGGTGCGCCTCTTCAGCACGCGCCCGCACCACGCTCACGTTGGTGAGGTTCAGCGCAACAACCTGGTCGTTCAACCAGGCCACCCGGCGTTCCATGGGTTCGATCAGCACGAAGTTCACATCGGGCCGAGCAATGGCTAGCACCAGGCCGGGCAGGCCGGCTCCAGAACCAACGTCGCCAACGAGGCCGGGACGTAGAAGTGGTGCCACGATGGCGCAGTTGAGAATATGACGGGACCAGAGCCGGGGGAGTTCCAGTGGGCCAATCAGGCCCAGTATTTCGCCCTGATCAGCTAAATTGTTGGTAAAAGTACGAATGGCAGCGATCTGGGGACCAAAAAGGACGGCCGCGGTGGCCGGCTCAATTTCTAGCTCGACCGGCTCGGTCGCGACCTTGACTTCCGTGACAATCTCGACCGACGTGGGCTCAGGCACGTTCGAGGCGGGTACGCCGGATTGCGACATAACCGACGAGACTACGCTGCGGTGATGACGGTGTGACGGTCGCGACCCTCGCCGGAGGACTCGGACTGGTAACCGTCGCTGGCAGCGACGATGTCGTGTACGAGCTTGCGCTCGTAGGAAGACATGGCGGGCAGGTCGGCTTCGGCGGCGCCGGCTGCTATCCGCTCAATCGCGCGCGCCACGAGGGCGGCCAGTTCCGCTTCGCGCGCCTCGCGCGATCCGCCGATATCGAGGATCAGGCGCGAGAATGAACCCGTCTTGTTCTGCACGGCGAGGCGCGTCAGCTCCTGCAGGGCATTCACCGTTTCCGGCTTGGAGAGTGCACGCAGGTTGTCGGCGTCCGATGCCTTGACCGAGAGGTACGCGCGACCGTTGCGCGAATCGATGTCGATATCGCCGTCGAGGTCGCAGATATCGAGAAATTCTTCGATGTAGTCCGCGGCGATGTCGCCTTCACGCTCGAGCTGGTCGGTCGTGAGGGGAGCCTCGGCGACGCGACCCGTCCCGGGGGCGGCGGGGGAGGCATCCGTTCTCGGAACAGCAGTGGTGCTCGCGGTATCGGCGTCGACGGGGCGTGGCACGGTCGGCACTGCAGTGGGTACCTCGGTGCTTACCTGGGTGCTTACCTCGGTGCTTACCTCGGTGAGGCCGGTCTTATCCGTCACGGTGATCTCCACTACTTTTTCGGGCCGGTCTGCTTCTTGGCGCGAGCCTTACCGACCGGCTGCTGACGCTGTGCAGGCTTGGCCGGCTCGTCCACCACAATGATGTCACCATCAGTGGCGATGAGTTTGCCCTTACGGGCCATGCGCTCCTCGCGAGCCTTGGCGGCCTCACTGCCGGGCGTTGGCATGTTTCGAATCACCAGGAACTGCTGAATCATGGTCCAGAAGTTTGACGTGAGCCAGTAGAACATGACGCCGAGCGGAAACGCGACCCCGGAGAAGGCGAAGACGAGGGGGAGCAGGTAGAGCATGATGCGCTGCTGCTTGAACATAGGGCTCGCCTTGGTCTCCGGCGACATGTTTTTGGAGACGATCTGCAGCTGCGTGATGAACTGCGACGCGGTCATCAGCACGACCATGGTGGCGGCGATGATCATGACGGTCACGTTGAATGGCTGACCAGCGGTCCAGAGCGACCACTGTGAGGCGAAGGTGTCGTGCAGCGGCGCCTCACCAAACAGGGTGGCGTTACCGAAGCTGATCGCGAGGTCGCTGTTCAGTGGTCCCACGCCGGCCTTGGAGCGCTGGGCGTCGTTGAGCACCGAGAACAGGGCGAAGAAGATGGGCATCTGCAGCAACAGTGGCAGGCATGAACTCAGCGGGTTGGTACCCGTCTTCTTGTACATCGCCATGGTCTCGCGGGACATCGCCTCACGCGAGAACTGATCTTTCTTACCCTTGTACTTGTCCTGGATCTTTTTGAGTTGCGGGGCAACCTCCAGCATCCTGCGTTGGCTCTTGATCTGCCGCACGAAGATGGGAATCAGGGCGGCGCGCACCACAATGACCAGACCAACGATCGACAGAACCCAGGTGAGTCCATCGTTGTAACCCATTCCCAAGTTGGAAAAGAGCCAGTGGAAGGCCACGAGCAGCAGCTCGACCACCCATTTCAGAGGCCAGAGGATCGTACCTATGAGGTCCATACTGTGGGTTAGCCCTTTCCGTGGCTAGGTGCGACGACAAAACCGAACGACGTCACGAGGTAGCGACGCCTGCTTGCAAGAGGTACATCATCAATGCCGCCTTCAGACCACGGATGACAATGACTCAGTCTGCGGGCAGCAAGGACGCAGCCCCACGTTAGTCCGTGTTCCTGAACGGCCCCCAGTGCATAGGCCGAACAAGACGGGTAGAACCGGCACACGTCTCCGTACAGCGGAGAAATCACGGCGCGGTACACACGAAGAATCACCACACCCACGTTGCGGGGTACCAGGATAATCGTCGCGAGTATCGGGTTCATCGGCCGGCACTGCCCTTCCGTACCAAATGCGGGCGAGAGAGAGAACGTTGAACTTCATCGCGCAGTGTCTGCCACGCGGCATCGCGCGCCGCCGGCAAAGCGCGGACGATGACATCCGTTCCTGGTGGCACCAGGGAAAGCAGTTCGAACGTAACCGCCTTCAGGCGGCGGCGAACGAGATTGCGCCGCACGGCGTCACCCACATTCTTTGCGACAATGAAGCCGAAACGAACCGGAGCACCAACGGTGTCCACAGTCAGATCAGCATTCGTTCGGGCCTCGCTCTTTCGAACATAAAGAACGGTATGCGGACCAACGATCCGCACACCGCGCCGAACAACGCCTTGATAATCACTGCCGCTCGTGATGCGATTTACGTGAGCGAGCACGAGAACCTGGCGACCACGAGAACCTACGCGGAGAGTTCGGTGCGACCCTTGCGACGACGAGCACCGAGGATGGCTCGGCCCGCACGGGTGCGCATGCGCAGACGGAAGCCGTGCACCTTGGCGCGACGACGGTTGTTCGGCTGGAAGGTTCTCTTGCTCATAGTTCAATCTCCACGTATTTGAATCACCGCTGGCCAAGTTCCCCTCGGCCAGAACAGCAGCGCGCATAGAAGATGGAAGCCCGCGGGATGGGGTCAACTGATTAAAACTACGGCCTTGGCCACGTCTGGTCAAACTCAGGCCCCGAATCGGGTGATTCTCCACAATAATGACTCCAACGCAGGTACCAAACGGAGAAGGCGACGCCAGGACTGAATTCGCCCCGCTGAGTGGGATTGACTACCGTGAAGACAAGTTATCCACAGGTTGGTGTCATCAACCTGAGAATTCGGTCGATTTTATACACAAGCGGTGGATAACTTTAACGATGACCCTCGATACTCGCCCCCCCCGGGGCGGGCCCACGCATGAAAGTGAGTCGGTGTTCGACACCGGTACCGCGCGACCGGCCACTGCGGTTGAACAGTGAGAATCTGAAATACAGAGAGTGTAGGAACCATGGCAGACGTTGAAGCGCCGATAGCCCAGACCTGGCGGTCCGTTCTGACCACGTTGGAATCCGACGCCACGATCACGCCCATGCTCTACGGGTTTCTCAGTCTGGTCGAACCGAAAGGTATCGCCGCCGGCACCTTCTACCTCGAGGTTCCCAACGAGTTCACGGCCAGCATGCTCAATCAGCGGATGCGGGTTCCCCTGCTCACCGCGATGGGCCAGCTCGATGAGGCCACCGCGGTGTCGACCTTCTATGTGGTTGTAAATCCCGAGCTTGAGCAGGAGTCGTTGCGTCCGGTGCAACAAACGCTGACCCCACCCGACGTGATCACACCGGCCCCACCGCAATCGGTGTTCGAGGGGGTAGTTCCGGCTCAGCCCCACGAAACCCGGCTCAATCCCAAATACAGTTTTGATAACTTCGTGATCGGGCAGTCCAACCGATTCGCTCATGCGGCCGCCGTGGCCGTGGCCGAAGCGCCAGCCAAGGCTTACAACCCGCTGTTCATCTATGGATCCTCGGGGCTGGGGAAAACCCACCTCCTGCACGCGATCGGTCACTACGCCATGAGCCTGTACCCGGGCATTCGGGTACGTTATGTCAGCTCCGAAGAGTTCACCAATGACTTCATCAACTCCATCGCGAACAACCGCGGCTCGGCCTTTCAGGCGCGCTATCGAAATATCGACATTCTGATGATCGACGACATCCAGTTTCTGCAGAACAAAGCGGAAACGCAGGAGGCCTTCTTTCACACCTTCAATACACTGCACGACCACAACAAGCAGGTAGTCATCACGAGTGACCTGCCACCCAAACACCTCACCGGCTTCGAAGACCGCATGCGCAGCCGCTTCGAGTGGGGCCTGATCACGGATGTCCAGGCCCCCGACCTCGAGACTCGCATCGCGATTCTGCGCAAGAAGGCCCAGAGCGAAAAGCTGCAGGTGCCGCACGACATTCTTGAGTTCATGGCGTCGAAGGTCTCATCCAACATTCGCGAGCTGGAGGGAACCTTGATTCGGGTCACCGCGTTCGCGAGCCTGAATCGGACGCCCGTCGACATGGACCTGGTACAGACGGTACTCAAAGATCTCATCACCCTCGATGAGGACAATGTCATCGCGCCCGTCGATATCATCACCAACACGGCCAATTACTTCAAGCTGTCCGTCGATGATCTTTACGGCTCCAGTCGCTCACAAGCAATCGCCACGGCCAGGCAGATCGCCATGTATCTGTGCCGCGAACTCACCAACCTGTCTCTGCCCAAGATTGGCCAATTGTTCGGTAACCGCGATCATACGACCGTTATGTATGCCAATAAGAAGATCAGTGAGCTCATGAAGGAGCGACGCTCCATCTACAACCAGGTCACCGAATTGACCAACCGCATCAAGCAGGACCACCGCTACAAGTAAGACCCAGCACGCACGGCAGCAGCAGAATTCGTGATTCCTGCGGAATTTTCGGGCCAATTTGCCGTGGTTCAATCCGGAGGGATCAAAATTTTTTCAGTTTTCACACCTGTGGATAACCCTGTGGAATTAACTCACACAACGTCACCGTCTCTGTAGAAACTCGGCGCCCGCCTGTAGAAACGTGCCATTGCACCGGGTTCGCCCCGCTCCGACGATTGACAAATTTGCACAACTCACCCACAACTTACAAACGTGTAGTTCCCAATGCAGGGGCGGTTTTCACAGAGTTATCCACAGATTCCACAACGGTTAAGAAGATTAACAAGAATTCTCTAACTGGATCCAACCGACAACCTCGAGTGCCAGGGCCCTCACCTCGGCCCGGTACCGAACCGACCGGTGAAGACAGCTAGCATTGAGGCCCACCCATCCGCTGCAAACGCTAAGGAATGACATCGTGAGATTTCAGGCACATCGGGATGTCTTCAGCGAAGCCGTTTCCTTCGCGGTCAAGCTTCTGCCCCAACGCACGACCCTCCCGATCCTCAGTGGTGTGCTCATAGAAGCCACCGCCACGGGCTTGATCCTGTCGTCATTCGACTATGAGGTCTCCGCTCAAACCGAGATTGTGGCGGAAGTCGAAGAGGTCGGCAGAGTTCTGGTCTCCGGCCGTTTGCTCGCTGAAATTGCCAGCCGCCTGCCGAACGCTCCGGTACGTTTTTCCACCGAAAATTCACGAATCAAGGTCAGCTGTGGATCCGCGAGCTTCACCCTGCTGTCTATGCCGGTTGAGGAATATCCAAGCATTCCCCAGGTCAGCACCCAATCCGGGCTCGTGCCGGCCGAGGAATTCGCCGCCGCTGTCGCTCAGGTCGCCGTCGCCGCGTCGCGGGATGACGTCACGCCCGTCATTACCGGCGTACAGCTTGCGGTCACGGAAAACAGCCTGAGCCTGGTCGCCACTGACCGCTACCGCGTCGCGGTTCGGGAAATCGATTGGGATCCGGGGAGCACCACCGCCGAGGGCACGATTACAGCGCTCGTGCCGGCTCGTACCCTGCAGGAAGTCGGCAAGACATTCGGTCACAGCGGAACGATCTCCGTGTCGATCACCAACAGCGAGGACCGTGAACTCATCGCGTTCACCGCCAACAAAAAGACCGTCACCTCGCTGCTGATCAAGGGTAATTTTCCCCCGGTTCGCCGTTTGTTCCCCGCCACCGTCGACAACTACGCGGTGATGAATACAGCCGATCTGATCGAAGCCACCCGGCGCGTGCAGCTCGTGCTGGAACGAGAAGCTGCCCTCCGTTTCACCTTTACCACCGACGGGGTCACCCTTGAAGCGGTTGGTTCCGAGCAGGCACAGGCTTCGGAAACCATCGATGCCATTCTCTCCGGCACCGAGACCGTCGTCTCACTGAAGCCGCAATTTCTGCTCGACGGGCTGAGCGCTGTGCACTCCGAATTCGTGCGCATCTCGTTCACGAAAACGGAAAACCCGAACAAGCCAGGGCCGGTTTTGATCACGAGCCAGACGTCGCGCGAGCAGGCCGGAGTGGACAGCTACAAGTACCTGCTTCAGCCCAACCTGCTGCTGCGCTAACGCTGGTGCGGGTTACCCACCTCTCACTGACCGACTTTCGTAACTATGCGAACGCCGAAGTCGGGTTCGTTCCGGGTCCGAACCTCATCGTCGGACGTAATGGTCAGGGCAAGACCAACCTGGTCGAGGCGCTCGGTTTTCTCAGTACGCTCGGTTCGCATCGAGTTTCCAACGACAAGGCCATGATTCGGGCCGGCCAGGGGGCCGGAATCATTCGAGCCCGGCTCGAGTACAACGGCCGGGACATCCTCACCGAGGTACAGCTGAACCGCACCGGGCAGAACCGGGCACAGGTCAATAGATCCGTTATCAAAACCCGCGATCTTCCCCGTTATTTCTCCAGCGTGGTATTCGCGCCGGAGGACCTTTCTCTGGTGCGCGGCGATCCCTCGGGCCGCCGCAAGTTTCTCGATCAACTGCTGGTCCTACGCAGCCCGCGGCTCGCCGCCGTTCTGAGCGATTATGACCGGGTGCTCAAACAGCGCAATACCCTGCTGAAGTCAGCTCGTGCCTCCGGAGCGCGTGGCAACCAGCTCTCAACACTCGATATCTGGGACGAACGACTGGTGGAGTTCGGCTCGGAGATCATCGACGAACGCGCCAAGCTCGTTTCGTTGCTCGGTGAACCGCTCCGCGCGGCCTATCGGGCCGTGGTGAATGAGGATCACGGACCGGTGCTGGTGGCGAGCCTGAGCATTCTCGGTGCCGACGAGGACACCGATCTCGGCGTGGACGGTGCCATCGCGGCCACCGTCGCGACCGACTCGGTGGAGTCAGCTACCACTGAGATTTTTCGCACGGCCCTCGCCGGGCTGCGCAAACGTGAGTTGGAACGGGGTATCACCCTGGCCGGCCCGCACCGGGATGACCTGGTCTTCATGCTCAATGCCTTACCGGCCAAGGGCTATGCCAGCCACGGGGAATCCTGGTCATTCGCGCTGGCGCTGAAACTCGCATCCGCTCAGCTTTTACGGCAGGATTCGGCCAGTGGTGACCCGGTGTTGATTCTTGACGATGTGTTTGCCGAACTGGATCTGGACCGTCGAACCCGGTTGGCCGCTGCGATTGGGTCGTTCGAGCAGGTCTTAATTACGGCCGCCGTACTCGACGATGTTCCGCGGGCGCTCGTCGCGCACACGATTCACATTCACGCTGGAGCGGTCGTTGATGGCTGACGAAAATGTTCCACGTGAAACAACCGAGGCGTATGATCCGCTGGAATCCAATACCAGCGAAGCGGCCCGGGTCTACCTGCGGTTTAAGAGCATTTTTGGCGATCCAAACGCACGACGTTCGCGCGGCCGCAAGCGGATTGCGCCGGTCGCCGGCTCCAGTGTTCCGTTCGGCAGCGGGCGCGACCCGCGACGTCTCGGCGACACCATCAACTCGCTCACCACGCAGCTCGGCTGGAATTCGCCACTGGCCCAGTCAGAACTTCTCTCGTCCTGGGCGGAGTTAGCCGGAGACGAAACCGCCAACCATTCAACGCCGGCCGGCATCGATGACGGTGTGCTCACCGTGCACTGTGAGTCCACCGCCTGGGCCACCCAGTTGCGTCTAATGCGCAACGTCATCATGGAACACATCGCGAATCGCTACCCAGACGCGGGCATCCAATCGATTCGTTTCCAAGGGCCCAACGCTCCATCCTGGAAAAAGGGTCCTAGATCAATCCCAGGGCGGGGTCCACGCGATACCTACGGGTAACCCAACAATTTAGGTCAACCCCGTGAACAAAACGCGTCAAACGGCGATTATGGCCGGTTCGTCTCCCCCCGTTTGGTAGACTAAAGGGTCGCCCGTGCGATGGTCAGGAGCCTAATTTCAGATGACAGTTGAACCGACGCCCGAGCGCACGTCACCAGATATATCCTCAAACGAGGCGGAGCGGGAGACGGAGCACGAGTACGGTGCCGACGATATCCAGGTGCTTGAAGGCCTGGAAGCCGTTCGCAAACGACCCGGTATGTACATCGGGTCCACTGGACCTCGCGGACTGCATCACCTCGTCTACGAGATCGTCGACAACTCCGTCGACGAGGCTCTCGCGGGGCACTGCGACACCATCGACATTCGTATTCTTGCCGACGGCGCGATACGCGTCGAAGACAACGGCCGGGGAATTCCGGTCGACATTCACAAGGCTGAGGGACGGTCGACCGTTGAGGTAGTCCTGACCGTGCTGCACGCCGGCGGTAAATTCGGCGGTGGCGGCTATTCCGTCTCCGGTGGGCTCCACGGCGTGGGAAGTTCCGTCGTCAACGCCCTGTCCAGTCGCCTCGAGGTCGAGGTTCGCCGGCAGGGTTCTATTTGGCGGCAGAGTTTCGCCAACGGTGTTCCAAACGCCCCCCTGGAACAGGGCGAAGCGAACGATGAAACCGGCACGACCATCACCTTCTGGCCGAGTGCGGAAACGTTCGAGACGATCGAATTCGACTACGAAACGCTGCGCGCGCGCTTTCAGCAGATGGGTTTTCTCAATAAAGGACTGCGCCTCACCCTCACCGACGAGCGTGAAGCCAAACGCACCGACGAGGGCAAAGCCGTCAGCAACACCTTCAAATACGACCAGGGGCTCGTCGACTACGTCGAATACCTGAACCGCGCCAAGAAGACCGACCTGGTCAACGATGAGATTATCTCGTTCGAGTGGGAAGACAACGAACGCAAAATGGCGCTCGAAGTCGCCATGCAGTGGACCACCGCATACACCGAGAGTGTGCACACCTACGCGAATACGATCAATACGCACGAGGGTGGCACTCATGAAGAGGGTTTTCGGGCCGCGCTGACCACGCTCGTGAACAAGTATGCCCGCGAGAAAGGCATCCTGAAAGAGAAGGATGACAACCTCACTGGCGACGACGTGCGCGAGGGACTGACCGCGGTCGTATCGATCAAACTCGCTGAACCGCAGTTCGAAGGCCAGACCAAGACCAAGCTCGGCAACACCGAAGCGAAGTCATTCGTGCAGAAGGTCGCCAACGACCAGCTCACCGACTGGTTCAACCGCAACCCGAACCCGGCCCGCGAAATCATCCGCAAGTCCCTGCAGGCCTCGAACGCCCGCATGGCAGCCCGTAAAGCCCGCGAAACCGCGCGCCGCAAAGGACTTCTCGAGGGTGGCGGCATGCCCGGCAAACTCAAGGATTGCCAGAGCAAAGACCCCTCGATCTCCGAAATCTTCATCGTAGAGGGCGACTCGGCCGGCGGCTCTGCCGTGCAGGGCCGTAACCCCGAAACCCAGGCGATTCTGCCCCTACGCGGCAAGATCCTCAATGTCGAGAAAGCACGGCTCGACCGTGCCCTCGGTAACAACGAGGTGCAGGCCATGATCACGGCTTTCGGCGCTGGCATTGGCGAAGAGTTCAACCCCGACAAGGTTCGGTACCACAAGATCGTTTTGATGGCCGACGCCGATGTCGACGGCCAGCACATCACGACACTGTTGCTGACCCTCCTGTTCCGATACATGCGCCCGCTGATCGATCTCGGCTATGTGTACCTGGCCCAGCCGCCGCTGTACCGGCTTAAATGGACCAACTCGCCGCACCAGTACGTGTACTCCGACGCCGAGCGGGACGCGCTCCTCGCCGATGGTGCCACCGCTGGCAAACGAATTCCGAAAGACAACGGGATCCAGCGCTACAAGGGCCTCGGCGAGATGGACTACAAGGAGCTGTGGGAAACCACCATGGCCCCCGAATCCCGTACCCTGCTGCAGGTCACCCTGGACGACGCGGCATCCGCCGACGAAATCTTCTCCACCCTGATGGGTGAAGACGTCGAATCACGACGCAACTTCATCCAGAAAAACGCGAAGGACGTGCGTTTCCTTGACATCTGACGACACCACGGGCAAGTCCGACGGGGTCAACCCCGAAGTGGCGGCCGAGAATGCGGCTGCTGCGGCAGCCCACCTCGTACAGCACGGCAAAATCGACCAGGTCGATCTGCAGCTGGAGATGCAACGCTCCTACCTCGACTACGCGATGAGCGTGATTGTCGGTCGCGCGCTGCCCGACGTGCGTGACGGCATGAAGCCGGTGCACCGTCGCGTGATCTACGCCATGTTCGACGGAGGCTACCGGCCAGACAAGGCATTCTCCAAGTGTGCCCGCGTCGTCGGTGACGTGATGGGTCAGTTCCACCCGCACGGTGACTCCTCGATCTATGACGCGCTCGTGCGTCTCGTGCAGCCGTGGAGCCTGCGGTATCCGCTCGCCCTCGGCCAGGGTAACTTCGGTTCTCCCGGCAACGACGGTGCTGCCGCCCCGCGATACACCGAAACGAAGATGGCCCCGCTCGCCCTCGAAATGGTGCGCGACATCGACGAGGATACCGTCGATTTTCAGGACAACTATGACGGTCGCACCCTCGAGCCGACGGTGCTGCCGGCCCGTTTTCCGAACTTACTGGTCAACGGCTCGGTTGGTATCGCTGTCGGCATGGCCACCAATATTCCGCCGCACAACCTGCGTGAGGTAGCTGCGGGCGCCCAGTGGTACCTCGAAAACCCCGACGCGACCCGCGACGAACTGCTCGATGCGCTCATTGTTCGCATCAAGGGACCCGACTTTCCCACCGGAGCGCAAATTCTGGGCATCAAGGGCATTCAGGATGCCTACCGTACCGGCCGAGGCTCCATCACGATGCGGGCCGTCGTCAGCATCGAAGAGATTCAGGGCCGCACCTGTCTCGTCATCACCGAGCTCCCCTACCAGGTGAACCCCGACAACCTCGCCATCAAGATCGCCGACCTGGTCAAGGACGCCAAGATTGCCGGCATCGCGGACATCCGCGATGAGACCAGTGGTCGCACCGGCCAGCGCCTCGTGATCGTGCTCAAGCGCGATGCCGTCGCCAAGGTCGTGCTGAACAACCTCTACAAGCACACCCAGCTGCAAGAGAACTTTGGCGCGAACATGCTCGCCATCGTCGACGGCGTGCCCCGCACGCTCGCCCTCGACGGCTTCATCTCTGCCTGGGTCGCGCACCAGATCGAGGTCATCGTTCGGCGCACCCAATTTCGACTGAACAAGGCCGAAGCGGATGCCCACATTCTGCGCGGCTATCTCAAGGCGCTCGACGCCCTCGATGAAGTGATCGCGCTCATCCGTCGGTCCAACACCGTCGACGACGCCCGCGAAGGCCTCATGGCCCTGCTCGACGTGGACAAACTGCAGGCCGACGCCATTCTCACCATGCAACTGCGTCGCCTCGCCGCACTCGAGCGTCAGAAGATCATCGACCAGGCCGCCGAACTGGAACTGCAGATCGCGGAATTCAAGTCGATTCTGGCCAGCCCCGAACGTCAGCGCACGATCATCAGCGACGAACTCGCCGAGATCACTGCGAAGTTCGGCGACGACCGCCGCACCGAGATCATGTTCGGTTTCGACGGCGATATGTCAATCGAAGACCTTATTCCCGAAGAGGAGATGGTGGTCACTGTCACTCGCGGCGGCTACATCAAGCGCACCCGCAGCGACAACTACCGCAACCAGCACCGCGGCGGCAAGGGCGTCAAGGGGGCCCAGCTGCGAGCAGACGACGTGGTCGAACACTTCTTCGTGACCACGACGCACCACTGGCTGCTGTTCTTCACCAACACCGGCCGGGTCTACCGGGCCAAGGCGTACGAGGCGCAGGAATCCGGCCGTGACGCGAAGGGCCAGCACGTCGCTAACCTGCTCGCCCTGCAGCCGGGTGAAGAAATCGCGCAGATTCTCGATATTCGCGACTACGAGGTGGCCCAGTATCTGACCCTCGCCACCCGCGACGGCCTGATCAAGAAGACCGCGCTCCGCGAATACGACACCAACCGTACCGGTGGCATCATCGCCATCAAGCTGCGCGAGGGCGACGAACTCGTCTCCGCACTGCTGGTCGAAGATGATTCCGATCTGCTGCTGGTCTCCCGCAAGGGCATGTCCATTCGCTTCACCGCCACCGACGAAGCCTTACGCCCGATGGGTCGCAGCACCTCCGGCGTGATCGGAATGCACTTCCGCGGCGACGACACCCTGCTCGACGCATCCGTTATCAATGACGACGGATTTGTGTTCGTGGTCACCGAGGGCGGTTACGCCAAGCGCACCGCCGCTGACCAGTACCGGCTGCAGAATCGGGGCGGTCTGGGCATCAAGGTAGCCAAACTCAACGACGACCGCGGCGATTTGGTCGGCTCGTTGATTGTGAACCCCGAGGACGAGGTCCTTGTGGTTCTTGCCAGCGGCAAGGTGGTACGCTCTGACGTCTCTGAGGTTCCGGCCAAGGGTCGGGACACGATGGGCGTTGTGTTCGCTAAGTTTGCGGATGAAGACAGAATCATTTCCATCGCGAAAAATATCGAACGTAATCTGGTCGCCACCGACGAAGAGGGTGTAACGGATATCGATGCACCGGTTGGTGCCGCCGACACCAGTGCTGCAGAGGGCGCTGTTCCGAACGCTGATTCAGGAAAGTAGAGTCACCGAATGACTAGCGTTGCCGAAAAGCTCGCCAAGAAGTCCACTCGCAAAACTGCGAGCAAGCAGGTTCGTCTCAAACTGGTCTACGTCGACTTCTGGTCGAGCGTGAAATTGTCTTTTCTGGTGGCGGTGTGCCTCGCCATCGTCACGATCGTGGCGACCTTTCTCACCTACACGGTGCTCGTGCAGACCGAGGTGCTGACCAAGGTCGAGGATCTGTATGCCACGGTGGCGGGTGAATCGGCCAACCTGGCCACCATTCTCTCCATCGGCAACGTCATGGGATTCGCGGTCGTTGTGGCCGTGCTGAACATGGTTGTGATCACCGCCCTCGGCGCCATTTACGCCGTGCTGTACAACTTGAGCGTCAAAATCACCGGCGGCCTACTTGTCGGGTTCACCAACGACTAACCGAAGAACCGGTGTTCTCTGTGCTCGATCGAGGGCTGTTTCTCCCGGGAAACAGCTCTCCCAGCCTGAATGCGAGTATCTTCTCCACCGGAGGGCGACTCGATTTCAGGTTCCGGCCAGATTCCGGTAGTCTTCAATCTGCCCACGAGGGGGATATAGCTCAGTTGGTTAGAGCGCTTCACTGATAATGAAGAGGTCCCAGGTTCAAATCCCGGTATCCCCACGCAGCACCAGCTTCATTCCGATCTCAGCGTTCGCGCTGAGAAGTCGGCCTCAGGGATCGGCCTGAGAAATCGGGGCCATAGCTCAATTGGTAGAGCGCCTGCTTTGCAAGCAGGAGGTCCGGGGTTCGATTCCCCGTGGCTCCACACTTCATGTACCAGGCCCGTTGTTGGACGGGCCTTTTTTGTATACCCGCGCGCAGGTGACGCGTGGCGGGAGCGGCATCCGCTGATATGGCGTTGTGTGCAGCGCCAATCGGCCGGTGTCGAACCGAGCCTCCGTTAACGTGGCCGGGCCCCCCTCCATCGGGTGCGGGGCCGGCCCCCCGCGGGGGGGGGGGTTGGTGGCCGAGTGTTGCTGCGGCGTGGGCGCTTGGGC
>NZ_JAJAYI010000051.1 GCF_026786305.1 Cryobacterium sp.
GGGTGGGGGGGTCCCCCCCCGGGGGGGGGGGGGGCCGCCGCCCCCGGCTCCGCCGGGGGCGGGCCCCGCCCCCCCGGGGGGGGGGGGGGCGGGGGCGGCCGAGGTCCTGCACGGTGGTCTGCAGTCCGGGCTGCACGACGACGAGGCCCGCAGCGGGGTCGATGCCGGTGCCGTCAGCAGCGGTCCCGACGCTGTCGGCCTCCGCTGCCCGGGCCGTCGGTGCGGTGCGCACGAACTCCCGCACGGCTCGAAACTGCACCCGATCACCGGGCTGCACGAGTGCGGGTTGGTCGCGGTCGAGGCTCCACAGGGCCGCGTCGGTGCGGCCGATCAGCTGCCAGCCACCGGGGGTGACCCGCGGGTACACGGCCGAATAGCTATCGGCGAGCGCCACCGAACCGGCCGGAACAGCCTTGCGCGGGCTACTGCGCCGGCAAACCCGCAGGCTGTCGTCGCCGACGAGATACGCGAAACCGGGGGCGAAGCCGCCGAACGCGGCGGTCCACAGCTGCCCGGTGTGCGCCGCGATCACGCCGTCTGGGCCGAGTCCGGTGAGTTCGCCGACCTCATCCCGGTCGGCCCCGTCGTAGATCACGTCGATGGTCACGAGCCCGTCGTGCCCGGTTGCGGCGGTGCGCGCGTCGATCGCGCGCAGCCGGGCAGCGAAGCCACGGGCTGCTAGAGCCGAGTCGGCCGTCACGAGCACGGTTTCGGCGGCGGCGACAACGTCGACCTGGCCGGGGAGCGGATACTCACGGAGCGCCTCATACAGGCCGAGCACCTCGCCGAGGCTGCCGAGCTGCACGAGGACGGCCCGGTCCCCGACGGGCCGGATGGATCGAATGGGGGTGGGCATCCGCTAGGCGAAACTGGCAATGGAGACGCCGGCGCCCAGCAGAGCCTCGCGCACCGCTGCGGCGAGCCGCACGGCGTCGCGGGTGTCGCCGTGCAGGCAGATGCTCTGCACCGGCACCGTGATGATCGAGCCGTCGACGGCGACCACGGTGCCCTCGACGGCCAGCCGCACGACCTGGGCCGTCACGGCCTCGACCGAGTGCAGCACGGCGCCCGCAATCGCCCGCGACACGAGGCTGCCGTCGGGGTTGTAGGCGCGGTCGGCAAAGGCTTCGGCCACGGTGCGCAGCCCCGCGGCCTGGGCCAGGCCTTCGATGTCGCTGTTCGGTAGCACCATCAGCGGCAGCGTCGGGTCGACGGCGAGCACCGCGTCGACCACGGCCTGCGCCTGCACCGGGTGGTGGGCGATCGTGTTGTAGAGCGCGCCGTGCGGTTTCACGTAGCGTACGGCGGTTCCGGCGGCGCGGGCGAGAGCCTGCACGGCGCCGACCTGATAAATCACGTCGTTAGTGAGTTCGGCCGCATCCATCTCGATGAAACGACGGCCGAACCCGGCCAGGTCACGGTAGCCGGGGTGCGCGCCCACCGTGACTCCCGCGGCTGCTGCGGCGGCGCAGGTCGCACGAATGGTCGTGGGATCGCCGGCGTGGAATCCACCGGCGACGTTGACGCTCGTGACCGAGGCGATGATGGCGGCGTCGTCGCCGAAGGTCCAGTTGCCGAAAGACTCTCCGACGTCGCTGTTCAGATCGATGGTTGGCATGGGCCCCGTCTTTCGTTCCCCCTAGACTGCCGTATTTCTCTGAGTTGTTCAACAATCTGAACGAAATTATGCCGTGATTTCACTGTACCGAGAACGGATGCCGGCACCCACGCCCGGCGCGGAACCGGCCACCCCAGCACCATTCCGAACGTCGTTCCAGCTCAGGACCCCGTCGTCGTCGTCGTCGATCATCACGGCAACAATCCTGGTCACGATGACGAGTCAAGCTCCAGCAGCGGACTGCGCCACGTAGACGGTCGTTCCCGCGATCGAAAGTCCGGCCACCGTCACGAGCACCATCGCGGAAAGAACGCGCGCGCAACGACAACGCGGGGCGTCGCCGCCCAGCGCGCACACCGATCGGGTCCGCCGTGCGCCCAATATGACGGGTGCCCAGTATGACGGGTGCCACCGACAGATGAGCACGCGAGCGGATACCGTTCCCCACCCACACTCCCCTTTTGGGTGGCACCCAAAAAGGGTAGACAGCGCGTGAACTGCCAAATACTGTATTAACACAGCGACAAGACAGTCTGCTGAATGCGATCGATAACTGGAGTGGAGCACATGATGCGAAGCAGAGTGAAGACCGGCGCCCTCTCGGCGCTTCTGATCGGCACGTTGGTCGGTGCCGGCGGTTTCTTGTCGGCCGGCGCAGCCTCCGCCGCCATCGCGCCCGAGTCAGCAATCACTTCCGCGTCAGCGGATGTCGACCGCTGGGTCGTTCCAGAGACCCAACAGGGCGGCAACTACTGGACTCCCGAGCGCATGCGCTCCGCCGTCCCCGGCGAAGTCCTGGTGCAGGACAACGTGGCAGCCGGCGTGAGCGGTACGGTCGCATCCGGAGCCGCCTCGCGGGTGTCCCCGCAGGCAGCCAAGCCAGGCCCGTCACCCGCGGCCAGCCAGGTCTCCCCCATTTCTCACATCGGCAAGATCTTCTTCACCCTCGGCGGCACCGATTAGGGGTCTGGCCAGTAATGGAACGGTGGTTGGCGCTAAGGGTTGAGGTGGCGGTAGATCGTCGCTCGTGAGACGCTGAGGGCTTTGGCGATTTAGGTGGGGGTTTCGCCGCGTTGCTGTCGGGCTTTGGCTGTGAGTTTTGGCGCTCCATGGCGGCATTCTGTGCGCGCTATGTGGCGGCGTCGCCTCTCATCTCCCTCGGATTGTGCGCCGAGGGAATCGCCGACCAGGTTAAGACGCACGTCTCGAGCTGTGGTGTCACCAAATTTTCGATCACAATGTCGAATGTCGGCGACCCAGCCAACCCGGGAACAATATCCATGCCGACGTACGGTCGGGTCCGGTCCTCGCTGTCTTGCGCCTCGCGGAGCGCAGCTCCACGCATTTGACGAGATGTAAACCGAATCTACTGATAGGTACACAAGATGGCCACGACGACAGCAATTGCGGTCGCAATGGCCGTTATCCAGGTCGGCACAAGATCGTAAGAAACGCTGTCTCGGCGGAGATCCACGTGCTCACACGGTAGCCGGAGCGCACCGTACTGGTGCGCCATCGATATTCAATTCCATGTGTCGAGGAGGTTACCCTGGCTCGCAGGGAGGCTGCTCGTCACCGCGTCTCGCGCCCGCCCGCCCGCCCGCCCGCCCAAGCGTCAGGATCCACGGTCAACCTCGCAGACGACCTCGAAAAGCGACAACTCACGCACTTGCCGCCGGGGCGCCCCCGGCGACGCATGTTGTGCCCGAAAGGGGGCATGGACATTCCCGACATACATCGTATATTTGTGGAACGCCATGGCGGCGATATTTGCCCCGGATCGTATGGGAACGGTACGCACATGTCGCGTGGTCGGGTCTTTGTTCCTATCGCTGCCGTTTCGGTCGTCGCGATGTCGTTTACCTCGCTTCCGGCTGTCGCCGCCCCGGTCTCACCATTGGCGAGTCGGTCACTCCCACCGGGGTTGAGTACCTGCCGCCGACAGAGTTTGACGAGGTGTGGTCACCGTCGAAGGACGCTGCGAAGGGTGCAGCCGGCGAGTCGAATGCCCCCGCGAGCACATGGGCCACGCCACTGGCAACGAGATCGCTGTCGAACGGTTCGGGTGGGACCGCGAACCGGGCACCGGCGGGAACTGTTGTGGGCGCACCAGGCCTGGGCGCTCTGCCCTACTTTGCTTTCGATGAAGCGAACGTCTCGAACGCGACTGTGGCGCGGGTGAATCTCGCGAACGGGAACCTGTTGCTCACCTCGAACGACGGCGTCTTGAACGGTCCGGCCCTCGCGGTGCGCAACGACCGGTTCTACAACGGCCTGTCATCGTCGGAGGGCTCACTCGGTGGCGGCTGGTCGTCGCCCCTGTCGGCGTTCGATGTGGGTCTCGCGGTGACCTCGAGCACCGCCACCTACACCGGGGCGAACGGGTTCAAGGCGGTGTTCACGAAGTCCGGTGAGGCCTGGGTAACTCCGTCCGGTTTCAACGCCACGCTGACCGATCAGCCCTACACGAAAACGGTGACGTTCAATCGGACCGGTGAGCAGTTCGTTTTCAACAGCTCAGGCTGGATCACGAAGAACCTGAACCGGAACGGCGAGGGCACGACGTACAGCTACGACCCGTCGACGGGGACCGTGTCCACGGTGACGGAAGCGGCCGGCCGCTCGTACTCGGTGACGTGGGCGGGTGGGTCGCGGATCAGCCAGATCGTGGACTCTGCCGGCCGGACGACGACCTACACCGCGAACGGGGCCGGGCAGCTGAGCCGGGTGGATTCCCCGGGTGGGCTTTGGGAAGAATATGACTACGACGCGACCGGGAGAATCTCCGAGCTCCGGGCCCGCGGCACCAACGCGGCGTCGACGTCCCGCACCCTGTTCGGCTACGACACCCAACACCGGCTGACGTCGATCAAACGCGGGCTGGCGTCCTCCTCAACGTTCCTTACGACCGCCTCCTACGTCTACACGGCCGGGCAGACGGTCCTCACCAATGGGCGTGGGAAATTGTTCACCTACGCGATCGACGCCTCCGGGCGGATGACCTCTGTCACGGACCCGTTGAACCGTACCCGGTCGCAGTCCTACGCCGCGAACAGTGAGGTGGCGACCGTCACGGACGCGTTCGCCACCGGCGGCGTCGGTGGGAACAGCACCACGTACTCATATGACGCGTTGAACAACGCGGTCAGCGCGACCCTGCCGACCGGGGCGGCGGCCTCGGCCGCGTATGCGACCGGAGTTGGCTGCGCCGGCACCGGTGGAACCGTGTTCCAGGCTAAGTGCTCCACCGACGCGGCCGGGAACGGGAAATCGTTCGAGTACGACGCGAAGGGCAACCCGACGAAAGTCACCGACAGCACAGCCGGTGGCACCGGGGCGGTCCCGCAGCGGTTTACTTACGAGAATGGTGGCGCGGTCTGCGGCGGTTTCGACGGGCAGGTCTGCACCTCCAAGGACGGTAAAGGGAACACCACCGCTTACACGTATGACGGGAACGGGAACCTCAGCTCGGTGACCCCGCCCGCACCGCAAGGTGCGACCAGCTACACCTACGACTCCCTCGGACGGGTGCTGACCGTCACCGACGGCAATAGCGACACCACGACCTACGCGTACAACCTCCGGGACGACATTGCGCTGTCCACCTTCCAGGGCGGGCAGACCCTCACCACGACGTTCTACAGCAACGGCATCAAGAACCGCGACACCGACAGCACCGGCCCGTTCACCCAGTACACCTACGACGCCCTCGGCCGGATCATCAACTACCAGACCATCGTCACCAGCACCGTGAACCAGGAATTCGACTACGACGCCGCGGGGAACATCACAAGGTTCCGGGACGCCATGACAGGCGAGGTGAACTACATCTACGACGACGCCAACCAACTTACCCAACTCACCGAAAGCCTCGGCACCTGCCCGGTCGCGGCCGGCTCTCCGACCGACTCCGGCTGTATCAAGTTCGCCTACGACGCGAACGGTGCCGAGACGCTGCGCACCCTGCCCGGGAACGCGACCGTCGCCACGGTGAACGACGCGGCCAGCCGGGCGACCAGGATCACCGCGAAGGATGGTTCCGGCGTCGTCAAAGCCGACATCGGCTACTCCTACATCGTCCCCGGTGGAACCGCGGACCGGACCAACATCCAGACCCGCACCAGCTATCTCGAACAGGGCATCAGCGCCGGTGCGATCAGTACCTACGGTTACGACTCCCTCAGCCGCCTGACCACAGCCACCGAGAGACTCGGTGCAGCCACGACCGCCTCCTGGGCGTATACCTACGATCCGGCCGGGAACCGCACCCAGCAGGTGAGGGCCGGCGCGACCGGTGCGACGGCGGGGACCATTGCATACAGCTACAACGCCGCGAACCGGATCACCGCTGCCACCGGAGACACCACCACCTGGACCTACGACGCGGCCGGGAACCAGACCAAAAACGGCCTTACCGGGCAAACCGCCACCTACAACGCCCGCGGCGCCGTCACCGCGATCGGCGCGACCACCTACACCGCCCTCGGCCAGGGCAACACCAACCAGCTCTCCCGAAGCGCCTCCACCACCACCTACCTGAACGGGCCGCTCGGCCTCGCCAGCGAGAAACTCGGCACCGCCAACCGAGGATTCACCCGCACCCCCACCGGCCAGGCCTTGGGCGTGCACGGCACCAGCACCAAGTACTACTACGCACAAGACTCCCTCGGATCCGTGATCGGACTGTTCGACAAAACCGGCGCCTACATGGGCGGGTACTCCTACAGCCCCTACGGCGAAGCACGCGCTACCGGCACCAACACGGCCACCGCCTACAACCACCTCCGCTACATCAGCGGCTACTACGACGACGCCACCAACCTCTACAAACTCGGCGCCCGCAACTACGACCCCACCATCGGACGCTTCACCCAATACGACCCGTCCGGGCAAGAAGCACACCCCTACGCCTACGCAAGCTGCAACCCCATCAACGCGAAAGACCCGTCCGGCCTGGGAGCCTTTTGCACATTTGCTCCCCTGGCTGTCGCCGCCCTAGGTTTTCTAACGGCGCAAGTCGGGTTGACCGCTGCGGTTCTAGCGATTATCGGCGTCGGCGCACCAGCTGCTGCAGTGGTCGGAATAGTTGCGGCTGCACTCGGAGTGGAAACCGCGGGTATTGGGCTAATCATCCTTTCAGTCTGCACACTTCGCCCGGATCTGTAAGGGGCCACATGATGCCGATTTCCTCGATTCTCATTGGCATTACAGTGGTCCTTTGTCTTCTCAATACTGTTCCGCTGCTCGCTCTGGTGTTCTCCGGAGAACGCTTACGTGCGAAGTCACGTGCGAAGTGGCGTGCCTTAACTATCGTCACAATGTCGCTGTATGGAGTTGCTCTCATCACGGGCGTCACTGGCATTGCCCTCATCGTTTCCCAAAACACAGGGTAGGTATTCAACAGACTGCACAATGAATAGCTGCCACATGAATACGCGAGGAGAGACCTCGGTCCTCGACTGAATTTCGAGGTTGGTGGCTCCATTGTTAAGGAACTCCACGACCTCGTGGCCGGGCTACTACTTCTTAGCGAGGGGCATGGAATTTCACCGATGAAGACACTGACGCCATGTAGTTTGAAGTTACGGCGTCGTTTCGGGGTAGTTCGTTGTGTTCCCGGCGAAGCCGCCAGCGCAGAGGTGAGGGCAACCGGTTGGGTTTTGTAGCCCAACTCTGTTACCTCCGATCTCTAAACGTGCTATTCATTCCGCTTCGTGAGCTGGCCCCTACTACGACGACGCCACCAACCTCTGGCCAGCAATGGCACGGTGGTTGGCGCTAAGGGTTGAGGTGGCGGTAGATCGTTGCTCGTGAGACGCCGAGGGCTTTGGCGATTTGGGTGGGCGTTTCGCCGCGTTGCTGTCGGGCTTGGGCCGCTGCGAGCGTGTCGGGTGTGACGACGGTCGGGCGCCCACCGATCCGGCCCTGGGCTCGGGCGGTGGTGAGGCCGGCGAGGGTGCGTTCGCGAATCATGTCCCGTTCGAGTTCGGCGAACGCGGCCATCATGGTGAAGAAGAATTTGCCTTCTCCGGTGGGCCGGTAGGTTCCGGCGAGTGTGCCGGTGAGGATCTGGAGGGCGATGTGTTTGTCGTGGAGGTCGTCGGCGATGGTGAGGACTTCTTTGACGGATCGGCCGAGGCGGTCCAGTTTCCAGACGCAGAGGGTGTCGCCTGGTCGGAGGTAGTCGAGCGCGGCGATCAGTCCGGGCCGGCTGGGTGCGCGGCTGGAGATGGTGTCGGTGAAGATCCGTCCGCAGCCGATGGATGTGAGTGCGTCGTGTTGCATGGTGGTGTCTTGGCTGTGGGTGGAGACGCGGGCGTAGCCGACGAGGGTGACGTGTGTGGTGGCCATCCATCTATCGTCTCAGAATAGTCTCAGAACATCGTCGGTTCCAGCTATGTTTTGAGACGGGTTGTGGACGTTCGTGCACCCGCGTGTCGTTAATGGTGCCGTTGGTCTCGAAATGTACCGTTTGTGGACACGGGTCATTCGTCGCTCGCGGAGTTCGGATCGCGGAGGGGGCGAAGCCCGTCGTCTTGCACGCTAGTGAAGGCGTATCGGCCGTGAATGTTGATGTGGGTATCGCCCAGGGGTGACAGCCGGGCGATGTCGGCGTCGTCGACGGGGTAGCCCTGATCTCGGAGCGAGTTCAGGGCGGCGTCGATGTAGCGGGTGTTCCACAGGATGACGGTGTTCAGGACGAGGCCGAGGACGCCGAGCTGGTCCTCCTGGCCGTCCCGGTAGCGCTGCCGGAGCTCCCCACGCTGCCCGTAGAAGATCTTCCGGGCGAGGCGGTGACGGGATTCCTGGGTGGTGAGCTGGACGTGGATTGATCGGCGGTAGGTCTCGTCTTCCGGGTCGTACATTGCCAGGAGGTGCAGGGTCTTAGCGATGCGTCCGTATTCGGCGAACGCGGCGCCCAGCGGTGTCGGATCGCCGTCACGGCCAAGCATCCGCAGGAGGTCGTAACCGGCGACAGTACCGTTATGGAGGGAACCGACCACGCGAAGCATGTCCTCCCAGTACGGTTCCATCCGCTTGAAGGACAACTTATTTCTGGCGACCGGGCCCAAGATCCCGTAGTCGGCCACCGGGGCGCCGGGCGGGGTGAGCCGCCAGAGCCGCTGGTCGGGCATATCTGCCACTCGTGGGCTGAACTGGTAGCCCAGGAGGCGGAAGAGGCCGAACACGATGTCGGAGTACGACGCCGTGTCGGTCGCGATCATCTCTGGGGCAGGGTCGCCGTCACGGTTCAGGATGACGTCGAGGACGTGGAGGGAGTCCCGCATGGTTCCGGTGACGACGACGGCGCCGATTCCCGCGACCTGGTCGTTGATCGCGTTCAGCCAGGTCACTCCTTGACCCTGGCCGA
>NZ_JAJAYI010000052.1 GCF_026786305.1 Cryobacterium sp.
CGCCCCACCACCCTCCCCACTCCCAGCTAATTAGCCCCCGCCCCCCCCGCCCACCGCCGCCACCGCGCGGGGGCGCAGGCCAGGCACCCGGCGGGGGGCCGCGTTCGGGTCTACCGGCAGCCCGACCTCCGCCGGCGTCAGCCGGGCCCGCGCTGAGCGTAGAAAATCGGCGAGGGAACCTTTGTCGTCCATGAATCCAGTATCGCTTGCCGACGCGCAGAAGATGCCGTGGATGCTCGTCAGTGGCTTTCCAGCCAAGCTCACGAAGAGCGGCCGAACAGGTTACGACCAGATTCGGGCAACCCGGGAGGTGTTCGCACGGCGTGCGTCAAGTGCCTGTTCCATCGTCACGGCGACAAAGTGTGTTTTCGTACCCGGCGCACAGCGAGCGACCAGATCCATGTCTGCCGATATGACCGTGGCGACCATGGCGTATCCCCCACCCGAGACGGCGTCGCGGTGCAGAATGATCGGCTGGGTGCCGCCGGGAATCTGGATGGAGCCTACGGCGTAACCAGCGTCAACGATATTTGACGGGTCCTGCCCGGCACCAAACGGTTGTTTCCGGACTTTCCACTCCACCCCGGGTCCGCTGTAGCGTAGGCCCATACGATCTGCGACGGGAGTCAACACCCATTCACTGTTGAGCAGACTGTCCAGCCCGCTGGCCGAGAGATTGTGGTCGTAGAGTCCGAGCATGACCCGAATATTCACGTCCTTGGAGTAGACCGGACGATCCTCGGGTGCGATGGAGCGCAGCACGGGTAAACCGTTGTCCGACCCAACACCAATCGGAACCAGATCCGCGCTGGCAAGGGCACGCCCCTCGACTCCGCCGATGGCGCCGATCGGATACGTCGAGCGCGATCCGAGAACCTGGGGTACGTCGATGCCGCCGTACACGGCGATGAAATACTTGGTGCCGCCCTTGATCACACCGAACTTCAATTCGTCTCCGGCCACGAGCGTAATTCTCTCGTATTCGGGCACGATCTCGCCATTGACGAAGACATCAACAGGCGCACCGGTCACGGCGATCACGGCGTCGGCCGTCGTCACGATCTTGGGGCCAATATAGGTGCACTCCAGCACCGCCTCCGCCGCAGTGTTTCCTACTAAGCGGTTGCCCAACGTGGCTGAGTATTGATCCATTGACCCGCCCTGCGGAATGCCAAATCGGTAATAGCCGATCCGTCCCTGGTCCTGCACAGTCGTCGAGAGGCCGGGTTCGAGAATGTTAAATGCCATTGAGTGCCTCCAGAAGTGACAACCTGTAGCCGTCGGGGTCAGCCAAGGCCGCTCCCAGATCGAAAGCGATCGGTGCCTGCCGATAACGGAAGGTTCCTGCGTCTACTTCAGCTCGAATTCGCCGGTACTCGGTTTCATCAATCGGCTTAAATTTGACGATGTCGCCCGGTTTGAAGAAGACCATGAAATCCGCGAAGTCTTCCAGGCCCTGCGACGGATCGAAGATCGGCGCGGCTGCGATACCGAACATTTGATATCCGCCGGCGCCCCGCACGGAATAGATACAGCTGAAGCAGCCGCCATAACCAACGGTCAGTGCGGGCGTATCCGTGCGGGGGCTCAGATACTTGGGTACTTCGAGCTGCTTTTCACGGTCCACGAGCTGAAAGAGAAAGGGCAGACCAGCCACGAAACCGACCATGGAAACCAGCCACGGGGATTCGTGATGTCGGGTGATGAATTCCTCGGAATCGGCCAGACCATTGACCTCGGCCGCATAGTCCAGGTCGTTACCTTCGGGCCGCTGGTGGTATCCCTCACGAAATCGGGCGCCCGTTTCGTTCGTGTAGGGATCGTTGTACCAGACCGGAATCTCGATGATGCGTGTCTCAAGAACCTTGTCGGTTGCTGCCCGTACTTCGTCCTCAAGCATGTGCACAACTCGCTCAAGTTCCTGCCACGCCACGGCATCCGGATCGAAACGCACCAGCAAGGAGGCGTTGGCCGGGCAGATGTCCACGATGCCGACAAGTTCTCGCGCCTCCAAGGCATTCGCAATGCTGTTGGAGATGAAGTTCGCTTCCAGGGACATGCCCTCTGCGATCTCGACGAAGAGAAATTCGTCGCCGCCCCAGGTGTATCGAGCTGTGGTTTGCTGTGTCATTGCGTGTCTCCCAACGAGTCAAGAAAGGATTCGATGTACGTGGTGTGGTGATTGACCTCGGCAAAGTCCTGGAGGGTGACGAGGGAGGTGAGCAGACCAATGGTCGTCCGGACCCCCTCAATGTGGGCTTCACGGAGGGCCCGCTCCGATCGTGCAATGGCGAGTTCACGCGTTGGCGCCCACACGATGATCTTGCCCAGCAGGGAGTCGTAGAACGGTGCGACGGTCTTGCCCGCGATAAAGCCGAAATCGGATCGGACGCCGGCGCCCCCGGGCAGGTTCATGGTCTTGATCGTGCCCGGGCTGGGCATGAATTTGTTGTCTGGGTCTTCGGCATTGATGCGAAATTCGAGAGCGTGCCCAGAAAACTGGATGTCGTCCTGAGTGATGGAGAGTTTCTCCCCCACGGCAATGCGCAACTGCTCGCGTACCAGATCCATACCCGTGATCGCCTCGGTAATGGTGTGTTCCACCTGAATCCGGGTGTTCATCTCGATAAAAGCAACCTCATGGCTGGTCGGGTCGTACAAAAACTCCACGGTGCCAACTCCGACATAGTGGGCCTGGCGCGCCAGTTGCACCGAGGATTCGCGCATTCGTTCCCGCACTGCCTCCGGAAGGTCCGGAGCCGGAGCTTCCTCAAGGATCTTCTGTTGGCGACGTTGCATTGAGCAGTCTCGATCCCCCAGGTGGAGGTATGTTTCTCCGTCGCAGAGAATCTGCACCTCCACGTGGCGAGCCTTCGTCACGAACTTCTCGAAGTAGACGTCGGAGGAATTGAAGGCGCCCAGCGCCTCAGCCTGGGCAATCTCAACGGTGCCACGCAGCTGAGCCGGCTCTTCGACCAAACGGATGCCTCGCCCGCCACCCCCGGCGGATGCCTTGACTACCAGTGGAAATCCGATCTCGGCGGCGATCGCGTCAATATCATCGCCCTCTTGAAGCGCACACTCGGTGCCGGGGAGCGTGGGCACACCGGCATCGATCGCCGCCCGGCGGGCTCGTGACTTGTCCCCCATGAGCTCGATCGATTCCGGCGAGGGCCCAACCCAGGTCAACCCGGCACCAATCACTTTGCGCGCAAATTCGGCGTTTTCCGATAAAAACCCGTAGCCAGGGTGCACGGCGTCAGCCCCGCTATCGAGGGCGGCCTTCAGAACGGCTTCGTGGTTAAGATAACTGAGTCCGGCCGGGGCCGGACCGACAACGATGACCTCATCAGCGAGGTCCGCAGCGAAGGACGACTTGTCGGCTTCGCTGACGACCGCCACGGTCACGATGCCCATTTCTCGAGCAGTGCGAATGATTCGAACGGCAATTTCGCCGCGGTTAGCTATGAGCAATTTCTGCATTGAGTCTTCCAGTGAGTCGAGTGAAACGTTGGAAAGGCATGGGGCGGCAGGTAGGTACCTGCTGCAGATCAGGACGTGATCGCGATGACATCACCGGGATTGACAACACCAAAGTCTTCGATTTCAAATTTGTCCAACACGCCGTCGAATTCTGCGCGCACCTCACTGAACTGCTTCATAATCTCGACGAGGCCAATGGTCTGCCCGGCCGACACACTGTCGCCTTCGTTGACATACGGCTCTTTGCCCGGGCCAGGCTTGCGGTAGAAGATGCCGGGAAGGGGGGAAATAATCTGGTGGCTCATAAGTTCACTTTCGTCGGGCTCGTCGGCGTGAGTGCACGCCTCTCGAGCGAGTGCTGCGGTGTCGCGATTACCGGCCGAGGGCTCCACCAACGGCGAGGGCTACTGCGGGAGAGTTTGGCGCGTCTGAGTGCACGCAGATGCTGCCGAAGGGAATTTCAAGAACGGTGCCATCGGTTGCGAGAACGGTGCCGTCCTGCAGCACTCGGCGCACACGTTCCGCCGCCTCGTTCGGGTTGGTCTCTTCGGGACGCCGCAGAATGATCAGGCCGCCCTGGGCGTTGTAGTCGAGATCCACATACAACTCTCCAACGAACTCAACGCCATTGCGCTCGGCAACAGATTGATGGGCGCTCCCGGCTATTCCAAAAAGGGGAACGCCATAGAATTTGGCAACGTTAACGGCGCCCTGCATCAGCGCCTCATCGCGCGCCAACATTCCAAAAAGGGAACCGTGCGGTTTGATGTGGTTCAAAGGCAGGTCGTATTTGCCAAGAAAGCCAACGAGCGCTGCCACCTGGTAAAGAATGATTGACTCCACCTCAGCCGGCGTGAGTTTCATCTCACGACGACCGAACCCAACCAAATCGGGCAGCCCCGGATGCGCCCCGACGAGCACACCGTGCTCCTTGGCGAGCGCAACGGTCGCATCCATGGCATCGGGATCTCCGGAATGAAAGCCGCACGCAACGTTTGCGACGTCGACCAGCTTCATCAGAGCCTCGTCATTGCCGAAGCTGTGAATCCCGAAGGATTCGCCCATGTCGGAATTAATGGTGATGTTCGAGTTGATATGCACGTCGTCCATGACTCCACGCTACGGTGCCGCCGCGTCGCGGCCCAGTAGGCAGTTGCCCTAAACTTGCAAAAAACTTTGTGCAAAATACCAAAGGAACGAGATTTTTGGATGCGCGTGGTCGATTTACTCCTGGAACGTTCCCTGCAACTCTTGCTGCAGACACCGTCATCGGAAGCACGCTTGGCGACCGAGTTGAGCGGATGTGCTCCCACGGAACTGATGGACCCGACCCCATTTCTTGATCCTCATTCCCTCCTGCTGACCAGCGGAATTGGAATGAATTTCTCCGATGAACGCACCTGGGATGCTTTCGTGGAACGACTGATCGACGTGCCCGTCTCAGCGATTGTTTTCGCAACCGGTATGGCCCATCGCGCACTTCCGCCCGGTCTGATCGCGGCCTGCACCGAGCGCGATGTTCCCTTGCTGGAAGTGCCCGCAGCTGTTCCCCCGCTTCAGGTGAACCGCTATATCGAGAGCGTCATGCACGCCGAGCGCCTTGCTGTGGTGAACCGCGGCTGGAGATTGGCAGACGAATGCGCCCGCCTGGCGAACCAGGACGCCGAGGTCGTCACCCTGCTCGCGACCGTTTACAGCGTCATCCAGTCGCCGTTGGCCGTATACGACGCCTACGGCACGGTTATAGCGCAGTATCCCGCCTTGGCCACCTGGACGTCGGGAGCGAGAACAAAACCGCAGGCGGGTGTGCTCAGTATTCCCCTCCCGATGGGTCTCAACAATCCGTGCCGTCTGGCGATCAGGGAAACGGACAGCGGTAGTCCCCTCGCCTCCCTTCTCGGCCCTGTCGCCTCCATCATCGCCTTGCAGCTCAATCGGTCCGTCCTCGTGGATGCCAGTCGCCAGCAGGAGATCAAGAGTTTTGTGCTCGCCTGTGAGTCGTGGGAAGAGGCGACCCACCTCGATGTGCGTAAAGCCTTTCAGGACATTGGGCTGGATCCCCGGGTCGAGACATCCGTTCTGGTCGCTGATATGGGCGGGGAATTTGCGTCGACGTCCTGGCAACTGCGCGTGGCGCTCCACGAGATGTTCCACACCGTGCGGGTCACCGAGTTCGGGGACCGACTGGTGGCCTTCGCCCAGAATCCGCGCGATGACTTTGAGGCCGTCGCCAACCGGCTGTTGCGCATCCATGATCGGCAACCACTGGTACTCAAGCGCGCGATGCTCAGCCTGTTCGAGTTGCGACTTTCCGTCGTGCACTCGCTGCAGCTGGTGCAGCGCATAGACCGACCCCAGCTCGCTCCCGAACTGGGACTCAGCGCCGTGGTCACCGCCACGGCCGGGCGAGGTGCGAAGGAATCCGCACGCAAGTTGCTGGCCCCGCTTGTGGATCAAGACACGAAACGCGCCGGTCCGCTGCTGGAGACGCTGCGCACGTATCTCGACAATGACGCACAGCCATCGAAGACCTGTGGCGCCCTGTTCATTCACCGCAATTCGCTCAACTATCGACTGCGCAAGATTGAAACGCTTCTGCAACTCAACCTCAATTCGGTTGAGGGACAGGCAACGTGCCTCTTCGCGCTTCGCCTCATTGACCTCGGCGATAAGTAGCAGAAACCGAACGGCGTAGACGGCTGATGCGACGACAGCCGTGAGGATGGGGCCCCACGTAGCGCCAACCCCGGCAAGATCCGCGTTGAACAAACCCAGCTGCAGCATGACGATGCCGGTGAGTGTTGCGACGATCCAGGCGATCAGTCCCGAGTTATTGAACCTGCGGTAGTGCACATCGGCCAGCATCCCGTGCTCGTGACTCTGCCCTCGCGTAATCAGAATGTGTGTAACGGCGATGGCAACCCACGCTGTGACCCGGACGCCCTGCCAAGCCAATGCAAGCAGAATGTACTTCACGATCGGCAGGAGCATCAGGAGGAAGATGATCACGGACGATGTCAGCACCCACACCAGATTAGGAAGCTTGACGCGGAATACCCGTTCGCCGAATGACTTGAGGTTTGCCGCTCCCAGGTAGTAGTGGGCCGTGTTGATACGGGTCTGGGAAACGAAGACCACGATGGGGTACCACATCCACATCTCACCGCCAAAGGTAACCTGGAAGGCGTAGGCGACAATCGAACCTTCGAAGACGGCGTAGTGGATGGCGTATTTCGACAGGACGCGGTTGATCAGCCCGGAGGCCACGATGGTGAGCGCCAGTCCGATCAGCGCATCCACCGTGCCGTAGGCCAGGGCCAGCGCCGCACCGATATAGACAAAAAACATGGCGCGTGCGACGCCGTACCACGCCATCGAGAGCGATCCCTTGGTCATCTGGTCTTCGTCGTTGCCCTCGCGGTAGAGGGCATCGGTAGCCTCAACGGTCGTGTTGCTGCCGGTCAGATTCACATGCACTCTGTACCTCCATTAGGGCCGATGACGCCCGGCAAAATGTTTCGTGATGGGTGGTGCACTACAGGTTTTCAGGTGCAACGGCGGCCGGAATGTTGCAGTCGTCAATGAACAGAAGACCATTGGCTGAAATGGACTTGTGCAAGTAGGTGAACGAGCTGTGGATCCTGGCCAGTAGGCCGATGCAAGATAGATCGATCAGGCCCGGTACAGATGCACACGCAATTCCTCGCCCGTGGCGGGCTGAAATCGGCGCAAGTCAGGCCGAAACGACCGGCCAGTGCGATGAGGAACGACGCTCCATCAGGGCGCGGTGCTCCAGGGTAGTCGTGGCAAAAAGCTCACCGGTGCCCCAGTCAAGAATGACGCCGTAGCGGCGGATGACCTCAAGCAGGTCGATGTCACCGCTCACGAAGCGGGCAGAGACGGGCGTGGGATCTTCTGTGAGTCACCCGAGACGGTGGGCTGCGATGTCGAGTCG
Organism: Cryobacterium sp.; assembly: GCF_026786305.1. Taxonomy (GTDB): domain Bacteria; phylum Actinomycetota; class Actinomycetes; order Actinomycetales; family Microbacteriaceae; genus Cryobacterium. The sequence goes on from NZ_JAJAYI010000052.1 coordinate 7,439, forward strand.
CAGTGCCACACTCGCCACCTCGTGAACCTCGTGAACCTCGTAAGCATCCAGGTCGGGTTCGATTGCGGTAATGACCACGCCGTGGTTTTAGCGGCCCGCTCGATGGCGACGTAGCCGTCGATGACGTCGTCGAGCACGTCAAGGTACGTGCACTCAAGGGGTTCACCGTGACCGCCGCCGGCGGACGGCCGCGCGAAGGAGTCGCCCGATTGAACCGGAACCGACGAGAAGTTGGAACCGACGAGAAGTTGGAACCGAGAAAGCGTTCACCTTCGGTGCCCGTGTTCAACCAGACTCCGTGCGGAATCGACGGAAGACCACCGCGATGCCCCAAGTGATGGAACGTGCACGATCACAGCAGGAGCTCATGACCGCGTTCTGCGCATCCGTGAACATACCACCCATCTCGATACCCACTCCGCCCCGAAAACGCCCTGGCACGCCAGAATCAATACCGATCTGATGCATCGACGTCAACATCGGTGAGAGGCGTTCCTGGCCGTCCACGGGTTGAACGGCCAGTCCGGCACCGAAGACGGGAGCCGTGGCTCCACGGCCGTCCTTACCGCCGACGAGTAGGTATTCCCGGTTGAAGCCGCAGGCCATAGCGCGTTCCGGCATGATCTTCGACCAGATCTCAAAGATGCCGTTCATGAGCTTCCCCTAGGGGCCGGAGCAGAATCCGGTCACGGCGTTTGGCCAGCAGGCATTGACCACAGTGCCCTCCGGGCCGATGTCGGCGGTGACGGCCGTATAGAAACCGGAGTTGAGTGGGACATCTGGAGAGAACGTCTTTGTACCGGCGTAGATCGCCGAGAAGGTGGTTCCGTAACCGGAGTTCAGGAACGTCGCCACCACCGGGGCTGATCCGGCCAAGTGATAATGGATGCCGCTGTCATCAATGGTCAGCTTGATCTTGATCGGCATGAGGCCTTCGGCTTTGCCCGGGTCATTGTCCATGTAGTCGGTTGTTTCCCGCACACCGTGCGGACGTCCCTCCAACCGACGCCGAACACCGCTCAGCGGCCGCGCAGCAGAAAGCATCCACCCACGATACGTCCGCCGGCGAGGCCGCTTACAGCTTCACCGGCCTCCTCAACCACCTCGCCACGCAAACCCGCAACGACCTCCGATACGGCGCTGACGAGACCACTCCCACCATCCCGACCCTCGCCCTGCCGACCCCGATTCAACGCCGCGCGTTCGAACTCATCGGCGCCACCATCCCCCTCACCCTGAAGTAGACAGAAGCACCCATACACCAATCAATAAAACCCCTGACCAAACCGCAATAAACACATCAACCCAACACGTAACTTCGGGCTGAACACCGCATCGAGGACTTACTGCAGGAGACGGCGCTGAATGGTCAGGGCTTGCTGCTCGATGAGAACGGAGGGGGGTCACGAACGATGGCGAGCATTCACGCCCTCGTCGCCAACTCGGCCGTTCTGGCCGCTTGGCTCACCCTGGCCGGAGCCGAACTCGTCGTCGGCACCTCGGAACCGTTCAGCGAACTGGCCAGTACCCCCCTGGCATTCCGCGAGGCCGAGACGGCGCTCGAGATAGCGCGCCGCCGCACGACACAAGCGGGCAGTCACCCCGGAGCGCAGCGCACGGTGTGGTGCGATTGGACGAGGTCGACCTCGCCAGCTGGCTACTGGCACGACGCGAGGCACCTCAGCTCGAAGACAAATTGCGCAAATTTGTCGCTACCCTCAACCCGGATAGAGACTTGATTGAAACCCTGATCGTGTACCTGGCCCTGGATCAGGACGTCGAAAGAAGTGCACGGCATATATATGTTCATGCCGACACTGTTCGGTACCGGCTGCGCACCTGCGAAGAGTTACTGGGAACATCGATTGGCAACACAGCCACGATCGCCAACCTTTATCTCGCATTTGTGGATGATGTGCTGGCGCTGCAAGATCGCATTGCAGATCAAGCCCAGTACGTGCGGGCGTCAGGTGAGTTTTTCAACCTCAACGAATTCGATTGTGCGCGCGCCACGATTCTCGACGGTGTGTTCGGCGCCGGAAGGCCGCGTGTAGCTCTGGCCGTTTTGAATTTCAGCGACGATTTCTGAGCCGTCGGCGCTGATGACGTGCATGGTTTCGCTGACGAGAGGCACGACCGCATAGTCATATTCATGAACGTGCATGGGAATAGCGTCCCCGGGTTCAATCGTCCACTTGGTCACGCGAAAAATACCATTGTCGATTTGCGTCTCGCCGGTGGCCATTGTTTTCCTTTGCTCGGTGCGCACTAGTACACCGATCATAGTTACCGGTGACGGGGAAGATCGGGCGGCGCCGCAGCGGATGGTCGACCGAACGTTGTCTAGTCCAGGCCCAGGTAGGCCTCGATGACCCTCTCGTCGGCGAGCAATTCGTGTGCCGGTCCGGAATGGGTAATTTCCCCGGTCTCGAGCACGTAGCCGAAATCGGCTGCCGCGAGAGCACGCCGGGCATTCTGCTCGACGAGCACCACCGTGGTGCCGGTCAGCCGGATCTCCTCGATCACCGCGAACACCTCATCCACGATCAACGGCGCGAGCCCCATCGATGGTTCGTCGAGCAGTAAGATCTCCGGCTCGGCTATGAGCGCGCGGGCGATCGAGAGCATCTGCTGCTCGCCGCCGGAGAGGGCACCGGCCTGGAGCTTGCGCCGTTCAAACAGCACTGGGAACCGCTCATACACACCGGCCACATTCCGGTGCAGGGTGCTGCCGCGGTGCCAGCCACCGAGACTCAGGTTCTCGGCCACCGTCAAGGTGCCGAGAACCTCGCGCCCCTCCGGAACCTGAACAAGCCCGGCCTTGACCAGACGGTGGGCGGGCCACTTGGTGATGTCCTGGCCCTTGAACCGGATGACACCCCGGCGCGCGCGCAGAAGACCAGACACGGCGTTCAGCACGGAGGTCTTGCCGGCGCCGTTGGCCCCGACCAATGTGACCAGGGCGCCCGCCGCCACGTCGAAAGAGACGTTGCGCACGGCCTCGACGCGACCGTAGTTGACCTGCAGGCCTTCGACACTCAGGATCGGATCACTCATCGGTTGTCCTCCAGGTCCGTTGCGCCACTCTCGTTCGTCGAACCGCCAGGGGCTGCGTCGGGATGACCCCGGTCCTGGTCCCGCACCGATTGTGCGGTGACCCGGGCGAGGTCTTCGGCGGCCAATACCGCCGCCGCGTCGGCGTCCGCGTCGGAGCCGCTGGAACCGAGGTAGGCCTCCAACACCCGCGGGTCCCTGGCGATGTCGGCAGGTATGCCGGAGGCGATGACCTCACCGAAGTTCAACACCATGATTCGGTCGCAGGTCGCCAGCATCATCCGCACATTGTGCTCGATCACCAGCACAGCGATTCCATCGGCGGCCAGCGACCGGATCAACTCAGCCAACCGGCCGGCCTCGACGTGGTTCATGCCGGCCGCCGGCTCGTCCAGAACCAGCAGGGACGGATGCGACGCAAGCGCACGGGCTATCTCCAGCCGTCGCTGGTCGCCGTAGGAGAGGTCACCCGCGGCATTGGCGGCCTTGTCGCCGAGCCCCACGCGGATCAACTGAGCGGACGCCATGGCGACGGCCTCGCGCTCCCACTTCCGTGCCGACGGGAGGAATAGCAGGCGCCGGAGCAGTGTGTCCCGCGTGATGCGGTACCCGCCGACGAGCACGTTCTCGAGAGCAGAGAGCCGGTTGAAGAGCTTGATCTGCTGAAAGGTGCGGGCGACCCCGGCTTGAGCCAGGCGGTGAGCCTTCGTGCTGTCGGTGAGGGACACACCCAACACCGTGCCGCTGCCGGTGCTCGGAGCCGTCAAGGCGGTCACCATATTGACGAGGGTGGTCTTGCCTGCGCCGTTGGGGCCAATCAGGCCGAGGACCTCCCCCGCTGCCACGGTGAGGTCGACCGAGCGTACCGCGTGCACCCCGCCGTAGGACTTGCCGAGCCCCTGCAGGCGCACGAGCTCGGTGCCGGGTGCGGGCAGGTCCGGCAGGTCCGGCCGTGCAGCCGGATCGATGATGAGGCGTTTGGCGGATTTTCTCCGCGGGATGAGTCCGGACAGTCCTCCCGGCAGGAAGAGGATCACGACCAGGAGCAGCACTCCGGAGATCGTCGGGCGGATCCAGCCGGCGTCGACGCCGAGCACGCGCTGCAGTTCGGGGAGCACGGAGAGGAACACGGAGCCCAGCACCGGGCCGACGAAGAGAGTCACCCCGCCGACGACCGCCGTGACCAGGCCGTCGACGGCCGCGGTGAAGGAGAACTCGTTGGGATCGGCGAACCGAGAGAAGTAGGCCAGCAGCACGCCGTAGAGACCGGCAACGGCACCCGCAATGACGAAGGAGGCCATGCGGTATCGGGGAACGTCGATGCCCATGGTGGTGGCGGCCAGTTCGTCTTCGCGGATCGCCGCAAAAGCCCGCCCCATGCGGGAGCCGGAGAGACGCCAGAACCAGAAGGCCACCACCGCCAGGGCGATCCAGGCTATTTCGATGCCGACGAGCTTGGGGAAGCTCATCCCCTGCGCGCCGTTTGTCCAGGATTGGTTGATCAGAAAGATCCGCACCATTTCGCCGAAGGCGAGGGTGGCGATGGCCAGAAAGACCCCCCGCAGGCGGATGACCGGCAGCCCCAGGATGAAGGCCGCGATGATGCCGACGCACATGCCGAAGACGATGCCGACGGCCAACGGTGGGATGAAGCCGAACAGCGGCTCGGCCGGCACCACGAGGGAGGAGGTGAAGGCCGCCAGGGACGCCAGCCCAAGCTGGGCCAGGCTCAGCTGCCCGGCGATCAACACGGCGTAGAAGCTGAAGGCGAGGATCGCCGTTAGCGCGACCAGAGTGATGAGTGAGCTGTATTCCACAAGCACGGTCAGACCTCCCGCGTCTTGCGTGCGCCGAAGAGTCCCTGGGGCCGAAGGATCAGGATCAGAAATAGGAGCCCGAACGCCACCATGTCCCGCCACGAGCTCCCGATGTAATTCACGGCCAGAACCTCGGCCACGCCGAGGATGAGACCGCCGATCAGGGCGCCGGGCAGGGAACCCATCCCCCCGACGACGATCACGGCAAGGGCCTTCAGTTCCACGGCGTGACCGATTCCGAGTGAGGCGGCGTTGACGTTGAGCGTGAACAGCACGCCGGCCACCGCGCCCAGCGCCGACGAGAGGGCGAAGGTCGTGCTGCTGATCCGGCCGACGTTCAATCCCAGCACCGCGGCGGCATGCGGGTTTTCGGCGATGGTGCGCATACCGCGACCCAGCTTGGATTTGGCCACCAGCCAGGTCAGCACGATCATCAGCGAGACGCTGATAACCAGAATGACGACCTGCAGGAGCGAGACGGTGGCGCCGAGAATCTCCACTCTCGCCTGTGGAAAAGCATCAGCGGGGAATCGCCGAGTGTCGGCGCCGTACATCGCCTGCATCAACGACAGGATGATTGCCCCGAGTGCGATCGAGGAGATCAATCCCGCAAAGTGGGCGTCGTGCCGTCCGGCGAGCGGCCGGAACGCGATGCGTTCGATCAGGATGCCCAGCACCGCACCGAGGATCAGCACCAAGGGGATCAGCAACCAGATCGGCACGCCCAGCCGAGTCACGATCTCGATCCCCACCAGGGCACCAGCCGTGAATACCGCGGCGTGGGCCAGGTTCAGCCTGTCGAGGATACCGAACACCAGGGTGAAGCCGATGGCGAACAGCGCGTAGATGGAACCGAGAAAGATCCCGTCCAGAAAGAGTTGCATTGGTGACGTCCCTGTTTTTGGCCGTGTACCGCCCGGGGCGGCACACGGCCTGTGCGTAATTAGTAGTGCGGTGATGCCTAGTTCAGGATGGTGAACTTGCCGTCCTTGACAATCTGCACGAGTGCGTCGTGCACGGCGTCGCGGTTCTTATTCAGGCTCACGTCGCCCAGAACAGTCGGCACGTTCTTGATTCCGCCGAGACCCGTCTTGATGGCCTCACGCTCGGCCGAGCATTCGGAGCGAACGGCGTGGTCGATGATCTGCATGCCGGCGTATGCCTGGGCGGAGAACTGGTCGGGAGCAGCATCGTAAGCGGCCGTGTAGTCCGCAATGAACTTCACGTTCTGCTCGTTGTCGGATGCCGAGTTCCACGCGGCCCCCACGATAACGCCCTCAGCTGCTTTGCCGGCACCGGCGAGCAGGGCGGGTGAGTTGAAACCATTTCCGCCGATGATCGGTGTGTCAATACCAATTTCGCGGGCCTGGCTCACGAGCGGCACGGCCGCATCGATGAGGCCCGAGACCACGATGGCGTCGGCGTCGGACTGCTTGGCCTTGTTCAGCAGGGCGCGAAAGTCGGTGTCCGACTTGGAGAAGGTGAGGGTGTCGGCCACTTCGACGTTCTGGTCCTTGAGCGCCGCGGCGAAGGCCTGGTAGCCGGACTCGGTGAAGGCGTCATCGTTGCTGTACATGACGACAACCTTTTTGACGCCGAGCTTGTCGACGGCGGCCTTGACGGTCTGTGGGATGACGGCATCTTCGGTGAGGGAATTGCGGAAGATGTAATCGCCGATTTCGGTGATGCCGGCCGCCGTGTTCGATACACCGAGCACGGGGACCTGGGCGTCCTGCGCGATCGGGTCGGTCTGCTTGGCGGTGTTGGACAGGGTCGGGCCGATGATGATACTGGCGCCGGAAGCGACGAAGGTGTCGAAGACCTGGATGGCCTGTTTCGGGTCGGTTGCGTCGTCTTCGACGGTGAGTTCGTAGGTGACCCCGCCGACCTTGTTCAGGTCATCGACCGCGAGTTCCAGGGCGTTCTTCTGGCCGGCGCCGTACTGTGCCGCGGCACCGGTGAGGCTGAAGGCTGCTGCGATCGGAACGGTAGAGTCGATGACGCAGTCCGCTCCCGTCCCGGTTCCAGTCTTACCGCCGTCGGCGGTCGAATCCGTTCCGGTAGCAGTGCTGCAACCCGTGATGGCGAGCAGTAGAGCTGAACCGCATACGGCGGCAGAGAGCAGTTTTCTTCGCATTAATGGACCTCCTTGGCCAAGGCGAGCGGTGGTGCCACTTGATGTCCAAGCGGGGTTCCGTCGTTAGAGCCTATCGCTCCACCTCAACCACGGCCGAGGGCTGGCTGAACGAAGACCACGCCGAGGCTGCCGAACCGGGAATCAAATGACACGACGGTGGCGCGCTGCTTGGCCGGGATCCTGTCGTTGAAGTAGGCCTACCGCACCGGCCCGGCGACCACCCCGGTCGGAATCTCAAAGATCACCGTGCCCGCCGTGAAGAACGCGTTCGCGGCGACGACGTCGACGTTCGAGAGCTCCGCGTCGAGCAGAAAGAGCGAGTTGATGCCCCGACAAATGAGGCCGCGAGCGCATCGCCGAGAAAGAGCGTCGGGTGCACCGCTTTACGCGCCGCGCCGCCCGGCTCAGTTCCGGGGCCAGCTCACGACGGTGGCGCCGGCGTCACGGAGGCCCGCCGTGAAGGCCACGTGCACGAGGTGACCATCGACCGTCTCTCCGCCAAATTCGAGATCGGGGGCCGCGCATCCGTTCTCGATGACCGTCGCGCTGCGCCCGCTGTCGAGCACGGCTCGCACGGTAGCATCCACACACATGCTCGTCATCATGCCGACCACAACCAGGTCGTCGATGTCGTTCTCATCGAGAACAGCCTGCAGTTTCGTGCCCACGTAGGAGTTGGGCCTGGTTTTCGTAATAACGATTTCAGACGTGCGGGGCGCCACCAATGAGTGAATTTCGGCACCCGGTGTGCCCTCGACCAGAAACCCGTCGGCGGATGGTTGCGCCACGTGCTGCACGTGCCCCACCCAGTCGCCCTTGCTGCGCGCATCGGCGAGTACCGCCTGGGCCACGTGGGCCGCGGCCTCAGCTCCGACCAGCGGGTAAGCGCCGCCGACAAAATAGTCCTGCTGAATATCGATGAGAAGTACGCCACGAGCCATTCTCAACCTCCACTGCTTTTACGCCCCCGGCTGGCGGCTACTGACCACAGTCTGGCCCAATTCTTGCCGCCAGAGGCCCTTTGCGCGCAGGAGGCACCGCGTCCCACCATTCCAGCACGCGGGTGCCGTAGAACGTGAGCCATGTCGACGGCTCCCCGGCCGCAACGTCTACCTCAAACCACACCCGCCCGGGGTGGCGGCGGTCCTGCAGCCAGGTGCCGTCGGGCTGGCGGGCGGCACGGATTACATCAATCGCCTCAGCGAGCCGAGGATCGGGAGCGATGCCGTCGTATAGGGCCGCCGCTCGACAGGCGGTACATCAGCCGACGCTCCAACAGGTATTCTTCTCCAGCATGACGAGCTGCACGCAGCTCGTCTGTGCCGCCGGTTGCTGTTTCGAAGTACAGCAACGCCTTTAACGAGTTGAGCGTGGAGTGAAACGACGAGCGAATCGAGCCCTCCACCCATTCGCAGTTCCAGCCGCCATCGGCCAGTCGGTGCTCAACGAACCGCTGAGCGATGCTTGAGACATCCGCCCCGAGCCACACTCCGTTAGCCAGCGTGAAGGCGTTGATGCAACAGTCAACCTCGCCGCCCCAATACGGCAGGTCTTCGTATTCCCAGCGGCTGTTCGCAGCGAGCCGCTCGGCCGTGCCGCGCAGCGCTGCGGCATCAACGCCGAATTCCCGCAGGTCGACGAGTGCCCAGGTCGTTGCCGTGTAGGGCTGCCCGGCATCGGCCGCAGCCTCGGGGCCAGTGAAGTCAAAGCCCCCGGGAAAGTAGGCGCCGCCCGCCCACTGCCCGTCGTCATCCTGCAGGGCCAACAGTCTGGCTCCGAAACCCTCCGTGTTCACGCGCGCTCGGGTCACCTCCCAGGTCTCGGGCGGCGCACCAACGAGGTCACGCTCAACCCGCCAGCGTAGCGACGGGTCGGAGTCGAGCATCCACTCGATCAGTGCCGCCGAAAACGCCAGACCATGCACGAGTGCGAATTAGCCGATGATCGAGGCACCCGGGTGACTTCTGCCGTGCTGACCATATATGATTCAACAAATGATAATAGAACACCACGTTCTATTATAGAACACGCAGCGGCGCGGGCGTTCGACTCGCCACACGATTACGAGACCACACAGAGAAGTGAGGAAGCCGTGCAGTTTCACCACCACGGATATGTGTCCACCGATCCCCGCAGGCAAGACGCGGCCGGAGTCGGTATTGATCGCCCCGACGAACTGCCCGACAACGTCGACGTTCTCATCGTGGGAACCGGCCCCGCCGGCATGATCACCGCCGCCCAGCTCTCCCAGTTTGCGGGCATTACCACCCGCATTGTGGAGCGCCGTGGCGAGCGCCTCGCGATCGGTCAGGCCGACGGCATTCAGGCCCGCAGCGTCGAGACCTTTCAAGCCTTCGGTTTCGCGGAGCGCATCATCGCCGAGGCCTACCGCATCACCGAGATGGCGTTCTGGAAGCCCGACCGCACGAACCCGGCCAACATCATCCGCACCGCTCGTGCCATTGACGACCCCACCGGTATCAGCGAGTTTCCGCACCTCATCGTCAACCAGGCGCGCGTGTTGGACTACTTCGCCGAGGTCATGGAGAATTCTCCCACCCGAATGACGCCGGACTTCGGCTTTGAGCTGGTCAGCCTGATCAACACCAATGAGGGCGAGTACCCCGTCACCGTGACCCTCGCGCACACCGGCGGCGAACTCGCTGGCCAGGAGCGCATCGTGCACGCCAAATATGTGGTCGGCGCCGACGGAGCTCGAAGTGCCGTACGCGATTCCATCGGCTGCACCCTTGCCGGCGACGCCGCCCTCCACGCCTGGGGTGTCATGGACGTGCTTGCCGTCACCGACTTTCCCGACATTCGCACCAAGTGCGCCATCCAGTCGAGCACCGGCGGCAGCATTTTGCACATTCCACGTGAAGGCGGCTACCTGTTTCGCATGTACGTCGACCTCGGCGAGGTGGCTGCCGACGACAACGGTGCCGTGCGCAAGACGACGATCGACGAGATCATCGTGAAAGCGAACGAGATTCTGCACCCCTATACACTCGACGTGAAAGACGTGGCCTGGCACAGCGTGTATGAGGTTGCCCACCGTCTCACCGACCGTTTTGACGATCTACTCCCGGAGGAAGTCGGCATCCGCTCGCCGCGTGTCTTCATCACCGGTGACGCCTGCCACACGCACAGTGCCAAGGCCGGCCAGGGAATGAACGTCTCGATGCAGGACGGCTTCAACCTGGGTTGGAAGCTCGCCTACGTGCTTGACAGGCGCAGCCCCGAAAGCCTGCTCAGCACGTATTCCGCCGAGCGCCAGGTGATCGCGAAGAACCTCATTGACTTCGACAGGGAGTGGTCGACCCTCATGGCGGCCAAGCCGGAGGACCTGAAGGTGCCTCTCGAGGACTTTTACACGCAGACGGCCGAGTTTCCGGCCGGCTTCATGACCCAGTACCCGCCGTCAATGTTGGTCGGCGAGGCCACCCACCAGTCGCTCGCCACCGGGTTCCCCATCGGCAAGCGTTTCAAGTCCGCCCCGGTCGTGCGGGTCGCCGACGCCAACCCGGTACAGCTCGGCCACCACCACCGCGCCGACGGCCGCTGGCGCATTTATGCGTTCGCCGGCGCGAACAGTGCCGCGCTGAGCGCGTGGGCAGAGTGGATGCGCACCGCCCCCGATTCGCCGCTGCTCATGCACACCTCGGCGGGCACGGACATCGACAGCGTCTTCGATATAAAGGTGATCTATCAGCAGGCACACACCGAGGTGGATCTCGGCCAGGTTGACGAGGCGTTCCTGCCCCGAACCGGCCCGTTTGAGTTGATCGACTACGAGAAGGTGTACGCGGCTGATCCCGAAGACGACATCTTCGAGCAGCGCGGCATCAGCCGGGATGGCGCCGTCGTAGTGGTACGGCCCGACCAGTACGTAGCGCACGTTGTGCCGTTGACCGCCACCGACGACCTCGCCGCGTACTTTCGGCAGATGCTGCTGACGCGTTAGGCGCGGCTGCTAGTCGGCCGAAGGCCGCTGCCGGTTGCGTTTCGTGTCGGAGCGCTGCTGTTTCGCCGCCAGGTGCCGCCGTGCCGAGCCCCGCGTGGGCTTGGTGCGGCGGCGCTTGGCCGGTTCCGGGGCCAGCCCCTCTGTCACCAGCTCGGCGAGCTTACGCAGGGCAATCTCCCGGTTGCGCAGTTGGGAACGCTGCTCGGAGGCGGCTACGGTGACCACCCCGAGAACGAGACGGTGTTCGAGTCTGGTGAAAAGCAGCATCCGCTCGTCGTCGGAGAGCACCGTCGATTCGGTGATGTTCCAGAACAACTCGACCCGGCTGTCGGAGGTGTTGACGTGCTGGCCGCCGGGGCCCGACGAGCGGGAGAATCGCCAGCCGAGTTCGCGCTCAGGAATGATGAGCGCCGGCGACACCTCAAGATCCATGTTCTTAGCGTGACACAGGTTGAGCCGGGCTAGGCGAGCAACATTACCGAGTCACCGCGGCTGACCAACCCGGGCTGAATGACCTGGGCGTAGACGCCGAAGGGAATATCTTGGCCGGTGAGCCTCGAACGGGCGAGGGTCTTCAGCAATTTCGTGCCGCGAGCGCCCGTGTCAGGGTCACTGTCAATGACAGCGCAGCGCGGGATGCCCACCCCCACGAGCAGCCGCGCGCTCCCCATCTCGATTTCGTGGCCAGCCCAGGCATCTTCCACATAGGCAGCCGCGTCGCCGGTGTCGATTGTGAACGTGGCCCGAAAGCGGCGAGCGTCGATGGCCATACCCGACTCCTCGGCGACCCGGTGAAGCGAACTCGTCGTGACGATGGTGACGGTATCGCCGTAGACAACGCCGCCCGGGGTATCGATCTGAGCCAGAGCAACGTCTCGCCCGAGTAGACGGGAGAACTCACGGGCCCACGGACCGTCGACCACGCGCATGGATACCTCGCGTTCCCAATATTCCAACGTCAGAGCGTCACCGTTCTGCTTCGGCGTGGCGGACACCGCGTGCCCGCCGATGTCGACCGCCAGCACCTCGCCATCCCAACGTGCTTCGCAGCTGACCAACAGGGGATTCTCGACAGTTCTTAGTACGCGGCCAGCATCAAGGTCAATGACCGCGAACAATCGGTCACCGGCCGGGCCGCTCGCTTCGAGCAGTACTCTGCTCGGCACCGTGTGTCGGCCGCCCTTCAGCACCGACAGGCCAATGTCCCGAATCTGCATAGTGTGACCACACTATCGGCGAGCCGGGGGCTTCGTGGTGAGTGTCAAGCCGCTAACGTCAGCGCAGGCCTCGAGCCCGCAAAATGACATCACTGGCGTGGTGCGATTCGGCACCGGTTGCCCGCGTGTGCTCCATGCCTCAGGCATCCGTCTTTCCCGAGCCAGCGACAAATGCCGTGAGCGCCCGCTCACTTGTCGCGTGGACGATCCAGGTGCA
>NZ_JAJAYI010000053.1 GCF_026786305.1 Cryobacterium sp.
CGGCGGCCCCGCGGAGGGTGTTCGGGAGTTGTTCCATGCCACAATTCTCCCACTTCGAACATACTTTCGAAAGAGGAAAGAGCTGATGGGGATAAGAATCTCCCCACAGGGCCTGTGCAAGAGAAGACGCGGTGCAAGAGAAGACCCCGTGCAGGGGAAGACCCAGTGCTGGAGACGACCCTGTGCAGGGGAAGATGCGACGGACGATGCGTGGGGGAACAACGAGCGTTGCGGACGACGACCCCGCCGCAGTCCTCTAAGACGCGGTGTGAAACTTCAACTGCGCGGCCGTGAGGCCCTCGCTGACGACCAACTCCACAGCATCCGTCGCGTCCGCGAGCACGTTCGGCAGCAGCGCCCGCTCGGCCGAGCCGAAGTCCTTGAGCACGAAGTCGGCAGCAGGCTGGCGCCCCGGAGGGCGCCCGATCCCGATGCGCACGCGAACGAAGTCCGGGGCGCCGATCGCGGCGATGATGTCCCGCAGTCCGTTGTGGCCGCCGTGGCCGCCGCCCAGCTTGAGGCGCACGCTGTCGAACGGGATATCGAGCTCGTCATGCAGCACGATAAGCCGGGACGGGTCGATCTTGTAGAACCGGAGCAGGCCCGCGACGGGCCCGCCCGAGGTATTCATGAAGCTATTGGGCTTGGCGAGAATGAGCCGCGGCGAGCCGGGGGCTGTGCGCCCCTCGGCGACCGCCGCGCCCGCTTTGTGGTTCTTAAACGTCGCGGATGCCCGGTAGGCGAGTTCCGCGAGCGCCATCTGTCCCACGTTGTGACGATTGGCGGCGTAGTCGGGCCCGGGATTACCGAGCCCAACCACGAGCCACTGGGCATTGTCCAGTGGCTCAGACCGCCTGAAGAGGGCCGTGACTACTCCGCAGCCTCGGTGGACTCGGCCGCCTCGGCGCCTTCGGCGCCCTCCGCAGCCTCAGCATCCTCGGCCTCTTCCTCGCCGAGGTCGACCTCGGCCGGGATGACGATGTTGATAACGAGCGTCTCGGGATCGGTGACGAGGGTCGAGCCGCTGGGGAGCTCAAGGTCCTTGGCGTGAATCTGGGTGCCGTCCTCGAAGCCGTCGATGTTGACGATGACGCGCTCGGGGATGTGGGTCGCCTCGGCCTCGACCGAGATCGTGGGGGACTCGAGGTTCGCGATCGTGCCCGGGTAGGACTCGCCCTCGACGTGCACGGGGATGTCAACGGTGACCTTCTCGCCCTTGCGGATGACGATGAGGTCGATGTGCTCGATGATCGCCTTGACCGGGTCCTTCTGCACATCCTTGACGAGCGCGAGCTGGGTCTTGCCGTTGACCTTGAGCTCGAGCACGGCGTTCTTCTTGCGCAGCAGCAGTGCGACCTGGTGGCCGGGCAGCGCGAGGTGCTGCGGCTCGGTGCCGTGTCCGTAGACGACGGCCGGGATCTTACCCAGCACGCGCAGCTTGCGGGCCGCGCCCTTGCCGAATGATTCGCGCACGTCGGCGACGATGGTGGGGTCGATTTGCTTCTCAGCCATTGTTTTCTCCTGTGCAGGCGTGGGCCCACGATCTGTGCCCCAGAGGGGGCGGTCAACTCGAACGCATGTCAGCGTGAGGAAAGACGTGTGCCTGCAAAGGCTGTGCCCAACCACCGCGTCGATTACGGATGCCGTCCGCGGCCGGTTTCCCGACACGCGAAAGCGATCCCTCGCCGAAGTACAGCCTGAAGCCTACACGCCGCGGCCAGCTCTGAGCGCGGGCGCATGCCTCGCGATGCCGTTTTGCCGCCCGAATCGAGAAAACCGCGAAGGAGAATCTGCGTTGGTACCACCGCTGATCCCGAGGTGGGTGTTCACACCCAAATCAAATCGCGCTACAGCTGCCCCTGCTCGGCCGTGCCAACAGGGATGGGAACCAGGCGGGTCACCTCGACGGGCCGTTCGAGCTTTCCGCCAAGCGACGTGGTGAGGTTCGCGACGGCGTCACCGGCTTCGTGCGCGTCGAGCAGCTCTGCCGACTCCCATTTTTCGACCATGACGATCGAGCCGTCCGGCGCGTCGTGGATGGCGTACAGCAGGCATCCGGACTCCGCATGCACGGCGGCGATCGCGGGCGACAGCGCGGCGACGACGTTGTCATGCTGGCCGGCGACGGGGAAGAAGACGGCGGTGACGACGATGGGGTTGGTCATGGTCGACGATGCTAGCCGAATTGCCGGTTGAGCAGGTCGCGCAACCGTGTCTGTTGGTTGAGCAGGTCTCGCAGCGACCGCATCGAAACCGTCTCGCGGCGAGTTTCGACACGCGCGCCAGAGCGCGCCGTTCACCCAACAGAAACCGCAGTGATTGTGCCCGTTTGTGACAAGTGCCCCCGCTCGAGCGGGGGCGCTTGTCACGAGCGGGCACATTCATGAATGCATGTCGGCAGCGCAGCGGGGAAAGTGCCGGGTGAGGCGGTTGCGCAGCGATCGTGTCGAAACCCGCGAGGTTTCGACACGCGCGCCAGAGCGCGATGCCCAACCAGCGGCAACCGCCAGAGCGCGATGCCCAACCAGCGGAAACCGCCAGAACGCGATGCCCAACCATCAGAAACCGCCAGAGCGCGCTGCCCAACCAGCGGCAACCGCCAGCGCGAGCTGCTCAGCTCGCGGCACTCACCAGTCGTGCACCGTGCCGTCAGCGAGGCGGTTGTAGGGCAGGTAGGCGGTCTCGTACGGGTACTTGCCCGCCTCGTCGACGTTGAGCTCGACGCCGAGACCGGGCTTGGTGCCCGGGTGCAGCATGCCACCGTTCCAGGTGAACGACTGCTCGAAGACCTGGTTCGTCTTCTCGCCGTGCGCCATGTACTCCTGAATGCCGAAGTTGTGGATCGCCATCCCGAGGTGCATCGCGGCGGCCATGCCGACCGGGGAGATGTCGGTCGGCCCGTGCATGCCCGACTTGATCTGGTATTGCGAGGCGTAGTCGAGCACCTTGCGCAAATGGGTGATGCCACCGGTGTGCGTCACGGCGCTGCGCACGTAATCGATGAGCTGCTCGCGGATGATCTGCTGGTAGTCCCACACCGTGTTGAAGATCTCGCCGATCGCGAGCGGCGTGGTGGTGTGCTGCCGAACCAGGCGCAACGCCTCCGGGTTCTCCGCCGGGGTGCAGTCCTCAAGCCAGAACAGGTC
>NZ_JAJAYI010000054.1 GCF_026786305.1 Cryobacterium sp.
GCCCCCCCGACCCCCCCCACCCCCCCCCATC
The DNA here is from genome assembly GCF_026786305.1 of Cryobacterium sp. Classification (GTDB taxonomy): domain Bacteria; phylum Actinomycetota; class Actinomycetes; order Actinomycetales; family Microbacteriaceae; genus Cryobacterium. Next base: position 32 of record NZ_JAJAYI010000054.1, read on the forward strand.
TCCGCTCCTGCTATACTTACCCCCCCCGGGCCCCCGGCCCGCCCCGCCCCCCCCCCCCCCCCCCGCCCCCCGGACTCGGGGTGCTACCGCAGGACATGCACTTGCAAGATCTGGATGCGGCCATCCGCTGGGTAAAAGACCAGTCTGTTCGTTTCGACACGCCGTTCGTGTTCGCCCCGGACGACACCGTCGAACGGGCATTGCGGCAGGTTCCGGCCGTTCCCGGGCAGGGAATCGTGATTCACTCCGGCGGCGGTGACTACCTCGGCTGCATCGTCGCCAGTCGGCTGGCGACCGCCCTGCCCGACGCTCGCCTCGGCGATCTGCTACACGGTGAACTGACCGCGCTCGACGCCGATGACGTCGACGGGCCGCGCCGCGCGTTCGACCTGATGACCGAGGCCGACATCGACTTCGCGCCGGTGCTGCACCACGGCGTCGTCGTCGGAACCCTCAGCCGCAAGAGCGCCCTGCGCTCCACGCTCTATCAGCCCACCCTCGATGCGAACGGACGACTCAAGGTCGCCGCGGCGATCGGCATCAATGGCGACGTCGCCGCAAAGGCCCGAGCGCTCGCCGCGGCCGACGTCGACATTCTCGTCATCGACACCGCGCACGGCCACCAGCACGGCATGCTGCGCGCACTCGGCATTGTCGCCGACCTGAACCTCGGACTGCCGATCGTGGCCGGCAACGTCGTCACCAAGGACGCCGTGCGCGACCTGGTCGGTGCCGGGGCCACAATCGTCAAGGTCGGAGTCGGTCCGGGCGCCATGTGCACCACCCGCATGATGACCGCCGTCGGTCGGCCCCAGTTCTCGGCCGTGCTCGAAACGGCAACAGCAGCACGTGAACTCGGTGCTCACGTCTGGGCCGATGGCGGGGTGCGCTACCCGCGGGACGTGGCGCTGGCGCTGGCCGCTGGCGCAGCATCCGTCATGATCGGTTCCTGGTTCGCTGGAACCACCGAAGCACCCGGCACACTGAATGCGGATGCCCGTGGTGCGCTCTACAAGGAAAGCTGGGGAATGGCGTCGACGAAGGCCGTTCAGGCGCGTTTCGAGCGCCTCGACGCCTACGACCTCGCCCGCAAGACCCTGTTCGCCGAGGGAATCTCAAGCTCGAAGATCTACCTTGATCCGCTGCGGCCGTCGATCGAGGACCTGCTCGACATGATCACCTCGGGGGTGCGCTCCTCGTTCACCTACGCCGGGGCCACCACCGTCGCCGACTTTCACGAGAAAGCGCTCGTGGGCATTCAGTCGGCCGCCGGCTACGAAGAGGGCAAGGCGCTGCCGGTGTCTTGGTAGCGCTGGAGGCGCTGCCGAACGGTCTGGGGCTGCGCTGGTAGCCGGCACTGCTCGACCACCGGGCGTTCCGACAGGTGTGCCCGGTATACTTCGGTGAATAATGGATGACCCTCCCACTGCTGAACCCGCTTCCCACAAACCCTCGCCCGTAGCCGCTGGCGGTGAAATCCTTGTCTGAGTTGATCATGCTCGGGTTTGGACTCATCCTGACCGTCGGAACGGGCCTTTTCGTCGCCAGTGAGTTCGCCCTGGTGAATCTTGACCGCGCCGACCTCGAAGCGCGACGCGATCGCGGGGAGACCCGCCTCGCTCTCACCATTGCCGCGCTGAAAATCACCTCGACGCACCTCTCGAGCGCGCAGCTGGGCATCACCCTCACGACGCTGCTCACCGGATACACGATCGAACCGGCACTGTCGTCGCTGCTCCGCGGCCCACTCACCGCGGTGGGACTGCCCGTCGACCTCGTTCCGGCGTTCGGCACCACGATCGCGATCGTGACGGCGACCCTGGTGTCGATGGTCATCGGCGAGCTGGTTCCGAAGAACTTCGCGCTCGCCCTGCCCATTCAGACTGCTCGCCTGGTGCTTCCGTTCCAGACCGTGTTCACGGCCGTGTTCAAACCGGCCGTGCTCGTGCTCAACAACAGCGCCAACGGCTTGCTGCGCGCCGTCGGCATTGAACCGAAAGAAGAACTTTCCGGCGCTCGCACCGCCGAGGAACTCTCCTCGCTCGTGCGCCGTTCGGCCAGCGCCGGACTGCTCGAAAAGGACACCGCGACCCTGCTGCACCGCACACTGTTGTTCTCCGGGCACACGGCTTCCGACGTCATGACGCCGCGACCGCGCGTCGCGAGCATTCACCGCACCGATTCGGCGCAGGCCGTCATCGACCTCGCCCGCTCCACCGGTTACTCGCGTTTTCCCGTCGTCGACGAAAGCGTCGACGACGTCGTGGGCATCGTGCATGTCAAGCAGGCGGTGGCCGTGCCCCGCACTCGCCGAGCGGATGTTCCGGTGTCAGCCCTGCAGACCGACCCGGTGCGCGTGCCCGAAACGATGAAACTCGACGACCTGCTCGGCGAGCTGCGCGGTCGTGGTTACCAGATGGCGATCGTCGTCGATGAGTATGGCGGTACCGCCGGCGTGGTCACTCTCGAAGACCTGGTCGAGGAACTGGTCGGTGAGGTTGCCGACGAGCACGACCGTGCCCGTGCCGGCGTGGTTCGCTCACCCGATTCTCTGACCTTTCCCGGCATGCTGCGCCCCGACGAACTGCTCGATCGCACGAGCGTCGTCGTGCCGGAGCAGGGCCCGTACGAGACCGTGGCCGGTTTTGTCATGAGCGAGCTGGGCCGGCTGCCGTTGATCGGCGATCGCGTGCCGGTCAGCGGCGGATTCCTCACCGTGGAACGGCTCGAGGGGCGCCGCATCGACCGGCTGCGCTTCACCCCCGGGGCCGCCCCAGAACCCGCGCTGTCCGGTGAAACCAAGTCCGACCGAAAGAAGGTGAGCGACACATGAGCGACTGGGCCGGAATTGCCTGGTTGGTCGTGCTTCTCGCCGCCAACGCCTTCTTCGTCGGAGCGGAATTCGCCGTCATCTCGGCCCGCCGCTCCCAGATCGAACCGCTCGCCGAGGCCGGAAAACGCAGCGCCAAGACCGCGCTGTGGGCGATGGAACACGCGACTCTTATGTTGGCGACCTCCCAGCTGGGTATCACGGTGTGCTCGCTGCTCATTCTGAACGTCTCCGAGCCGGCGATCCACCACCTGCTGGAGGTGCCGCTGGGCCTGACCGGTCTGCCCGATGCCGCGATCGGCACCATCGCGTTCATCGTTGCGCTGCTGCTGGTCTCCTACCTGCACGTCGTGTTTGGTGAGATGGTGCCGAAGAACCTGTCATTCTCGGTGCCGGACCGAGCTGTTCTGCTGCTCGCGCCGCCACTCGTATTCGTCGCTCGCGTTTTCAAGCCGCTGATCGTCACCCTCAACGCCTGCGCCAACGGTGTGTTGCGCCTGTTCGGGGTGCAGCCGAAGAACGAGGCAACGAGCGCGTACACCCTCGATGAGGTCGCCACGATCGTCACCCAGTCCACCCGTGAGGGTGTGCTGAGCGACGGAACCGGCGCCCTCACGGCAACGTTCGAGTTCACCAATCTCAAGGTGCGGGACGTGGCTGTGGGCCTGGCCACGCTGGTCAGCCTGCCGGAGTCGGCCACGCCCGCCGACGTGGAGAAGGCCGTGACACGCCACGGCTTCTCCCGCTACGTACTCGCGGACGCCGAGGGCTACCTCACCGGGTACGTGCACCTGAAAGACGTGCTCGACCTCGATGTTGCTTCGGCTGTGACCGGTGCCGCAACGCTGGCCGCACCGGACAGCTACGCCGGGCGAATTCCGGCCAAGCGCATCCGTGCCTTGATTTCTATTTTCGAAGACACCGACCTCGAAGATGCCCTCGCCACCATGCGCCGCTCGGGCGCGCACCTGGCCCGCTCGTTCACCGCCGAGGGCGAGACCACCGGGGTGCTCTTTCTCGAGGACATCATCGAGGAACTCGTCGGCGAAGTGCAAGACGCCACCCGCCGCGACTAGAGCCTGTCGCCATCCCGTGTCTGGCCATTGTCGTCGGTGCGCCCACACGGGCAGCGGCCGGGTTCAGTTTCGGTCCCGAGTTCAGTTGCGCCAGTCGCCCGGTGGGTGACCCGGTCTCGGGTCGCGCCCATATCGTTGGTCAAGCGTGCCTCGTTGGTCGCGCCTATTCCGTTGGTCGCGCCCATTCCGTTGGTCAAGCGTGCCTCGTTGGTCGAGCTGGTCTCGTTGGTCGGGCGTGTTTCGTTGGTCGAGTGTGTCAAGACCGCCATCGCGTGCCTCGCTCTTGTTGTCGGTGCCGGCTCCGGTGAGATGAACCGCCGTTGGGTCGAGTCGGAGGTCCTCGGTCATGAGGGGGTTTTTGCTGGGGAGTGCGATGAGCGTCTGCTCGGGGTCGATTTCGGCTGGGGGTTGCAGCCAGTACTGGCTGGCTTTGTGGAGTACTTTCCAGCCCCGGTTGTGAAGGAGCAGGTGGTGTGGGGCGCAGAGCAGGATGGCGTGGTCGATGTTGGTGAGGCCGTGGTCGGTGAGCCAGTTTTCGATGTGGTGGGTTTCGGTCCAGGAGGGTGGTTGGTCGCAGCTGGGCCAGCGGCATCCGCCGTCGCGTACCGCGAGGGCGTGGCGTTGGGCGGTGGTGAAGAGGCGTTGGTCGCGGCCGATGTTGAGGGGTTGCCCGGTGTGGTCGAAGAGAATTCCGAGGTAGCCGGAGCCGCACAGGTGCCGGTCGATCGTCTCACCGGACACCGGGGCAGGGTTGCCCTCCAGGTATCCAAACGCTGACTTGCCACTGCTGCTGCCGCCGCTGGGGATAGTGGGGCGGTTGTGTTCGGTGACGATGACGCGTACGGAGGGGCGGCGGCCGCCGAAAAGGGTGTTGGGGTCGGCGTCGGCGCCGAGTGTGAGCAGTTGGGTGAAGGAATCGGCGGCGATCTGGTCGAGGGTGCGCGGGTCGTCTTTCACGCTCTGCGCCCACGCTGCCCGCTCTGGGTCAACGAACCTGACGCCGCCGCGGCGCGGGCTGGTCAGTGCGTCGTAGGTCGCCAGCCACAGTTCGCCCTGCTCCGGTGGTAGCAGGGCGTGGAGGGTGACCATGCCGTCAGCGCGTCGCCACAGCGACCAGCTCGTGTCGTCGCGCGCTTGTTTTTCCCGCGCGAGAACGCCGGCTGCGTCGAGGTCGTCGCGCAGCCGCCGGGCGCGTTTGTAGGCCTGTTCGGTGTTCATCCCCGGAGCCGTGGCCAGCAGCACGCGTAGGGCCGCGGCGAGTTTCTCGGCGGTGATGGCTTGGTCCAGGGTGCCCAGGCCCCGCAGTAGGGCGTCGGCGACGCCGGGCGAGACACGGCCGTCAGCGACGGCGTGCACGATCGGCGCCTGCCACGGCACCGGCAGCACGACCGGCAGCACGACCGGCAGCGGCGCGACCGGCGGTGCCGGGGATAACGGCGCCGCGTCACGCGCGGCGTCGGCCGCCAGCCGTTCGGCCGCCAGCCGTTCGGCGGTCTCGGTGTCGCTCATCAGCACCCCGACCGCGAGTAGCCGGCCGGCGTCGATGCGGCTCAGGCCTGTGGCGTGCTGCACCATCAACGTCGGATTACCAAACCCCTGCCGCGCCGCCAGACCGGACTGGCCCCACTGCGGCCGGGACCGCTCGGCAATCGTGCCCGCCAGCAACGCCGCCGCCGTATTACTCAGCCGCAACAGATCAGCGATCGGACCCCGAGCGGCAAGCACCTGCGCATCCGACAGACGGCTGAACTCGGCGCTCGAACCCCCCAGCGCCGCCACGGCGGCGGCGGCCTGTGTTAGTTCCAGTGCCACGTTGTTCATGATTCAACCCAACATCCACCCACCGACATTCCCGAGGAAAAATCAGGAATATCGACCCGAAAAGCCGAAAGTCGCGAAAGAAAACTCAAAGAAATGTTTCAAGGATCAATTCGCCACGACGGACAGGCCAGATTACGGGACAGCCTCGCCGACCTGGAACGTCGCAGCCTGGCGGTCATGGAGGAATAACCGGGTTGGCCCCAGGTCGATCCCCCAGATAGCGCGGAAACGCTTCGCCGACACAGCCCGAGACTGACCCGCGCTGGGCCGGTGACTCGCGGATACCCCTCGCACCTCGCCAAGGCGGCGGGACGGGGGTAAAATAATTCCTGAAAAATGCACAGTGGGTGCAGAAAGGGAAAGCTCATGTTCAGCCAATTAGAAACCTACTCGGTACTTCCCGCACGTGATCTGGCACGTGCCCGGCGCTTCTACAAGGACGTGCTCGGTATGGAACCCGATGAAGAGCGGGTGGAGGGGTTGCTTTATCGCACCCCGAAAGGCGCCGCGATTATGGTCTACGAAACCGACAATGCCGGCACCGCGGCCAACACCGCGATCGCATTCGTCACCGACGATATCGACGCTGAGGTCGCCGCCCTGCGCGGTCGTGGCGTCACGTTCCAGGAATACGATTTTCCGGGATTGAAAACTGAAGACGGCATCGCGACGATGAATGAGGAACGTGCGGCGTGGTTCAAAGACACCGAGGGCAACATCATCTGCGTGTCGCAGACCCCGGCGTCCGATCGCCGCCCCATGCGGGAGCGCGAAGAATCGCAGTCGGCACACTGAACCGGCCCCAGCTGGCCGCCGCTGTCGACGGCCAGCGCCGGGGCATCCGCTTGAGGTGGCCGGGGCCAGCCAAAACGACCTATCGTGGAGGCATGGTGAAACCGTGTGGCTGGCTCGAATGGGAGGCTGAACAGGCCCGCGACTGGATCTCCCGGCCGGAGGCCGGTGACGACAAATACTCGCGCGGAGTGCTCGGAGTGCGCACCGGCTCCAGGGACTACCCGGGTGCCGCCGTGCTCGGTGTCGACGCGGCCGTGCGAACCGGCCTCGGCATGGTTCGCTACCTCGGTCCGCGCCGCGCCGCCACCCTCGTGCTGCAGCGCCGTCCCGAGATCGTGACCGTGCCCGGCCGCGTGCAAGCGTGGCTGCTCGGCTCCGGCATCAACTCGACCACGAGATCGGATGCCGTCACCACCGCCCTCAGGGCGGCGCTCGCCGAGGGCCTGCCCACCGTCCTCGACGCGGGCGCCCTCGACCTGATGTCGCGCGCGATCGGGCCGACCGTGATCACCCCGCACGCTGGCGAACTGGCCGTGATGCTCGCGAATGAGGCCAAGCCGGGCTCCGCCTCGCAGATCGCCGCGAACCCGGGCGAGTGGGCCATTCGTGCCGCGCGTCTGTTCGACGTGACGGTGCTGCTCAAGGGGGCCGTCACCCACGTGGCATCGCCGTCGGGCGCTCGGCTGACCGTGTCGACCGGGCCGGCCTGGCTGGCCACGGCCGGGTCGGGCGACGTGCTCGGCGGAATTCTCGGGGCGCTCCTGGCCACCCATTCCGACCAGCTCGAAGCGGATGCCGCCTCCCTCGCCCCGCTCGTAGCCACCGCCGCGCTCCTGCATGCCGAAGCCGCGAACCTGGCTTCCGCCGGTGGTCCGATCGCGGCCCTCGACGTGGCCGATGCCGTGCCGCGGGCCGTCGCTGCGTTCCTGGGCCACGGGATCGATCCGGGACCACGCCCGACCCGTTAGAGCGGGACGCGATGCGGCGAAGCGGTTGCCTGTGCGAAAGTAAAGCGTGCGAATTCACGACGAGACCCGCAGCGACACCATACCGCGGCCCACGCGGCCGGTTCTGCGGCATCCGCGCGCCGCGCTGTGGTCGGCTTTCGCGCTCGTGCACCTGCTGCTGATCGTTTTGGCCCTGTTCGGGCCCGGGCATCCGCTCGGCGATGTCAGGGTCGTTTACCGCGGCTGGGCGGAGAACGCGGTGGCTGGCAGCCTCGTCGGAATCACCGAGAACTTCGTGTACCCGGTGCTCGCCCTGGTGCCGATCGTCAGCGCGTTCGTCCTCGGAGGCGCGGCCTACCTCGGAACCTGGTTTGTACTGGTGACCGGGTTGAACGCCGGGGCATTTTTCGTGCTTGTGCGCTCACACCAACGAGCGGCCTGGTGGTGGCTGGTCTTTCTAGCCCTGCTCGGTCCGATCGCGCTCCTCCGCATCGACTCGGTCACGGTGCCGCTCTGCATCGTCGCCCTGCTCTGGCTGCGCCGCCGCCCACTGTGGGGCACGATGCTGCTCACACTTGCGACCTGGATCAAGATCTGGCCGGTCGCGGCGCTCGCCGCCCTGTTCGTGGCGTCGCGACTGCGCTGGCGGATGCTCGGGGTCGCCGCTGCGGTCACCGCGGCGGTCGTCGCTGTGGCCGCGACGCTCAGCCTGAGCCGAGGAAGCGGCATTCACGTGCTGAGTTTCGTGGCCGAGCAGGCGGGCCGGGGGATCCAGATCGAATCGCCCGTCGCCGGGCCGTGGCTCTGGCAGGCCGTGCTCGGAGTGAACGGCAGTTTCATCTACTACGACCGCCAGCTTCTCACATTTCAGGTCGCCGGCACGGGCACCACGATCATGAGCGCCGTGATGACTCCGCTGCTGGCGCTCGCCGCCGCCGCCGTGCTGCTGCTCGGCCTGCGGGCCCAGCGCCGGGGTGCGGGCTGGCTGGCGGTTCTGCCGCCGTTGACGCTCGCGTTGACGGTGACCCTGATCGCGTTCAACAAGGTTGGTTCGCCGCAGTTCATCAGCTGGCTGGCCGCTCCGATCATTCTGGGGATCGTGGTGAACGGCCGGCCCTGGCGCACACCGGCGTTGCTCGGGCTTGCGCTGGCCGCCCTCACCCAGGTCGTCTACCCCTACCTGTATTACTGGGTGCTCGTGGCCAATCCGTTCTTGGTGCTCGTGCTGAGCCTGCGTAACCTGCTCGAGTTCGTGCTGCTCGGCTGGGCGCTCCGAGCCCTGTATCGACTCAGGCCACCGCGGGGCGAACCCGCATCCGTTGGCCCACACCTTACCGCCACCGACCACAACATTTAGGGAGACACCATGCTCGTAGCTTTTTCTGTCGCACCGTCCGGTGCCGCCGACTCGCAGGGATCCGTGCACGATGCGGTCGCCGCCGCCGTGCGCATCGTGCGCGAATCCGGCCTGCCCAACCACACCGATTCCATGTTCACCACCATCGAGGGCGACTGGGACGAGGTCTTTGCCGTCATCAAGGCGGCGACCGAGGCGGTGAGCGCATTCGGACCGCGCGTTTCCCTCGTGCTCAAGGCCGACATTCGTCCCGGGCACACCGGCGAGCTGACCGGCAAGCTGGAGCGTCTGGAGACCGCCCTCGACGCCTGAGATCGCGGAGTGATCTGCAGGTTCGCCGGGGGCCAGACCCCACACGCGAGCAGGCCGAGGCTTAGGCTTATCGCATGCCCCTCACTCCTGACGGGTCGACGCAGCTGTCGTCGACCCGAATTCGTCTTGCCCTCCTCGCCCTCGCCCTCGGCGGCTTCGGCATCGGCGCAACTGAATTCGTCGCCATGGGTCTGCTGCCGAACCTCGCCGCCGACCTGCTGCCGGGCCTCTACGCCAGCGCACCGGATGCCGCCAACGCGCAGGCCGGCTGGCTCATCTCGGCCTACGCCCTCGGCGTTGTCGTCGGAGCGCCGACGATTGCCGCGGCCGCTGCCCGCTGGCCGCGCAAACAATTGCTGCTCGGTCTGCTGACCGCGTTCACCCTCGGCACCATCGCCTCGGCACTGCTGCCCACCTTCGAGACCGTGCTCGCCGCCCGGTTCGTGGCCGGGCTGCCGCACGGCGCCTACTTCGGCATTGCTTCGCTCGTCGCGGCCCACCTGATGGGTCCCGGCAAGCGTGCCCGCGGCATAGCGATCGTGTTGAGCGGCCTGACGATCTCCAACGTCATCGGGGTGCCGACGATCACCTGGATCGGTCAGACCAGCGGATGGCGCGCGGCCTACCTCGTCGTCGCCGCAATTTTCGCGCTCACCCTCGTGGCCGTCGCCGTGTTCGTGCCCTTCCAGGCCGGCAACCCGAAGGCCACGATGCGCGCCGAGCTGCGGGCGTTCCGCAGGCTGCAGGTCTGGATCACCCTGTCGATCGGCGCGATCGGCTTCGGCGGGCTGTTCGCCGTGTACACCTACGTCGCGCCGCTCGTGATCGAGATCACCGGGCTCGCCGCCGCCGCGGTGCCGCTCGTTCTGGTGGTCGTCGGCCTCGGCATGACGGCCGGCAACTTCACCGGGGGAGCGCTGGCCGACTGGAGCGTGCGCCGCACGATGTACATCTCCTTCGGCGTACTCATCGTCGCCCTCGTCACGCTCGGCCTGTCGGCGCAGTTCCTGGCCGGGCTGCTGGCGAGCGTGTTCCTGATCGGCGCCGGCGCCTCCGCTCTCTCGCCGACCATTCAGGCGCGGCTGATGGACGTCGCCCACGAGAGCCAGTCGCTCGCCGCGGCGCTCAACCATTCCTCGCTGAACGTCGGCAATGCCCTTGGTGCGGCCCTGGGCGGTGCCGCGATCGCTGCGGGGCTCGGCTACCTCGCGCCGGTCTGGATCGGCGTTGGGTTGAGCGCGATCGGTGTGCTGCTGACCCTGCTCACCTTCAGCATCGACCGTCAGCGTCGCCAGGCGGGCCAGCACGTGCCCTACGGCACCCAACTGATACCGATCGTCTGCCCGCGTTGACGCGGCGGACCGGCCAGCATATCGACATGCTGGCCGGCCAGGTCAGCAGCGGATGCTGCGCGCTAGTCCGTCAGCAGAATGCCGTCGTGGATGGCTCGCTTGCGCAGCGCGACCTTGGTTCCCACGTCGTACCCGGCGAGGCGGTACTTCTCGCGAATGCGCTTGAGGTAGCTCTTGGCGGTCTCCTCGGAGATGCCGAGCTGGTAGGCGACGGCCTTCACCGGCTCGCCGGCACCGTAGAGCGCCATGACCCGGCGTTCCTGCGCACTGAGGCGCGGACCTTCGACGTTCTCGGTCGAGTTGAGCGCATAGTCGAGCTCAGCCGAAATGTACGACTTGCCGTTGTAGGCGGCGCGAATGGCGTCGACGATCATGTTCGCCTCCTCGCTCTTCACGAGGTAGCCGAGCGCTCCCGCCGCGAGGGCTTCGCGCACGAGGGCCGGCTCAGAATAGGTGCTCATGAGCACCGTCTTCACGCCGGTCGTCTTGAGCGTGGAAATCTTCAGGGACACCGGAATGTTGTCCTTGAGATCGAGGTCAAGCAGCACGACGTCCACCGGAAACTCGGGATGCGTGAGCAGCTCGGGCCAGGTGGTCACCGCCGCCACCATCTCGATGTCATCGGCGGCGCTCCGGATCCACTCGGTGAGTGCCCCCAAGAGCATCCTGTGATCATCAACAAGGGCCAAACGAATGGGACGGTCTGTTGTCGTCATTTTCTGCCTCCTACTCCCTGCACCTTATCGTCAAAATCCCCAACACTAGGCATCCGCGGGATTGTCCACACTGCACTCGATGTCTACCCGAAGGCTTCCGGCCTGGTTGGAGTCCACATGCGGGCCAACCGCACGAATCGCCTGCCACGTTTCCGGATCGACACGCCGCCGCGCTATCCCCGTTGTGGTCAATTCGATCGGAAATCGCACTTTTCGATGCGGACCCGCCCCGTGCGTGGGGGCAATTGGTCCAAGACGCAGTGAGACGGATGCCCCGGACCGGGCCGTATCCCCGATCAGCAGCCAAATTGTCAGCAGCAGCCCATCGCGTTGCGGCGGTGACAGCAGGCCGGCCAGGCCGGCCGGATCGCTCAGCGCAACGACCGGGCCGAGAAATTCACTCTCGGTGATGGCATGGTGCAGCCAGGTTTCGGTGCGGCCCTGGATCAGCTGCAAACGCAGTTGGGTGGCCAGGGAAGCCGCCGTCGTCGCCGTCGACAGCGCGAGCGGAAGTGCCGTGCGGCCCTGGGCCACATCGTCGAGCAGGGTCTCGGCGTCGAAGTCGAGCCGGGCCAGCTGTTCGGAGGCAAGCATGCCGACCGCGAATCGCGGCTGGGACACCGTGCTCTGCACCAGCACGAGGTCGAGTTCGCGCTGCACCATGCGCCGAAACGCCTGCACGATGCTCGCACCGACCAGCGCCGGCGCCACCGCCAGGGCAATGGAGAGAATATCCGGGCCGAGGGTGAGCAGGTCGTCGCGCGTTGTGAACAGGGTCGCCGCGCTCATGGTCAGGCCGAGGGCACCGGTGGCCATGGCGATATCGCCGGCCTCCCGCAGCGTCACGATCGACAGCAGAAAAGCCCCGACGGCCGGGGCCGCGGTGGGGAAAGCTGCCGTGCCGGCCACCCCCCACGATCCGGCCAGATCCAGCGCGACGACGACCGCACAGGCGCCGATGGCAACCAGGAACAGCCAAAGCGGCATGCGGGACGCGAGTTTGTGCACCGCGAGGTTCACGGCCACCGCCGTCGCCAGCAGAATCGCCCAGGCCAGAATGCTCAGCACCGGAAGGTGCGCCGGGTCCCACTGAATTATCAGCCGCACGAGCAGAAACAGAGCGATGCACGCCCCACTGACGCTCATGCCGATGCCGAGATGACGCGCACCCAAACCGTTCTGGTCCGACCGGAAGACGGTGATGCGCCCGTCTCCGCGCAGCATCGTGCGCGGAAAACGCAACGGCAACAGGTCCGCTCGGGTGCGGTGGTCAGCGGATGCCGGCGGCCAGATGCGTTCGGAGGGACCGCCGAGCAGACGCGAACCGACACCGCGTGCCCGCGGGTGGGTGGCGATGGGCGCGGTATCGCTGAACTGGTTCACTTGGGCACCTCGAGCACGACCGTCGTTCCGGCGCCGGGCGAGGAGAACAGGCGGGCGTTGCCGCCGACATCCCGCAGCCGTGCGATGACCGATTCGGCGACGCCGAGCCGTTCCGACCCGACCTGGCCGAGGTCGAAGCCGACCCCGGTGTCGGTGACCATCGCGCGAACGGTGGTGTCGTCATCCGTTATGGTCACATCGGCGTGGTCGACACCGGAGTGGCGGCGCACGTTTTCGAGGCATTCCGACAGGGCCAGCAGAAACGAATCGAGTACGTTGCTGTGCAGTTGCACCTGGCCTCTACCGTGCCAGTTGACCGTGAGGCCCATGCGTTCAAAACGTTGGCGCACGGCGTCGAGGGTGTCGCCGAGGGTGAGTACCGTCGCCGGTTCCAGGCTGTAGACCCCGGACCGACGCGGGGTCGGCAGGCCGCCGAGGCGCAACTGGCGCAGCAGACGGGCGTCGTCGCCGGCCTGTTTTTGTAGGGCGGCCGGGCTCACCCCGACACCGGAGTGGGCGAGCAGAGTGAGGGTGGCGAGTACCGTGTCGTGCAGCAGGCGGGCATCCTGGCGGCGCTGCGCCTCCAGCTCGCTCGCGTGACGTTCGGCACGGTGGGCGCGCCCGATCGCGGCGATGCGATGCATCACGCGGGGCACGCTCTGCGCCATCCACCAGGACGCGAGGGTGAAGGCCAGCCACATACTCACGGTCAGGGTCAGCAGCACCGCGCGGTCGGGCGCGTTGACCGTCACGACAGCCACGCTCGTGACGGTGAGCACGAAGCACGACACGAGCAGCAGCAGTCGGCGCGGGCTGGTCAGCAGGACGGCCGCGATCGCGCACATCGGCGCGGTGGAGACCATACCGATGACGCTCTCCTCGATCAGGTTCGGGGGAACGCCCGGATGGCTGGTGAAGCCGACGACCAGAATGATCGCTATCCCGCTGAGCACGGTCAGGACGGCCCACCGCAGGGCCCCGGTGCTGCCCAGCAGGTATTGTCCAGCGGTCAGAAATAGTACGAGCACAGCGGCCCACAGGCGCGCGCCGGCTTCCAGCCCGCCGGGCACGAGAAGGCACGCCATCGTCGTTGCCGACCCGGTCAGCCCGGCCGCTTGCACCGCTCTTCGTAAGAGGCGATCGCGCTCCTTGACAATGCGTTGCATGGGTGCCTGTCCGGTTGAGAATGAACGTGTTCTATCAGCACCATACCGGGCGGGACACACGCGGGTTCGCCCTAGTGCAACACCCGTCGAATCTGGGCGCCGATTGCATCGTTCTCGATGAGAAATCCATCGTGACCGTACCCGGATTCGAGCACCACCGCGGTGGGGCCATCGATATTGTTCGGCAGGTGAGCGGCGATGGTGCGCTGGCCATCGACCGGGAACAGTCGGTCGCTGTCGATTCCGACGACGACCGAGCGGGCCGTTACCCGACCGAGGGCGGCCGCGACACCGCCGCGACCGCGACCGACATCGTGCGAGTTCATGGCTTCGACCAGCACGATGTAGCTGTTGGCGTCGAAGCGTCGGGTGAATTTATTGCCATGAAAGTCAAGGTACGATTCCACGGCGAAGCGACCGTTTTCGCCGAGCGGACTGATGTCGCTCTGCCAGCCACGGTCGAAGCGAGCGTTGAGTTCGGCCGGACTTCGGTAGTTCAACAATGCCATTCGACGGGCCAGGGCCAGCCCACGGGTCGGACCGTCGCCATCCGCTTCGTCGTAGTAGTCACCGGCTCGAAAAGCCGGGTCGGTGCGAATGGCCTCGATCTGCACCGAGTTGAGGGCGATCTGGTCGGCGGTCGTGATCGGCGGCGCGGCCAGAAGGATCAGACGGTCGACCCGGTCGGGGGTCTCGATCGCCCACTCAAGGGCGTGCATGCCGCCCATGGAACCGCCGATGACGGCCGTCCACCGGTCGATGCCGAGTCGGTCGCTGAACACCCGTTGCGCGCTCACCTGGTCGCGAATGGTCAGATAGGGAAAGCGGATGCCCCACTCCGTCCCGTCGGGCGCGAGCGAGGCCGGCCCGGTGCTGCCCTGGCAGCCGCCGAGCATGTTCGGCGCCACGACGAACCACACATCGGTGTCGACGGCGAGGCCGGGGCCGACGATGCCGTTCCACCAGCCTCCGATCTCCTGCCCGGGCCCGGGCGCGAAGGCCACGTGGCTGTCACCGGTGAGGGCGTGCAGCACGAGCACGGCATTGTCGCCGGCCGGACTGAGGGTGCCCCAGGTCTCGTAGGCGAGGCGGGCGTCCGGCAGGGTGCCCCCGGCCTCGAAACTGAGGGGGCCGAGGTTGACGAACTGTCGGTGGCCGACCGGGTCGCCGTCTCGCCAGGCGCCGGTGGCCGGAGGCTTGCCGAGCACCGAGCGCGCCTGGGCTTCGGTGATGAAGCTCGACGGGACCGTGTCTGCTGACGATTGCCATTCCATACGCGTCCAGTCTGGCGGTCGAATGAACTACCCGGGCGCATGTTACGTCGAACTCCCGGGCGAAGATGGCCTGTAGGGCCCCAGGCGTTGGTGCGGTCGCGTTTGACGTGTGGTTCAGGCGTTGGTGCGGTCGCGTTTGACGCGTGGTTCAGGCGTCGGTGCGGTCGCGTTTGACGTGTGGTTCAGGCGTCGGTGCGGTCGCGTTTGACGACCGCTCGGGCGGCGGCCAAACCTTCCTCGAGGTCGGCTTTCAGATCGGCGACGTTCTCGATGCCGACCGAGAGGCGCACAAGGCCGGGCGTGACGCCGGCGGTGAGCTGCTGCTCCGGGGTGAGCTGGGCGTGCGTGGTCGAGGCTGGGTGGATCACCAGGGAGCGCACGTCGCCGATGTTGGCGAGGTGGCTGAACAGGTTCAGGTTGTCGACGAGTGCGCGGCCGGCCGTGACACCACCCTTGAGCTCGAACGAGAGCACCGCACCGACGCCGAGCGGCGCGTACTTGTTGGCGTTGGCATACCACGGGCTCGACGGCAATCCGGCGTAGTTCACCGAGGCGATATCGTCGTGGTTGTCGAGCCACTCGGCGATGTCCTGGGCATTCTGCACGTGGCGTTCGATGCGCAGGCTGAGCGTCTCAATGCCCTGAATCAACTGCCAGGCGCTCGCCGGGGCGATGGCCGAGCCGAGGTCACGCAGTAGCTGCACGCGGGCCTTGATGACGTAGGCGAGGCCGTCGCCGACCGCAGTGGTGTAGCTCGCACCGTGGTACGACGGGTCGGGTTCGGTCAGGCCGGGAAACTTCTCCACGTTCTTGGACCACTCAAATTTGCCGCCGTCGACGAGTACGCCGCCGATTATGGTGCCGTGGCCGCCGAGAAACTTCGTGGCCGAGTGCACGATGATGTCGGCGCCGTGCTCGAACGGGCGAATGAGGTAGGGCGTGGCGATCGTGTTGTCAACGATGAGCGGAATGCCGGCCGCGTGGGCGACATCCGCTACCAGCGAAATGTCGAGCACGTTGATGCGCGGGTTGCCGATGGTCTCGGCGAAGAACAGCTTGGTGTTCTGTCGCACCGCTCGCTGCCATTCGGCCGCGTCATCCTGGTCCTCGACGAAGGTGACCTCGATGCCCAGTTTGGCCAGGGTGTACTTGAACAGGTTGTAGGTGCCGCCGTAGATCGAGCTCGACGACACGATGTGGTCGCCGGCCTGCGCAATGTTCAACACCGCAAAAGTGGATGCCGACTGACCGCTCGACAGCAGCAGCGCCGCGGTTCCGCCCTCCAGGGCAGCGACGCGCTCTTCGACGACCGCCTGGGTGGGGTTCTGGATGCGGGTATAGATGTTGCCGAATTCGGCCAGAGCGAACAGGTTCTGGGCGTGCTCGGCGCTGTTGAATACGTACGAGGTGGTCTGGTAGATCGGCGTGGCCCGCGCGTTCGTGACCGGGTCGGGTCGAGCGCCGGAGTGAACCTGCTTGGTTTCGAACTTCCACGATGAAGAATTGTCGGTCACGATAGCCTCCGGCTCATACGGCGTGGACTCTCCAGCGCTCTGGCCCGAGCATAAAGAGGCCCGAATGGCCGTGCAAGAGCGAACGAAACACAACGTCATGTTGTGCGTGCGGCTACTTGGGATTGCGGTGCGGCGGCACGATCGTGCCGGTTGGAGTCGTCGCCGTCGGCCCAAACAGCCAGCGCGCCTTCGGCTCCACCAGGGGCCGAACCAGCCGCCGCACGACGGGCAGCGACAGCACGATCGAGATCACCACGCTCAGTGCGATCATGCCCGGCAACACCCACCCCGGCTGTGGGCCGTCCAGCACCCCGGTCTCGCGCAGCGGGTAGAGCACAAAGGTGTGCAGCAGGTAGATATACATCGTCGCCGCGCCGAGGTCGGTGAACCAGGTCGTGCGCCGCGGTATGAGCATGAGGAACGCCACGATGAGCGCGAAGGCGAGCAGCATGACAGCCAGACGGATGCCGCCGGCCCAGAACTCGGAATAGTCAAACGTCGCGTACGACTCGTCATAGAGCAGAAAACGGCGCACCTGCAGGATACGCAGGGTCTCGATGTTGAGCCCGATCAGCAGGTACAGCAGGCCAAAAAGGCCGAGTGCACCGGCCCGCCAGCGCCAGACCAGGCCGGCGCGCAGCTCCAGCCAGGTATCGGTCAGAAGCCACTGGCGCAGTTTCCAGCCGAACACGAAGAACGGCAGCAGCCCGAGGGTACGGGAGAGGGCGAATGTTCCGTCGATATTCGAGAGGTAGCCGGCCCCGATCGAGATCATGATGCTGATCGTGAGGGGATAGCGCAGCAGCACAAGGTAGGGCAGCGCGATGCGCCACAACAGCAGTGCGAGGAAAAACCACAGGGTCCAGCTCGCGGTCGAGTAGTCGAGCACGAGCGTGCCGCCGAGAATCCAGCGCAGTGCCGTCCAGATCGTCTCGAAAATGATGTACGGAAAGACAAGGTCGGTGAGCAATCGCTGCATCTGCAACGCGCCGGGCGGTCCCGACTTCGCGAAATAGCCACTCACGGCAACAAAGACGGGAACGTGGAAGGCGTAGATGAACAGGTACATCGTGTACGCGCTATCCGCTTCACCGATGAGTTTGAGAATCGCGTGCCCGACCACCACGAGGGTGATCGCAATCCAGCGAGCGTTGTCCCAGAGGGGAACGCGACGCTTCTGCGGGTGTGTGGTGGTCGTGCTCAGTGCGCTCATTGAAGCCATTCTCCCGCCACAATGGAGAAATGAGTACTCGACGAGTTGTGGTGACCGGTGCAAGTTCAGGAATCGGAAGCGCCAGCGTGCGCCTATTCCGTGAGCACGAATGGGATGTGGTCGGTGTCGCGAGGCGTGCGGATCGCCTCGCAACGCTGCAAGCGCAAACGGGAGCGGACGTCTTCACCGCCGACCTCACGGTGCAAGCGGATGTCGACGCCCTGCGCGATTATCTGGCCGCGACCGGCCCGGTGCACGCCCTCGTCAACAACGCCGGCGGCGCCAAGGGCCTCGACACGGTCGAGGCCGGCAGTATCGAGGACTGGGCCTGGATGTTCGAGATCAATGTGCTCGCCGTCAAACGGGTCACCACGGCCATTCTGCCGCTACTGCGCGCCGGCATCGACTCCGGGGCAGGGTCGGCCGACATCGTGACCGTCACGTCGATTGCGGGCCATGTCGCTTATCTGGGCGGTGGCGGCTACAACGCGGCCAAGTTCGCCGCCCACGCGATGACCGAGGTGCTGCGGCTCGAGCTCTCGGGGGAGCCGATTCGGGTGATCGAGATCGCGCCGGGCATGGTCAGAACGGATGAGTTCGGTCTGGTTCGCTTCAACGGTGACGCCGACAAAGCCTTCGCTGCCTACGACAATGTGCCCAATCCGCTCTCGGCCGAGGACATTGCCGAGACCATCGTGTCGAGCGTGGAACGGCCGGCGCACGTGAACCTCGACCTGATCGTGATCAAACCGGTCGCCCAGGCGGCTCCGACCCGGATCGCCCGTGGGGAGCTCAAGATGCGCGAGTAGCAGCGCGTACCGCGGCTTCAGCGCGTACCGCGGCTTCTTGGCGCGGCCTGCGTCGGCGACGGGTCATCCGCTCCTCGCTCAAACATTGAGGGTTTTGGGGGGGGGGGCCCGCCCCC
>NZ_JAJAYI010000055.1 GCF_026786305.1 Cryobacterium sp.
GCGGTGATCATGGCCTGCACCTCGTTGTTGCCGAGCGCGCGATCGAGCCGGGCCTTCTCCACGTTGAGGATCTTGCCGCGCAGCGGCAGGATCGCCTGGGTCTCCGGGTCGCGGCCCTGTACGGCGGAGCCACCGGCCGAGTCGCCCTCGACAATGAAGATCTCGCTGCGCGCGGGGTCCTTGCTCGAGCAGTCCTTGAGCTTGCCGGGCATCCCGCCCGACTCGAGCAGTCCTTTGCGCCGGGTCTGCTCGCGGGCCTTGCGGGCGGCCATTCGCGCCTGTGAGGCCTGAATGGCTTTGCGGATGACGTCGCGCGCCTGGGTGGGGCTGCGGTCGAACCAGTCAGCGAGCTGCTCGCCGGCGATCTTCTGCACGAACGACTTCGCCTCGGTGTTGCCGAGCTTGGTCTTGGTCTGGCCCTCGAACTGCGGCTCGGCGAGCTTCACCGAGAGAACGGCGGTCAGGCCCTCGCGGACGTCGTCGCCAGTGAGGTTCTCGTCCTTCTCCTTGATAATGCCCTTCTCGCGGGCATAGCGGTTGACGAGGCTCGTCAGCGCGGCGCGGAAGCCCTCTTCGTGGGTTCCGCCCTCGTGGGTGTTGATGGTGTTGGCATAGGTGTGCACGCTCTCCTGGTAGGAGTTCGTCCACTGCATGGCCACCTCGACCGCGATCTTGCGTTCCTTGTCCTCCCACTCGAAAGAGATGATGTCGGGGTGCACGACCTCGACCTTCTTAGCCGAGTTGAGGTACTCGACATAGTCGACCAGGCCGTTCTCGTAAAGGTAATTAACCTCGGTACGCTCGGCGCCGTCGATCTCGCGATCGTCGATGAGCGTGATCGTGAGGCCCTTGTTGAGGAACGCCATCTGCTGGAAACGGGCGCGCAGGGTGTCGTAGTCGAACTCGATCGTCTCGAACGTGTCCGGGCTCGGCCAGAAGGTGACGGTCGTTCCGGTCTCGTCGGACGCCTCGCCTTTCTCGAGTGGGGCGTTCGGCACACCGTGGGTGAAGCTTTGGCGCCACACGTGGCCTTGACGACGTACCTCGACGTCGAGCTCCTTGGAGAGCGCGTTGACGACCGAGATCCCCACGCCGTGCAGGCCTCCGGAGACCGCGTAGCCGCCTCCGCCGAACTTGCCGCCTGCGTGCAGGATCGTCATTACCACCTCGACGGTCGACTTGTTCTCGCTCTTGTTCAGGTCGACGGGGATGCCCCGGCCGTTGTCGATGACCCGGATGCCGCCATTGCGCAGCATTGTGATGATGATCAGGTCGCACTGACCGGCAAGAGCCTCGTCGACCGAGTTGTCGACGACCTCGTAGACAAGGTGGTGCAGGCCACGGGGACCGGTCGAACCGATGTACATTCCGGGGCGTTTGCGAACGGCTTCAAGCCCCTCGAGTACCTGGATCTGATCGGCGCCGTAGGTGTCGTCTGGCAGGGGAGTAGAGGGGACTGTCGTCATAATGAAGTTAGGCTCCTGCCAGGTAGATCGGAACTGTCAACCGTGGCCGGGCTTTCGCTGCGGAAAGATGCCTCGAGGACCTTCCGATTCTACCAAAGCCCTGAGAGGCCTCGGTCCTAAATGCCGTTCTGAGGACAGATTTTGTGCTCGGCGACCGTTTTTGCCCTGTTATCCGTAAGTATCGCGTGGGCCGCGCCCAGGAATTGATTTGGGGCCTCGTTTCCACGAGGGGGCACCCGGCCCTTCGAAGCGCACCGATTGAATGCCGGCATCCGGGTATTTCGCGGCGATCTGGCTTGTGATCTGCACCCGCATGAGGCGCAGCTGCGTTGCCCACGCGGTCGAGTCGCAGCGCACCGTGAGGGTTCCCTCCTCGATGCCGACCGGGGTCGAGTGCTCCGCCGTCTCGGCGCCGGCGATATCCGCCCAGGATGCGAGCAGCTCCGACTGGGCGAGCGGCGAGTTCCAACCGAGGGTTGCCGTGAGGTTGTCGAGCACCTCGGCGAGGCCGCGGGCATCCCGGCCGAGACCGAACGCGGTGCTCGAGCCGGGCTCCTTCTTCGTCCGCTTGCGGGCGTCGCTCGAACGAGCCTGGCCGTTGCCGAAGACCCGGCGGAACCTCTCGTAGACGGCGCGAGATTCCGATTCCCCGCTCATTTCTCCACGATCCTGCCCTGTTGGATGTGCACCGTGTTCGCGGTGAGCACCGCGGGGACGTCCTCGAGCACCGCGGCGGTGATCAGCACCTGCTCGAAGCCGGCGACGGCGCCCGCGAGCCGCGCGCGCCGGGACTGGTCGAGCTCGGCGAAGACGTCGTCGAGGATGAGCACGGGGTCTCCGCTGGCCGACTCCCGGCGGAGTACCTCGGCCGACGCGAGCTTCAGGGCGAGCGCGAACGACCAGGACTCGCCGTGACTGGCATAGCCGCGCGCGGCCATCCCGTTGAGCTCCAGCACCAGGTCGTCGCGGTGGGGTCCCGAGAGGGTGACGGCCCGCTCGAGCTCCGCCCGGCGCAACCGCACGAGGGACGCCCGGAACGCCACCGCGGCATCCGCGGCAGAAATCGGAACGAACTCTCCTCCGACCGGCGCCTGCACGGTCCCCTCCTCGGCATCGGCGTTGGATGACAGGATGCTGAGCTGGCTCCACAACCGGGCTCGATGGTCCTCTCCGGCGATCGCCACGTAGGCGGCGCTGACCGCCGGCACCAGCTGCGCGATGAGCCTGCTCCGCGCCTCGATAAGCTCAGAGCCCAGCGCGACGAGCCGGTCATCCCATATCTCCAAGGTCGACAGCTGTGCTCCCTTGACTCCCGCCGCCCGGGCCGACTTCAGCAGGCTATTGCGTTGCTTGAGCGCGCGCTCGTAGTCGGCCATCACTCCCGCCAGTCGCGGCGTGAGGAGCACGAGCAGCTCGTCGAGGAACCGGCGCCGGCCCGACGGCTCGCCGCGCACGAGCGCGAGATCCTCCGGGGCGAACAGAACGCTCGAGAAATACCTCGGCAGGTCCCGGGTCCTGATGGCGGACCGATTGATCTGGGCACGGTTGGCCGAAGTGCGGTTGAGTTGCACCTCGGCAAGCACGTGGCGGCTACCGTGCTGGACCCGCGTCCGGATGATCGCGGAATCGCAGCCCTGCCGGATCATCGCGTGGTCGGTCGCGACCCGGTGTGAGCCGAGTGTACTGAGATACCCGAGGGACTCCACGAGGTTGGTCTTGCCCTGCCCGTTGCTGCCGACAAACAGGTTGGCACCCGGCGCGAAATCGACCTCCGCGGTCTCGTAATTACGAAAATCGGTGAGGCTCAGGTGGGTGACTAGCATGCTGATCTCCACTGCACCGGGCTACCCGGACCGGGAGCCGACCGAGGTGGGCATGGAATGTGCCGGATGACGCTCAGCGGAGGAGCAGGTTGGGCTGCAGCAGGTACCGGTAGTCGTCGGCGCCCGGCTGGTCCTTGGATGACTGGCTCGTGATGAGCACCGGGCCCGGCTTGTTCGGGTTGTCGGTCTTGGTGAACGAGATCCGCACGAACTCCGACCTCACCGCACCGAGGCCGTCGAGGAGAAACTGGGGCTTGAGCGAGACGACCGTGTCTGTTCCGGTGAGGAAGGCATCGATCGACTCGGATGCCTGTGCCTGCTCCGACCCGATCGCCTCCAACGTCAGCCCGTCGATGGTGAAGCTGAATCGCAAAGCCGCCTCACGTTCGAGGACGAGTGAGACACGGCGCACCGACTCGATCAGCTCGGCCGTGTTGACCACGGCGTAGTTGTCGACGGTTTCGGGAAACAACCGCTTGACGGGTGGGAAGTTGCCCTTGATGAGCAGCGACGTGACGGTCTTCTTGTCGGCGCGGAAGGCGATGAGCTCGCGGTCGTCCGTGCTCGTGATCGACACGGAGATGGTGCCACTGTGGCCGAAGGTTTTGCCGATCTCCTGGAGCGTGCGCGCGGGCACGAGGGCGGTGACCGATTCGACGTTGGATCCGGCTGAATCCCACTCGATCGCCCGGACGGCGACGCGATAGCGGTCGGTGGCAACCAGGCTCAGGGAATTCTGCGATACCTCAAGCTGCACACCGGTTATCACCGGGGTGACGTCGTCCCGCGAGGCGGCGACGGCGACCTGGGCCACCGCGGTGGCGAACTCTTCGGCGGGAAGCAGGCCGGTCTGCTCGGACACCTGCGGGAGCGTGGGGTACTCCTCAACAGGCATGCTCAAAAGCGTGAAGTGCGCAGAGCCGCAGGTGACCTTGATGCGCTTGTCTTCGCTCGAGAACTGCACCGGCGCATTCGGCAGGCGGCTGGCGATGTCGGCCAGGAGTCGTCCCGAGACGAGGATCTTGCCGGCCTCTTCAACCTCGGCCGCGATCGACGTCTGGGCGGAAACCTCGTAGTCGAACGACGACAGCGTCAGTCCCTCCTCGGCGGCTTCGATCAGAACGCCGCTGAGGATGGGCAGGGTTGTGCGTTGCGGGAGGAGTTTCACGGCAAAGGAAACGGCCTCACTGAAGACGTCACGGTTGACCTGAAACTTCATGGGGACTCCCCTGGCGCGATTGCGGATGACTCGGGCCTCAATACTCGCATAGCCGGAGGCCGACTCCGCGGCCGGTTGTCGACACAGTCGGTCGTGTACAGGTTCTTTCCTCACCCAATGGATTCTTTAAAGAACAATTGTATTAACCGTTGTGCAAACTGTGAGTAACTCCACCTTTCTCGCACGGGCGTTGGGAACTACACGTGTGTGAGTTGTGGAGCGGGTGTGGGACTGGCGCCACGATTGGTCGAAGGTCGCCAGTGTTGTCATTCGGAGATTCCACAGGCACCACATGTTCTCGACAAGCCAGATGGTAGTTATCCACCGATTCGCCTAAGTTATCCACACTGTGCACTAGAGCCCCACTTTAGGGGGCGGCACTACAGGCTGCTGTAGCGGTGGTTCTGTTTGATGCGGCTGGTGAGCTCGGTGACTTGGTTGTAGATGGAGCGGCGCTCCTTCATGAGTTCGCTGATCTTTTTGTTGGCGTACATCACGGTCGTGTGGTCGCGGTTGCCGAACAGCTGGCCGATCTTCGGCAGTGAGAGATTGGTCAGTTCCCGGCACAGGTACATCGCGATCTGCCTCGCCGTGGCGACGGCCTGCGACCGGGAGGAGCCATAGAGGTCGTCGACGGTGAGCTTGAAGTAGTCCGCGGTGTGATTGATGATGTCGACTGGCGCGATGACGTTGTCGTCGTCGAGCGTGATCAGGTCTTTGAGCACCGTTTGCACGAGTGCCATGTCGACGGGCATCCGATTGAGGCTCGAGAAGGCGGTGACGCGGATGAGGGTGCCCTCCAGCTCGCGGATATTCGACGACACCTTTGAGGCGATGTACTCGAGGATGTCGTGCGGCACCTGGAGGCGGTCGCTCTGCGCCTTCTTACGCAAAATCGCGATGCGGGTCTCCAAATCGGGGGCCTGCACGTCGGTGATGAGGCCCCACTCGAAGCGCGACCGCATGCGGTCCTCGAAGCCCGTCAGCTGCTTGGGCGGGAGGTCGCTCGTGATGACCACCTGCTTATTGTGGTCGTGGAGGGTGTTGAACGTGTGGAAGAAGGCCTCCTGGGTGGAGTCCTTCCCCTGTAGAAACTGGATGTCGTCAATCAGGAGGATGTCGATGTCACGGTATCTGGATTGGAAGACCGACGCCCTGTTGTTGGCAATGGAGTTGATGAAGTCGTTGGTGAACTCTTCGGAGCTGACGTACCGAACGCGGATCCCGGGGTACAGGCTCTCGGCGTAGTGTCCGATCGCGTGGAGGAGGTGGGTCTTACCGAGCCCCGAGTCACCGTAGATGAACAGCGGGTTGTAGGCCTTGGCTGGAGCCTCGGCCACCGCCACGGCCGCCGCATGGGCGAACCGGTTCGAGCCGCCGATCACGAAGTTATCGAAGTTGTATTTCGGGTTGAGGCGCGAATCGGAGCGCTTGCCGGTGGCCTCCGCGGGCGAGGGCATCATCGTCTTTCGCTCTTGCCAGGGCGCCTCGACGCTCTCCTCCGACTGTTCCTCGGTGGGATCGAGTGAGTCATGCGAGATGTCGGGATTGACGACGATTGCGAAATTAGCGACCGAGACTCCGTCGCCAAGGTCGGCGATGGCATTGAGCAGGGGCAGCCGGATGCGCTGCTCCAGCATCCCTCGGGTGAGGTCGTTCGGCACCTCGAGATAGATCGTGCCGGCCATCACGCCCTTGGGTTCAACGAGACTCAGAAAGCCCTGCAACTGGGGGGTGATTCGTTCATCGGAGCGCAAACTCGCCAGAACGGATTGCCAGATCGGCTGGATCTCGTCCGCGGTGTCGGTCATGCTTCCCCTTTTATGTGCAATTCGCTGGGTTACTCACAGGGTTATCCACCGGCTGTGTCGTCCACCTACCTTAGTTTGCGGGGATGCAGGCTTCGCAAAACAGGTTATCCCCATGTGGATAAACCAGGGCCTCAATGGGCGCGGTTTGACCACAGCGCTTAAAGAACGTATTTTTAATCAGTTGACTTCTGGCCCGCGGGCCACCCCAATCCCTTTCAGGTTGTGTGATATCGCCTGCCGGGGCTCCGGGCATCATCCTTTGACCGCAACATCGTGGAGATTGAATTATGAGCAAGCGCACATTCCAGCCCAACAACCGCCGTCGCGCGAAGGTGCACGGCTTCCGCCTGCGCATGCGCACCCGGGCCGGGCGCGCCATCCTCGGCGCACGTCGTCGCAAGGGCCGCACCGAACTCTCTGCATAGCGACACACGGCCAGGCCAAACCGGTGCTTGCCCGACTGAACCGAATTGTGCGCTCCGATGACTACCGGTCGATCGTTAGGTCAGGACGGCGAGCGTCGACCCCTCACGTGGTGGTTTACATGCGCACGGGGCTGGCCGAGCGGCCGGCTCGGGTGGGCTTCATAGTGTCCAAGGCGGTCGGGAACGCGGTGCGCCGCAATCTGGTCCGGCGGCGGTTCAAGGCCGCGGTGTCTGTTCTCGTAGCGGATGTTGCCCCGGGCACGGACATCGTGATCAGGGCACTGCCAGCCGCGGCGCAGGCTTCCTGGGCTACCCTGAACACTGAAATAACCCAAGTCCTACGCAAAGGTATGGCGCGAGCATGAGACGAACACTGCCGTTCGTTATGCTGTTGCCTCGCAATGTCTGCGTGGCGATCCTTCGCATCTATCGCACGGTCATTTCTCCCCTCTACGGCGACGTCTGCCGGTACTTCCCGTCCTGCTCGTCCTACGCACTGCAGGCCATCCAGCATCATGGCGTGGTTCGAGGGGTCTGGTTCGGATTCCTCCGGCTCACCCGATGTCACCCCTGGGCGGCCGGCGGCATCGACGACATCCCGCTTCCGCGAAATTCCGACTACACGATCACCCGGTTCGGTTTCGTGACGCAAACTCAAGTAAATCGGTCGCACTCTGACCTGTTATCAAGCCATGGAAAGGGCTGACCCAAGACATGGACTTCTTAGGCACAATTCTTTGGCCCATCAAATGGGTTATCGAGGCGATCCTCGTCGCCTTCCACTCGCTCATCACGATGGCGGGAATGGACACCGACGCAGGAATCACCTGGGTGCTCTCGATCGTCGGCCTCGTGCTTGTCGTGCGGGCGGCACTCATCCCCGTATTCGTGCGCCAGATCAAGAGCCAAAGACGGATGCTCGAGGTCGCCCCGCACCTTAAGAAAATTCAGGATAAGTACAAGGGAAAGAAGGACCAGTTCTCTCGCGAGGCCATGCAGCGTGAGACGATGGCTCTCTACAAGAAGACCGGCACGAACCCCCTGAGCTCCTGCCTGCCGCTGCTGCTGCAGATGCCGATCTTCTTTGGCCTCTTTTCCGTTCTGCAGAGCGCACAGAGCGACGGGAATCCGGCGGGGATTGGCTTGCTCAACCAGGAACTCGCGACGTCGTTCGGAACCTCCGAGCTGCTCGGCGCGCCCCTGCACCTCGCCATCTCGAGCGCCGACGGCAACGTCGCCGTCATCGTCATCGCATCGATCATGGTGGTGCTCATGACGGCGTCGCAGTTCATCACGCAGCTGCAGATTATGTCGAAGAATCAGTCGCCCGAGATGCAGAACTCCCCCATGTACAAGCAGCAGAAGCTCCTTCTGTACCTGCTGCCACTCGTGTTCGCATTCTCTGGGTTCACTTTCCCCCTCGGCGTGATGTTCTACTGGCTCGTCTCGAACTTCTGGACAATGGTGCAGCAGTTCATTGTCATCCGGAACATGCCCACCCCTGGCAGCGAGGCGGCCCTCGAACGTGAGAACCGCATCGCGAAGAAGAACCAGCGCCGCGGGATCACAGTCATTGAGGACAAGGACGAGAAGCCGCGCGACGAGGTCAAGCCCGCACAGCGCCAGCAGCCCGTCGGCAAGGCCCGTGCGAAGAAGAAGCCAAACGCCAACCGCTAACGCACCACCCCTCGCCCTTTTGATAGAAAGCAGTGCAGTGAGCGACCTGAACACCCCCAGCGAGATCACGCCGACGGATGCCGTCAGGGCGACCGAGGTGGTCGCGGAAACACCGACCGAGACCGAGCGTACGGTCGGACAGCTCGAAGAGGAAGGCGATATCGCCGCGGACTACATCGAGGAGCTGCTCGACATCACCGATCTCGACGGCGACATCGATATCGACGCGCGCGACGGCCGTGCCTATCTTTCAGTGAACTCGAGCCAGGACAGCAACCTTCGGATTCTCTCGAAGCCCGACACCGTGAACGCCCTGCAGGAGCTCACGCGCCTCGCCGTGCAGGCGAAGACCGGATCGTACTCGAGGCTCATCCTCGACGTTGGCGGTTCGCGCGCCGCTCGCGTGGCGGAGTTGACGACACTGGTGGATCACGCGGTCGAGCGGATTGAAGCCGGAGCCCAGGCAGCATCCCTGCCGCCGATGTCGTCCTATGAGCGCAAGCTGGTGCACGACATCGTTGGTGCGCGCGGGTTCGTGTCCGCATCGGAGGGCGAAGGGCGCGACCGCCACACCGTCGTCACGCAGGCATAGTTTCACGTGAAACATCGCGGTGGGTGCTCGTGACAACGCGTGCGTACGAGACGGAGCCTGACGCTGCTGCTGCACTCTTCGGACGCCGGCTCGACGTGGCCCGCAAGTACACCAATGACCTGGCCCGGCGCGGTGAGGAGTTGGGGCTCATCGGCCCAGTTGAACTCCCCCGCCTGTGGACCCGCCACGTTCTCAATTCTGTACTGGTCGCTCCACTGATCTGGCCCAGCGCGCGGGTGGGGGATATCGGTAGCGGGGCTGGCCTTCCCGGGCTCGTTCTGGCGATTGCGCGTCCGGACGCGCAGTTCGTGCTCATCGAACCGATGGCACGTCGCTGTGATTGGCTCCGACACGAGGCGGCGGAACTTGGGCTGACCAACGTCGAGGTAATGCGTGCGAGGGCGGAGGAAGCGAACCCCACGCCGATTCTCGACCAGGCAACCGCGCGGGCCGTGAGTGCTCTGTCGAAGCTGCTCCCCCTGACCGTGCCGCTTGTTCGATCGGGCGGCGAGGTGATCTTGATGAAGGGCGCGAGCGTAGAAAGGGAATTGTCAGCGGCCGCGAAGGCGATCAAACGGCTCCGGCTGACCGAAGTAGAGATTTTGCTGCTCGGGGACGGTGTCGCCACCGAGGTCACGCGGGTGTTTCGAGCTACAGTAGGTTGACCGACCGTTCGCGTGGTTGCCAGACAGAATTTGGCACTGCGGGGCGTGGGGAGCTGTGCGCAACGACCGCAGCGCCCGCCAAATCAGCATGACCGATCCACTGTGGTCGAGGGGGTTTCACGTGAAACATTTCGGTAGCAAGCGGCGTAGGAGGCTCTTCGGGGGGCCCGTCGATGACGAGAAGACGAGCATGAACTCCCC
>NZ_JAJAYI010000056.1 GCF_026786305.1 Cryobacterium sp.
CACTCGGCTGGGAACACATCAACCTCACCGGCGACTACACCTGGAACAACCCCCGCCAACCCAAAGCCGGAAAACTCCGCCCCCTGCACAGGCCCGGAAACTCTTAGCGTGGTATTTATTCCGTTTCGTGAGCTGACCCCTCTAAGGCTGGCTGCGCTGCGCCGGTGCCCAGTTCTCTGCTGGACCTGGTGGCTGATTCAGAAAATCCGGTCACGGTGTGACGGTTCGGCCAAGAAAAACACGGGGCGGCGGTTCAGCGTGGCCGGAAATTTTCCGGAGTTGGCCACGGGCGTACCCCGCGACCGGCGGGCAGAACCGGCGCTCGGGCCGGAGAACGCACATGCGCACCGAATCCGGTGGATTCAGTGCGCATGTGCCGCGCCACGTGCGCGATCATGGTGGGCCCCGTCGGGCTCGAACCGACGACCCAAGGATTAAAAGTCCTTTGCTCTACCAACTGAGCTAGAGGCCCATAGGTTCTAATCTACCGTGGATTCGCGCCCAGCTTTTCTGGGTAGCGTGGAGGGCAGCAAAAAACCTGCCGTCTGAAGACCAAAACAACCGAGGAGAACCAGCCGTGGCCGACAACTTTCACAAACCCACCCTGTTCTCGGTGAACAAGTTCGAGGCGTTCCAGGGTGGCGACGATCCGGCCCATATCAGCCGCGTCGCGCACGAAACCGCGCAGGCCCTGCTCAACCGGGTGCGCAGCGACCCCGACCCGGAGACGGTCGAACGTCTCGTGAGGTATACCGACGAGAACGGCATCGACGCGGTCGCCGAGCTCTGGTCGAGGGCCACGCCGCGCAGTCTGCCGGGCGCGCTCTGGCGCATCTACCTTATTCGCATGCTCATCCGGCAGGATCCTGAGGGTTGCGCCTACCTCTACCAGCGGGGAACGGATGCTGCGGCCACGATCGATCCGCTCGTCGCGGGCGCCGCGGTGCCCACCGGTCCCGCCGAGATCATCGTTCTGGCCGACGAGATTCTGCGCGGGCTGTTCACCGGCGACTTCGCCGTCGCGCTGGATCGCGGCGCGGCGTATTGCCGGGTCACCGCGGTCGGCGCGGCGAGCATCGCCGACGATCTTGAGCTGACGGAGCCGCACCGCTCGTCGGAGCTGACCACCCGGGCATTGCGCTTCTCGACCACCGCCGCCGAGTTCGCGGCCTGCGCGCGCCTCTGGCGCCGCGACTCCCTGGAGTAGCGGGCCCGGGCCTTCCCATTTACTTGCCCGGCCCGGACCCGGAAAGTGGGCCCATGTTCTATCCTGGGCCTGCGTTCACAGGGTGGGACCCGACGGGCGCGGATCGAGATCGCCATGTGCCCACGGCCTCGCTGCCCGAGTAACCCCAGAATCCACTGTGCGCCGACGGCGAACATTCGCCGCCGACCGCCCTGCTCGAATACACTGGAAGCTGGTCGGGTCGCAGTAATCCCGGGTTCCATTATTCGCCGCTTCGAGCGGCCTCGCGCCGAGAGGTGCTCTGCGGCCCGACCTTCTTCCCTGCCACCTTCACGACACCCGCCCGCGGACCGCAACCTGGCGCTGCACGGCGAACCGCGCGGGCAATCCGTTCACGCGGATGACTTCTCAGATCGACCAATCCGTTACCGACTTCGCACCGAACCATAGTCATGGAACGGGACGAGACCTGACATGCTAGATCTCATGACTGTTGATTCCGCCGGAGACCTCGCGCCAGCAGCCCCTGCCACCAAGGAGGCGTTGCTGGGTCGAGTAGCCCACGGCGACCAATCGGCCTTCGGAGAACTGTATGACCAGATCTCCCCGCGAGTGCTTGGCCTGGTCAAGCGTCTGCTCGTCGACCACGCGCAGTCGGAAGAAGTGACCCAGGAGATTTTTCTGGAGATCTGGCAGTCGGCGTCACGGTACGAACCAACTCGTGGTGGTGCGAGCACCTGGATCCTCACCATGGCACACCGGCGAGCGGTCGACCGAATTCGGTCGTCGCAGGCCGGACGTGACCGCGACACCAAAATCGGAATCCGTGATCTGGCAGTGGCCTTCGATCACGTTGCCGAAACTGTTGAAGTACGAATCGAACATGAAAGGGTGGAGAAGGCGATGACTCGATTGACACAGCTGCAGCGTCAAGCTGTGAGCCTCGCGTATTACGGCGGGCTGAGTCATAGTGAGGTCGCCGACATGCTCCACATTCCTTTGGGCACCGTGAAAACGCGGCTCCGCGACGGACTCATCCGCCTGCGCGACGAATTGGGCGTGGCATCATGACCCGCGACGGCCGTAATGATGCCGAGCAACACCCGGCCGACCTCGCCGGTGCCTACGCCCTGCATGCCCTCGACGAGCACGACACAGCCGTGTTCGAGGCGCACCTCGCCGAATCCGAGCGAGCCCGCATCGAGGCTGCCGAGTTGAACGACACCGCGGTGGCCCTCGGCCTCGCCGTGGCACCCGTGCAGCCCTCGGCCTCGCTCAAGGCCAACCTCATGTCGATGCTCGCGTCGACCCCGCAGCTTCCGCCGGTGCCCGCATCGCGTGCCGCTGGCCCCGCCACAACGGATGCTGCCGCGTCCGTTCCCGGTGCGACCTCCGTCGTTCCCGCGCCGACGTCCGGCGGCGACGCGCCTGCCAACGCTGCGCCTTCCGGTGCCGGCCTCAACCGGCCGGTCGCGGACATCCACTCACGTAACGGTGCAGCCAGCAGCACGCACCTCTCAGCGACGGCATCGGAGCGTGCCCAGACGCGCTGGTTCAAGCGTCCGGCGCAGTTCTTGCTCGCTGCCGCAGCCGCAGTGGCGCTGTTCGTCGGCGGAACCTTCCTCGGCCAGACGCTCAACACCAACCAGTTCGAGTCGCAGCAGGCCTCCGGGCTCGCGCAGATCAACGCCGCCGCCGACTCCCAGCGCGCCGCGACGACCACCGCCGACGGCCAGGAAGCCACCCTGGTCTGGTCCAACAAGCTCGGAATCTCCGCGGTGCTGGTCGACAACCTGCCCGTGCTGCCGAGCAACCAGGACTACCAGCTCTGGTATATCAACGGTGAGGGAGCGGCCTCGGCCGGAACCTTCGACTCGAGCGGGGATGGCACCGCCTGGCGCGTGCTCGAGGGCAGGATGCGCGCCGGCGACCAGGTTGGCGTCACCGTTGAACCTAACGGAGGGTCCGACCAGCCCACCAGCAACCCGATCGTCGCCTTCCAGAGCTGACCTGCTGGCCGCACCCGCCGTTTTGGGTGCAGCCACGATACGCCTGGCCCGCGACCGATTCGGGCTGCTGGTGGACGGCCGCATCCGCTTGCCGCAGCGCGCGGATGCGCGAAGTAGGCTCGGTGCATGAGACTGCCCTTCACCCTGCTGATCGACCCCGTGCCCGCCGACTCGCTTCGACAGAACTTTGACGGCACCTTCCACGAGATGGAGTCCAGCGCCCCGGCCCTCCGAGTGGGGGAGCTCAGCACCCAACGCGGCGACGGAGTCTTCGAGACCCTCGCAGTCGTCAACGGCCACCCGCAGGAGGTCGAGCCGCACGTCAGCCGGTTGCGCAACTCCGCGCGCATCTGCGAGCTGCCGGCGCCGAATGCCGAGCAGTGGCGGGCCGCGATCGCGTACGCCGTCGCGCGCATTCCGCAGCAGGGCGAGATAGCGCTCAAGTTCGTGCTCAGCCGCGGCGTCGAGCACGGCCCGGCGCCAACCGCCTGGCTGCACGCGAGCGCGGCGGCGGACTTCAGCGGGGTGCGCGCGAGCGGCGTGCGTGCGATCACCCTCGACCGCGGCTACCCGCGCGGCGTGGCCGAACGCGCCCCCTGGTTGCTGATGGGCGCCAAAACCCTCAGCTACGCCGTGAACATGGCGGCGATCCGCGAGGCCCACCGGCGCGGCGCCGACGACACCATCTTTCTCACCACCGACGGCTACGTGTTGGAGGGCCCGACCTCGAGCGTCGTGTTGCGCATCAACGGTGAGTATGTCACGCCGGCGCCGAGCGGGGCCATTCTGCACGGAACCACGCAGCAGAGCATGTTCGACTACCTGCGTGCGCGGGGCGAACGGGTCGACTATCGTGATGTCACGATCGGCGAGCTTCGCCAGGCGGATGCCGCGTGGCTCGTCTCGAGCGTGCGCCTGGCGGTCTCCGTGGTCGTCCTCGACGGTGGCCCGTTCCCTGCGGACCACCCTCTGACCAGCGCACTGAACGCGTACCTCCTGGCCCGCACCGCCTGAAACGGCGGCCCCTGCCCCGGCCGGCCGCCCCGCCCCGGCCCACCTTCTGAACCCGGGCCCACGATCATGGGCCCGCTTTCCGGGCCCGGGCCCGGAAAGCACGGGGGCATCCACATGTTTACAGGTCCGAATTGGGACGACGTGCCGCGCCCACTATGCTCTGGGGGGGACCGAGAGGAATAAATGAGAATTTCTGTCATTGGATGCGGCTACCTGGGTGCCGTACACGCGTCGGCCATGGCCGAACTGGGCCACGACGTCGTCGGAATTGACGTCGACGCCGCCAAGATCGCCCAACTTGCCATCGGCAGGCCCCCGTTCTTCGAACCCGGACTGCCCGAGGTTCTCACGTCGGCAATGAACAGCGGTCGCCTGCGCTTCAGTACCGACGTAGCCGATGCCGCCGGCTCACAGGTGCACTTCATCGCCGTCGGGACTCCGCAGAAGCCCGGCAGCTACAGCGCGGACCTGCGCTACGTCGATGCCTCCATCGAATCGCTCATTCCGCATCTGGCCGACGGTGACCTCGTCGTGGGCAAGAGCACGGTGCCGGTGGGAACCGCCGCCCGCCTGGCCGAACTCATCGAGGCCGGCAGCGGAGCATCGCTCGCCTGGAACCCCGAGTTTCTGCGCGAGGGATTCGCCGTGCACGACACCATCAGCCCCGATCGCCTCGTTTACGGGATCGCCCCGGGCGCGGCCGGCGAGCACGCCACAGCGCTGCTCAACGAGATCTACGCCACGGCGCTCGCCGCCGACACCCCCCTCGTCATCACCGACTACGCCACCGCCGAACTCGTCAAGGTCGCCGCGAACGCGTTCCTCGCCACCAAGATCAGCTTCATTAACGCCATGGCCGAAATCGCCGAGGTCACCGGGGCCGACGTCACCCAGCTAGCGGATGCGATCGGCTACGACGGCCGGATCGGCCGCCGCTTTCTCGGTGCCGGGGTCGGTTTCGGGGGCGGCTGCCTGCCGAAGGACATTCGCGCCTTCACCGCCCGCGCCGAAGAGTTGGGGCGCGGCGAGTCCGTGGCTTTTCTCAAAGAGATCGACAAGATCAACCTGCGTCGCCGCCAGCGCGTCGTCGACCTCACCGTCGGGGCGCTCGGCGACTCCGTCTATAACAAAAAAGTCGCGGTCCTCGGCCTGAGCTTCAAGCCGCACTCCGACGACGTGCGCGACTCTCCGGCGCTCGACGTGGCCGTGCAGCTGCGCGGCCTCGGTGCCGAAGTCGTGGCCACCGACCCGCAGGCCATCGAGAACTCGCGGGCGCGCCATCCGCAGCTGCAGTACATGGAATCGCTTGAGGACACCCTGCGCGGAGCGGATGCCGTTGTGCTCGTCACCGAGTGGCCCGAGTTTCGGCACCTCGACCCGGTCTGGGCCGGCTCGCTCGTGCGTACCAAGACGGTGGTCGACGGCCGCAACGCCCTCGACCCGGCAGCCTGGCGCGCCGCCGGCTGGACCTACCACGGCCTCGGGCGCCCCTAGCTCTCTCCCAGAGCGCGTTCCGGGCCCGGGCATGCCTGTTCTGGCGGGGCGATCGTTCGCGCTTGCGCCCCGCCCCCCGCGACTTCGATCGGTCAGCTCGCGGGTCCGCCTAGACTCGTAGGAATGTGGTTTCGGGGAATTCTCGTGGCGGCCGTCGCTGCCCTCGTGGCTTGGGGCGTGCACGTCGCCGTACCCGCCATCCCCCTGCTCACCATGGCCATTGTGCTTGGAATCGTCATCGGCCAGATCCCGGCGGTGCGTCCGGCGCTCGCTGGGGTTCTCGCGCCCGGCCTGTCCGTCGCCGCGAAACCGTTCATGCAGCTTGGAATCGTACTGCTCGGCCTCAAACTCAGCCTTGTCGACATTGCCGAGCTCGGTTGGGTGACCATCGCCAGCACCGTCGCGATCGTGCTGCTCACCTTCGTCGGCACGCTCGGCCTCGGCCGCTGGTTCGGCCTTCCCGGGCATCAACCGTTGCTCATCGCGACCGGATTCAGTATTTGCGGCGCCTCGGCGATCGGTGCCATGAGCGGCGTCGTCAAGGCCAAAGACGAAGAGACAGCCACCCCGATCGCGTTGGTGACCCTGTGTGGAACCCTCGCGATCGCCGTGTTGCCGCTGCTGTGGCATCCGCTCGGCTTGAGCGCGATGCAATTTGGCCACTGGGTCGGCGCCGGTGTGCACGACGTCGGCCAGGTCGTCGCTACCGCCCAAATTGCCGGGTCGGGAGCGCTCGCCGTTGCCCTTGTCGTGAAGCTCACGCGCGTGCTCATGCTCGCCCCGATCGTTTCGGTTGCTTCGATCGTGGAACGCCACCGCCTCGACGACCGCGCGCTTTCACCAACGGATGCCGATACTCCCGGTGCGCCGCGGCCGCCGATCATTCCGTTGTTCGTGGCGGGTTTCATCGCGGCCACGCTCGTGCGCACCCTGGTGCCCCTGCCCGCTCAGGTTCTCGACGCCGCCGATCTGGTACAAACCGCACTGCTCGCGATGGCACTCTTTGCTCTCGGCACGACCGTCAACCTTGGCGGACTACTGCGCACGGGCGGCCGGGCGCTCAGTGTCGGTCTGATCTCCTGGGCATTCATCGCAGCCCTCGCCTTGGGCGCCGTGGCCCTGAACGGGTAGGGCCACTGGCATCCGCTCGCTGGAAATTGTGCTCGCCGCGCAGGAGTCGGCCCGCACCGGCGAGGTTGTGTCGGTCAGGTAAAAACTCGTGGGCCGGGTTTGCATGACGAGTTGAGATTACGTCATAATCTCAGGGCGTGCCCGAACGCTGGGCCCAACAGGTACCAGTTCCGAAACCCGAGTCGGAGGCTATACATGTCCGTTCAGTCCACCCTGGAAACTCAGCAACGCGCACCCGACCCGGCCAGCCCAGCCGGCGGCAAATCTGCCACCCGCACGTTCCGTGGTGACATTGAAGGACTGCGGGCGGTCGCCGTGATCGTTGTCATTCTCGACCACCTGCTCGGCTGGCCCTCGGGCGGTTTCATCGGCGTCGATATTTTCTTCGTCATCTCCGGCTTTCTCATCACGAGCCTGCTGCTCAAGGAACATGCCCGCACCGGCCGCATCTCCCTCGTCGACTTCTACCGCCGGCGCATCCGGCGCATTCTGCCGGTCTCGCTGCTCGTGCTCGTTGTGACGGTGGCGATCGGGTTCCTGCTGTTGCCGAGCGCCCGCGCCCTGAGCACCCTGTGGGACGGCGTGTTCTCAGCCTTGTTCGTCGCCAACTGGCATTTCGCCTTCGTCGGAACCGACTACCTGCAGGCCACCAACGCCGTCTCCCCCTTGCAGCATTACTGGTCGCTCGCGGTGGAAGAACAGTTCTACTTTGTCTGGCCGTTCCTGCTCATCGTCATCTTCACCCTCGCCGGCCGCCGCACGCTGAGCGCCCGCGCCCTCATCACGACGGTCGCCGTCACCACGGGTGTGATCACCCTTGCATTTCTGACCTGGAGCTTCGTGGAGACCTCCACCAGCAGTGCCATCGCCTACTTCTCCACCGGAGCCCGAGCCTGGGAGCTCGGCATCGGCGCACTCCTCGCCGCGTCCGCGCCCGGGATCGCCAAGCTGCCCACGGCTCTGCGCCCCGTGCTCGCCTGGCTCGGCCTCGCCGTTATCGCTGCGAGCCTGGTGCTGATCAGCCGCGACTCGCCGTTTCCCGCGCCCTGGGGCCTGCTGCCCGTCGCTGGAGCCGCCCTCGTCATTGCCGCTGGTATCGGCCGGCCCGAGCAGCGCCTCCTGTTCCCCCTGCCCAACCCCCTCAGTCGCTACGTCGGTAAAATTTCCTATTCCCTCTATCTCTGGCACTTTCCAGTGGTCATTCTGCTGGCCACCGTCTTCGCCACCGACTCGCCGCTCTATCTGCCGCTCGCCCTCGTGCTCATGGTCGCGCTCTCGGTGTTCTCCTTTCACCTAGTCGAAGACCCCATCCGCCATTCGCTCTGGCTCGAAAACTCCCACACCCGCCAGCGAGAACGGATGCTCCGCCCCGCCCCCCAACGCCGCTGGGGCATCAGCGCGGCCCAAGCCTGGATCGGCGCCCTTGTCGTCGTGACCCTCGTCATCGTTTCGGTCTCGTTCGTCGCCCTGAACGCCCGCACCGCGTCCGGCCCGTCTGCGGACGCTGCTCCGATCGGCGCGGGCGCCGATCGGGGAGTGGAAACGCCCACCGAACCCGCCACCCTGCTGGCGACCCGGCAGGCCGCTATCACGGCGGCCCTCGCGAGTACCGCCTGGCCCGAGGCTACCCCGGCGTTCGACGCCCTCGGCGACAACTCCGGCGTCCCGGAATGGGTCGACGACAACTGCCTCTCAGTCAGCAAAAAGAACGCCGTCGGCTGCCTCTACGGCGACCCCCAAGCGGCGAAGACCGCTGTACTGCTCGGCGATTCCATGGCGATCAGCTACATGCCGGCCATTCGCGCGGCGCTCGAACCGCTTGGTTACAACGTGCAATCGTTGACCATGTTCTCCTGCCCGGCCGTTAATATCTCGGTCGCGCCCAAGAACGCCTCCGACGCGTCGGCGGCCACGTGCAACGACCACCACGCCTGGGTCTACGCCGAGGTCGCCCGACTCTCGCCCGACCTCGTGATCATGTCGAGCCTGGCCGCATCCATCGTGCGCCTCGCCAGCGGCAACGAAGGAGCCGCCGCCCTGACCGAGTGGCAGACCGCGACCGCCGATACGATCACCTCGTTGCAGGGGTCAACTGACCACGTTGCGGTACTCTCGCCGCCGCCGGCCAGCACGCCGTTTTCCGAGTGCAAGACTCTCACGAGCGCCCCGGAGGACTGCGCCTACAGCCCGTCGAGCCTCTATCAGAAGGTCGTCGCGAGTGAGCAGGCTGCGGTCAGCCAGCACGGCGGCTTCGCCCAGTACGTGAACGTCGTGCCGTGGCTCTGCGTCGACAACAGCTGCCCCGCCTTCATCGACAGCACGCCGGTGTTCTTCGACGGCCAGCATTTCGTGCGCGAGGCGAGCGCCCAGCTCGGCCCGCTGCTCGCCGAGGCCCTGTTCCCGCCGACCGCCTAGCTAGTGCTGGTGCGGGCGAAACTCGCGCGGCCAGTCGCTCGCGCGAATGCGCTTGATCTCCTTGACCTCGCCGATGGTTCCCCACTCATCGAGGCCCAGCCGCGACAGCGGTCGCAGCTTCTCAATAAGCGGATGCGCCCCGTTCAGCACCGCAGACGACACCGCGATGTGCGTGACCTCGCCGAACACGAGGGTGCAATCGCCGAGCTTGAGCGTGGAGTGCAGGCGGCATTCGATCGCCGCGGGGGACTGGGCGACCCGCATCGAGCCCACGGTCAGGCTCGGCTCCCGAGTGAGCCCGGCCCGGTCGAACTCGCTCTCCTCGGGCCCGAAGTCGGTGCCGGTCGCGTTGACCTCCTCGAACAGCGACTCCGGCGTAAAGTTCACCACGAAATCCCCGGTCGCGAGAACATTGCGCACGGTGTCCTTGACGCCCACCGAGGTGAACTGCACGATGGCCGGCGACACGGATGCCACGGTGAAGAACGAATGTGGCGCCAGGTTGTCGACACCCGCCGCCGACCGGCTCGACACCCACGCAATCGGCCGCGGCACCACGAGCGAGTTCAGCAGGCGGTAGAAGTCGCGGCGGGGCAGATCCCGGGGGTCAAAGTCAGTACGCACCCGCTCAGGCTAACAACTGCGGCGCCCTCGGCCCGGGCGCATGCCAGCGGCGCGCCGCCGGCGGGTGGCATCGCACGCACCGGCAGCGCACACGGCCGAGCCCTGCTCACGCCGATAGAGTGGACTGATGCCTCTTCTTCCCCGCCTGGTGGCCTTTGACCTCGACGATACGCTCGCACCGTCCAAGTCTGCGCTCGATCCGACCATGATCGACCTGCTCGTGAAGCTGCTCGGTGTCACCGAGGTCTGTATCATTTCCGGCGGCCAGTTCGGTCAGTTCCAGGCGCAGATCATCGACAACCTGCCCGAGATCAGCCCGGAAAAACTCGCCCGCCTGCACCTCATGCCCACCTGCGGCACGCAGTATTACCGCAGCGACGCCCAGGGCTGGACCCAGGTGTACGCCGAGAACCTCAGCGACGACCAGAAGACCCGGGCCCGCGATTCGGTCGAGCAGACCGCCCGCCGCCTGGGCTTCTGGGAGAGCGACACCTGGGGCCCCATTCTCGAAGACCGCGGCTCCCAGATCACCTTCTCCGCACTCGGTCAGGCCGCCCCGGTGGCGGCCAAGATCGCCTGGGACCCGACCGGTGAGAAGAAGAATGCCCTGCGTGAGGGCGCGCAGGCACTGCTACCCGACCTCGAGGTGCGTTCCGGCGGGTCGACATCCGTTGATATCACCCGGCAGGGCATCGACAAGGCCTACGGAATGAAGCGTCTGGCCAGCCTCACCGGTGTCGGCCTCGAAGACATGCTGTTCGTCGGTGATCGGCTCGACGAGAACGGCAACGACTACCCGGTCAAGGTGCTCGGCGTGGAGTGCATTGCCGTCGAGGGCTGGCCCGACACCGCCGCCCTGCTCGAGGACCTCATTCCCCGCTACGTCACCGTCTGACCCCGCTACGTCACCGTCTGGCCCCGCTACGTCACCGTCTGGCCCCGGGGCTCACCTCTCCACGCGACTCGTGCTTTTACCCCCAGTTCGAGGCTGACTCTGCGTTGCCCCATTCCGCTGAAGGGGAGACCGGCCTACGGTATGCACACCGCTCCCGAAGGCGGTCTCAGGAGGCAGTACCGTGCCCTACACACTTCGACACCGGCGCCGCAAAAAGGTCTGGCGGATCACTCTCGCCAGCATCATCTCCCTCTCGCTTCTTGCGGCCGGAATCGGGGGTGTTGGCGCCTACAAAATCAGCCACTCCTTTGACGACCAGGTCGCCACTCTCAGCACCGTCTTTCCGCCCGACAATGTGCGTCCGGCGCCCAGTTCCGGCCAGGTGGCCGAAGCCCAGAATATTTTGGTGCTCGGTTCCGACACCCGCGGCGCGCACAACACCTCGATCAACGACCTGACCGGACAACGCTCCGACGTGATCATGATCGTGCACATTCCAGCCAACCACGAAGGTGTCTGGGTTATGTCGATCATGCGTGACAGCTGGCTGGAAATTCCCGGCCATGGCCAGGCTAAGATCAACGCCGCGCTCTCCTGGGGTGGGGTGCCGCTCGCCGTTCAAACCGTAGAAAGTCTGATCAAGACGCGCATCGACCATGTCGCCGTCGTCGATTTCGAGGGTTTCCAAGCCATCACGGATGCCCTCGGCGGCGTCGAAATCGACAACCCTGTCGCGTTTGCTTCCTCCAAAATCACGGGCCACAGCTTCGCCGTCGGCAAGCAAATCGTGACCGGCGCCGAGGCGCTCGCCTACTCGCGGGAACGCTACGCTTTCGCGGACGGAGACTTCACCCGAGTGCGCAACCAGCAGCGCTTCCTCAAGGCCATGCTGAGCACCGTCATGAGCTCCCGCACCGTGACCAATCCGGCCACCCTCGTCCACCTGATCGAGGCGGTGACCCCGTGGCTCGCGGTAGATGACGGCCTCGACTTCGCCTACCTCACCGGCCTGCAGCTGCAGCTGCGCGACCTGCACGGCAGCGATCTCACATTCTTCACCCTGCCCACGAGCGGCACCGGAACCTCGGCCAACGGGCAGTCCATCGTGAACATCGACACCGGTGCGTTACCCTCGCTGCAGCGGGCCTTTCAGACCGACTCGTTCGAGGACTACCTTCCCTGACGGCCGGGCGAGATACCATAGCGAGTTTTTCTCGTGTACATTTCGCATGTGCAAGAGATGCGGGCCGAGAACCGCGAGTGGATCAACTTCGCCAAGGGCGCGGCGATCATTCTCGTCGTGCTCTACCACTCGTCGTTGTTCCTCAACGACCTCGGGCTGGCCGGCGGAACACCGCGGTTGCGCCTCGTACTGGGCTTCTTTCCGATGCCGGTGTTCTTCTTCATCGCCGGACTCACCGCCCGGCGCATGCTCACCTGGAATCTGAAAGATCTTTGGCGCCGTCGTCTGCTCACGCTGGTCTATCTCTACCTGCTGTGGTCCGTCATCCGTGTCGGGTTTTATCTCGTCGTGCCGCACCTGCGTGGTACAGAGCGATCCCCGACCGACCTGCTCAACATTGCGCTGCTGCCAGTCTGGCCCACCAGCAGTTACTGGTTCATCTGGGCCCTGACCATTTTCACCCTGCTCGCATGGCTGCTACGTAAACTCCCGGTCAGCGTGCAAATCGGACTCGCGGGCGTACTGGCGATCGTGTCGACAACGCCGGGCGTGCTCGACCTTGACAACGTCGGCTGGGACCGGGTCGCCGCCAACTTTGGGTTTTTCATCGTCGCCGTCTATTTTCCGCACACGGTCTATCGTCTGGCCGCGCGGGTGCGCGTCTGGCACGCGATCGTGCTCGTCGCCGCGTATGTCGGCCTCGCCGTGCTGCTCGTGCCGCTGCACCTCTCCCGTCTGCCCGGGCTGATTCTGCTTGAAAGCGCCGTCGCCGTCGCGATGGGCGTCGCCCTGGCGACCCTTTTGGTGCGGGTGAAATGGCTGAACTTCATGAGCACGCTCGGCCAATACAG
Source organism: Cryobacterium sp. (assembly GCF_026786305.1). Lineage (GTDB taxonomy): Bacteria > Actinomycetota > Actinomycetes > Actinomycetales > Microbacteriaceae > Cryobacterium. The sequence goes on from NZ_JAJAYI010000056.1 coordinate 12,803, forward strand.
CTTTCAGATCTACCTGTTGCACCTGTTTCTCGTGGCCAGCGCCCTCGCGTTGCTCGCACCGTTCGCCGAATCACCCTGGCTTCAACGCGCCGGCAACGCCCTGCCGTTCCTGCTCGCCGCCGTCGCGCTCGTCGCTTCGCTCTACCTCGCCAAGCTGCTCCGCCGGTTCGCCTTTCTCTGGGTCAGTCCGTTCCGCAAACGCCAGACCAAACCGGTCTCGCGTCGGGCTCATCAGAACGGAGATCTGCCGTGAAGAAACTCTCGTCCGTGATTGCCTTCGCGGTTTCTGTTGGTCTGCTGCTGAGCGGATGCTCCGCCGCTCCCGCCGCGCCCGTCGACAACGCGCACAGCAACTCGGTCGTGCTGCACAACGACGTGCAATACGGCACCGCTCGCGGCCAGAAGCTGCTGCTGAACGCTTGCCTGCCCAAGGGAGAGAAAGCCCCGACCGCGGCGATGATCCTCATTCACGGCGGAGGCTTCGACAGCGGCACCAAGGACTTCGGCGGTATGACCGCCCTCTGCTCAGAGCTGGCCGACGGCGGCATTGCGGCCTTCTCCGTCGACTACCGACTGGCGCCGGAATTCGCCTATCCGGCGCAGGTGAACGATGTGACCGACGCGCTCGAGTGGCTGCGCGAGCCCGCCCAGGTAGCCGAGTTCGGTATCGACCCCGAACGCATTGGACTGTTCGGCAGCTCGGCTGGCGCGATCATCGCCTCCTCGATCGGAACCAACGGTACCGGCAGCCTGACCAGCGGCGACCGGGTCGCTGCGGTCGTGGCGATGTCACCCGCGGTTGACCTCACCGAGAACGGACTCCAGCTCGGTGACCCATCGAAAATGGCAATCGCATCCATTTTGCAATACCTCGGCTGCGACGACTTCGCCGACTGTCCAAACGCCCACGACGCATCGCCGTTGTACTCCGTCGACACGACCGACCCGCCGTTTTACATTGCCATCTCCAAAAAAGAACTCGTTCCCGTCGAGCAGGGCCAAGCCATGGCGCGCGCGCTCAAGGCGGTCGGTGTACCCGTCACGCTCGACGTGAAACCCGGTAAACGACACGCATTGGAACTCCTTGACGAGGCGACGCGAGCGAGCATTCGTCAGTTTCTCATCGACAATTTGGTGAACACTACAACACGGACTGATTAAATCCTCGGTACCAACCGTCCATAAGTGAGGATTTTTATGCCAACATAGGGTCCTGTCGTCGTGCACCCGAAGCACGACGCGCCGATCACGCGGGGAGAAGCACGCATGGAACTGAAACGACTGGTTCGTATACTACGAAAACGATGGACTCTCATTGTCGCGTTCACCCTTCTCGGTCTGGTCGGTGGGGCAGCGTCAGCGCTGCTGACCCCTGTGCAATACCAATCCTCCACCCGGGTGTTCGTCGCCGCGCAGATTCAGAACGGGTCCACTCCCGGTGACCTTGTGCAGGGCAACAACTTTGTGGTGCAGAAGCTGCCCTACTACCTCGACGTCGCCACGAGCCCCCGCGTACTCGACCCGGTGATCACGCGCTTGAAGCTCAACGAGAGCGCGGTCGACCTGGCCCGGCGGGTCACGGCAACGACCCAGCCCGGTTCCGCCGTTATCGAAATTGCCGCCCTCGCCTCCACGGCGGATGCAGCGCAGCAGCTCGCGCAGGCCGTCTCGGAGAGCTTCACCGACGTCGTCATCAACCAGCTGGAAACGCCCGCCGACGGCGGCGCGAGCCCGGTCACGGTCGGAGTGCTCGACCCCGCAGTCTCTCCCGACAACCCCGCGCTGCCCCTGCTCTACCTCAACCTTGCCTTCGGTCTGCTGATCGGCCTGCTGGTCGGTCTGGTGACCGCGCTCATCCTCGGACTGCTCGACCGTCGCATCTCCAACCGTGACGACATCGAGCGGCTCACCGTTGTTCCGGTGCTCGGCAGCATCCCCCTCGAAGCCGGCGGCAACCCGATCATCACCCCCGACGGTGCATCTACCGCCCGCGCCGAAGCGTTCCGGGTGCTGCGCACCAACCTGGAGTTCGCCGACGCCGACACCAGTCGCCGCAGCCTCGTCGTGACCTCCTCCGTCTCGGGGGAGGGCAAGACGACGACGCTCGTGAACCTCGCCATCGTGTTGGCCGAGAGCGGCGCAACCGTCGCCGTGATCGACGCCGACCTGCGCACACCGCGGCTGGCCGACTATCTCGGTCTCGACGCCGATCGTGGCCTGACCGACGTGCTCGTTGGTGACGTGCAACTCAAGGAATCCCTGCAATCGTGGGGCACACAGCATCCGCTCACCGTGCTGTCATCGGGCAAGGTCCCCACCAACCCGAGCGAACTGCTCGGATCGACCACGATGGGCACCGTGCTCGACGTGCTCAGCAGCAGCTACGACTATGTGCTCATCGACGCCCCGTCGGTGCTCGCCGTGACTGACGCTGCCGTGCTCAGCCGCTGGACCGGCGGCACCGTTCTCGTCGTCGGTGCCAACCGGGTGCGCGAACCCGAACTGCTCGCCGCGTTCCACGCCCTTGAAGCTGTCGGTACCACGCCGCTTGGCGTCGTGCTGGCGATGGTTCCCACCCGTGGCCCCGACGCGCTCGTGCGAGACGGCGGCTTCGCGGCGACCACCCGCACGGCACCCCGGGCCACTCGACCGATCGACGCGGACGCGAGCGACGCGAGTCGTTCCACTCCGCCCGAGCGTGAGTCTGCCTCCACAGACGCCCCCGCCCAACAGCGCGTCACCTGGTAGACCCTGCGTTCTCCACCGTGGCGCACGTTCTATGACGCACGTTCGAAACAGTTTTATACAGGCTTTACCCGAAGGGAGCCAGAGTGTCCGTGCACATGTCCCATCCGATCGATTCGTCGCCCGCCACGCAACGGAAGCTTCTGCTCGTCGCCTCCACCGGCGGGCATCTGGCGCAGCTGGTGCGGCTGGCGCCGGGGCTCGGCGCCTCGCCCAGCTCGCTCTGGGTCACCTTTGATTCCGTGCAGAGCCGCTCCCTGTTGGCCGGCCGTCGCCGCATCCACGTGCCGTACGTGCGTCCCCGGGACTACGTTGGCATGATGCGGGCGGCCGGCATCGTGCGCCGGGTGCTCAAGCACGAAACCTTTGACGGTGCCGTGAGCACCGGCGCCGGCCTCGCCGTCGCCGCGCTTCCGCAGGCCGCGCTCAGGGGCGTGCCGAGCCTGTACATCGAGAGCGTCTCCCGCGTCGAAGGGCCATCGCTCAGCGGGCGGATGCTCGCGGCCAGCCACTTGGTCAGCGTGCGCACCCAGCATCCCGCCTGGGCCACCAACCGCTGGAGAACACACCCGAGCGTGCTCTCCACCTACCATTCGTTGAGCCGACACGCGCCGGATCGCCCCAGCCTGTTCGTCACCCTCGGTACCATCGAGGGTTATCGATTCGATTCCCTCGTCGACGCCGTCCTCGCGAGCGGCCTGGCCGATGATCGCACCGTCTGGCAGCTCGGTTTCACCACCAACCGCACCGATCTTCCCGGCCAGGTGCACCAGATGATGCCGACCGCGCAGTTCATCGACGCCGCGCTGACCGCCGACGTCGTGATCACCCACGCTGGCGTTGGTACCTTCATGGCGCTGCTCGAAATGGGTATCTTTCCGGTCATCGTGACCCGCCGCAAGCACCGCGGCGAACACGTCGACGACCATCAGATGCAGATCGCCGAACTCGCCGAGTACCTCGGGGTCGCCCGAGCCGTTGACGCGCCCGATCTGACGGCCGACGTCATCCGCTTTGCTGCCGGCCGCGCCATCGACACCGGTGTGCGCATTCCGCTGCCCAGCGACCGATGAGCGAACGAGCACCACATCAGCGGGTACTGCGCGCGATCTTCGTGCCCGCCCGCGGCCAATACGACAACATCGGCGACATTCTGCTGCGCCGCCAATTGCTCGACTGGTTGCGTGCGAGCGGCCCGCTGCACGTGTACGTCGGCGACGCGCCCGACGGGTATGCCCAGGGGCTCGGCCTCGGGCCCGACGACGTGCAATACCGCTCCTTTGGCCGCTGGTACACGGCGGCGCTTCTGAGTGCGGCACGCGGCCGGGCCTCGTATGTCTTCAAACCGGGAGAGATTCAACTCACCCTGACCGGTATGAAGGAGCACCTCGCCATGCTGCCGGTGCTCGCTCTCGTGCGCGCCCGGCACGGCCGCGTCGCCCGGATCGGCGTCGGCAGCCGCAACTTTTCCCCGTTGCCGCGTGCGCTCATGGGGCCCTCGATCGCGCTGTCGAACGTCTCATTCTGGCGGGATGCGGCTACGGCCGGGTATCTCGGGCAGGGCGGTATCATGCCCGATCTGGCCTTCGCCAGCACCGGTGCCGGTTCGAACGGTGCCGATACGAACGGTACGGCAGGCCGCGACGTGCTCGTTGTGTCGATGCGCTCCGACCTCGACTACCCGAGCGCCGCCTGGCTTGCCGGGGTGCGCGCCGTCGCGGCCGACAACGGCCTCGAGATCTGGTGTGTTACCCAGGTGTTGCGCGACGACGACAAGTGCGGTCAGCTCGCCGTCGACCTCGGCGGCCAGACACTGCGCTGGAACGGCACCGCCCACGACGAACAGGAACAGCGTCTGCGCGCCCTGTACCGGCGGGCGGCGCTCGCCGTGAGCGATCGCTTGCACGTGCTCGTCGGTGCCCTCACCGAGGGAGCGGTTCCGGCGGCGCTCCTGGTGGACGCCAAGTCCGACAAAATTGCCCGACACTTCGCCGCCGCCGGGTTGCACGACGTGAGCATCGCCAGCTCCGGCTTGAGCGCGGCCGAGATCACGGGGCGATTGCAGAACCTGCTCGGCCGGCGCGCGGCCATTCTGGCCGGATTGGCCCAAGCGCAGGGCGAATTACAGACCGTGCGTCGCCTGCTCGACCAGGTGCTGACAACCGAGAGCGTGCGGTGAGCCTCGCCGAAACGCACGACACCGGACCGGTCGATACCGATCCGATAGAGATCCATCCGATCATGACGGAGCCGGCTGACGCTGAGTCGGGCGAAACGGAGCCGGGCAACACCCAGCCGATCACGATCAGTCCGATGGTTGCGCCGTCACCCGAACGGCTGCTCGCCGTGCACATCGGGCGCAGCGGTGAGGTCGCCGGCGGCATGAGTCAGGTCGTCAACGGCTACCTGGCGCATTCCTTCGCCGACTTCGACCTGCACATGATCTCCTCGCGCGACGGCAGTGGCGGGGTGCGAGCAGTTGCTGTGGCGGCATCCGCTTTCTGGACGGTACTGCGCCTGTCCAACCCCGAGAACACCGTCGTGATCGCGCATCTGTCGCAGGGCGGTTCCTTTGGGCGCGAGGGCGCGTTGCTCGCACTCGCACGCGCGCGCGGGTTCGCGACGGTCGCCCAGCTGCACGGCAGCTCCTTCGCCGCCTTCGCACAGAAACGGCCCGGGCTGGTCGGGCGCATTCTGCGGGCGGCCGATGTGGTGCTGGCCCTCTCGGCCGAATCGCGCGCCGCGGCCGCCGAGTTTGTGCCGGGGGAGCGGGTAGTGCTCGTGCCGAACGCTGTCGCCGACGGTGTCCGCCGCGAGATCGAACCCCTCATGGTGTTCGGCGGTGCGGTCAGCAAACGCAAGGGCGTCGACGTGCTCGCGGCGGCGTGGCAGCGGCTCGCGCCGGAGCATCCACGCTGGCGACTCGTCATCGCCGGCCCGATCACCGACCAGCCAATGGTGCCGCTCACGCGGGCCGAGTTCGTCGGCCCGCTCAGCCACAAGGCCCTGATGGTGCTGCTTGAGCGTTCGGCGATCGCGGTGTTGCCCTCCCGCGAGGAAGCGATGCCTATGTTCATTCTCGAAGCGATGGCCCGCGATAACTGTGTCGTGGCGACCCGGGTGGGCGGCGTGCCGGCTGTGCTCGCGAACGGCGTGGGCGTTATCGTGGAACCCGGCGATATCGACTCGCTCGAGTCGGCACTGCGGCACGCGATGACGGATACCGCCTGGCGCACCAAAAAGGCGGATCTGGCCCGATCCGCCTTTGAGAACGCGTATTCGGCGGCCGCCGTCTTCCCCCTGGTCGAGCGTAGCTGGAAGGCTGCGCTCGACCGGCGATCAGAGCGTGTTGTTAAGAGATACAGGCCTGATTAGAGAATCCTGACCCTGCAGCGGTGACGGTGTTCGAGCAGTAGACCTTGGTGCCGCTGGCACCCTTGCCGCCCTGCTCGTGAATGAAGAAACCATACCCGGCGGCGTTCACCGGAGCGGTGTTGCCGAAGAAGGTGTTGCGCAGGCCCCAGCCGGTGACGCTTCCGTTGACCGCGAAGCCGTGCATGGTGCTGTTCCTGCCCTGGTTGTTGTAGATACTCCAGTCGTTACCCTTGACCTTGACCCATTCCTCAGCGTGCGGCATGGCGTTGGTACCGTCAATGATGTTGTCGCGGATGATGCCGTTCGAGGTTCCCTCCTTGACTTCGATCGGCTGGGCGCCGGTCAGGCTGATGTTGTTGGCCATGAGCAACGTGCGGTCGGAGTTGTCGGGCTGGCAGTTGGTCTGGGCGCACCAGTTGTTCTCTGAGGTTCCGATGTAGATGCCCTCACCGTAGAACGGGTCGCGCTTGCCGGTGTTCTTGATGGTGTTGCCGACGACGTTGTTATCGGTGCTGAAGGCCCGTACG